>NZ_CP054151.1:1185000-1557722 GCF_021310995.1 Agrobacterium vaccinii | reverse complement strand
AGTCGATTCCGAGCTTTTCCGCTGGTTTCTGCCCAAAAATACGCGCACTTATCCAGACTGTCTACATGTTCGATCGCAGAAAATTTATATATTAACGCGCCAATTCGATCTGCAAATATATATTTCTATATATGCAGTATCGCGAATTTAGTGATTTATATCTTTGCGTTCTATCCGTCGATCTCACCTCTTTCCTTCAACAAGACACACCTGTTCGTTCACGCAACTCATTGAGCTCGCGTCATCACCATTCGTTGCTCGTCCAACCATGAGCTAAACAAGCCATTTCAACGGGGCGCTGAAAGCTACCTCGTAACTGTATATGTGTGGCACCTCTCAGCGCCCCCAACTATCAAACCGCATTTCCAGCCAGCATCCGGGCCCGCACGCCAGGCTGAAATCTAATCTTCCTCGTCTTCCTACTTCTCTGCCACTATTCGCATTCCAAACTCAGCCATGCTCGAAATACATCGACGCGCAATAAGAAAGCCCGTTCTGCCCATAGGGTCACCAACGGGTTATTCCGCCTGCGCAGCGCGCATTTCATGTATCGAGTTCAGCTTAGATGCCTGAGTACCATCAAAACAAAACCCGCCACCTTCTTCGCCTGGGGCTGCCAGCACGAGAACGCGACTTCAAACACTATAAAGGAAAAATATCTCGCCGTAAATCAAAATATGAATATTTTCCTATTATAGACCGGCGGATTTTTGCTCCAAAGTTGTGAATTTTTGAAACCCCGTAAATGTTGGCTAGCAAACCGTGCCCAAAGGATACGGTGTACGAAAAAACTGTTCGATCCCAACGGTCAAATGATTGAGCACCATGGCCTGCGTCCATAAAGGCATACCGATGAGGACACACCCCAGTACCCCTCCTTATGCCTCCCTAGTCCCGGCTAAGAGCAGTAAAGAAACCATACGCATTATCAGAAAAGAATTGGACACCATCTCACCTCCAACGTCCCATGGGGGAAGCTCCTTCGTGAAATGATTTAAATACCCCCTCGCAAAAATTCTCAGTTTTCAGCAGACTGCTTAAAACAGGGATCGCAAGATAGCTTGGTGCGCCAGCCAGTATGTTTTTTAAGTATGTGGCAACAACAGTATGGTAGTTAACTACCATCAACTGGAATGGATGGTGACGTGACAAATCAAATTAAAGATATCGTCGGGAAGCGGTTTGAGAGCGCCCAGTCCCAACTTGTAATTCAATCGGCTGACCTGCCCTTGGCCACGCTCGCGGGAATGGTCGAAGCAAAATCTATAGACTTACAGCCAACTTTTCAGCGAAGGGAAAGATGGACGAAAAAAGACCAGTCAGCATTGATCGAAAGCTTTTTGCTGAATGTTCCAGTACCTCCGATCTACTTAGCCGAGGAGAGGAGCGGCACATACACCGCAATTGATGGAAAGCAGAGGCTAAACGCCATCGGCAACTTTATCCATGGGCGGCTCAAACTGAGCGAATTGGAGAGCTTCACCGAAGCGAATGGTTTGACGTTCTCCGACCTGCCGGAGGAAATCCAGAACGCTTTCAAACTGAGACCTTACATCCGTGTAATAACGCTTTTAAAGCAGACTGATCCTCAGCTGAAATACGAGGTTTTTCTACGACTCAATAGAGGCGGAGAAAAACTACTTAATCAAGAAATACGTAATGTCGCATTCCGAGGTCCTCTAAATGATTTGATGTTCAAGCTTTCAGAAAATGAGTTTCTGCGGAAGCAATTGAAAATCAAAGACGATAGTAGCCAAAATTGGCGGAAGATGGTTGATGTCGAATATGTTCTGAGATTCTTTACTTTGACTAACGACTACGAGACTTTTTCGGGTGACCTGTCCGTAGAACTCGACAGCTTCATGAAGGACAACCAAAACCGAGAAGGACAATGGTTAACGCAACTTGAAAGCGATTTTAATAGATCAATCTACTTTTGCGAGCAATTCTGGGGGGAGCATGCTTTCCATCGGGCGGAAAACGCGAGTTGGAGAGATCAGCCAATCGCTTCAATATTCGATGCTCAGATGGTCGCAATCAAGTCGCTGCCAGACGCAACACTTAATCGCGTAGCCAATAGGAAAGCCGAAGTTGTAGCTGAAATGCATAATCTTTTTTCTGATGATCGCTTTCTGGAAGCAACTCGTACCTCTACTAACACACCAAGCCGCGTAAAACATCGCATATCCGAAGTCAGAAAGCTGCTGACCAAACTAGGCGCATGATGTTTTACTCCTCGAAGTTTTTTGAGCGCGTGAATTTTCTAAAGCGCGAACTCACAACTCCAGTTGTCGTGGGCGCGGGCATGCCAGGCACTCGCGAGTTTGTGCTAGGCAACATGATTAGGTCAGGGTTTGGAATAACCCTGTTCGTGGCGCTAGAGGACCACATAAACACCTCTGCACGAGATACCATTCGCGAACTGACGACATCCAGGCTTAATTATCAAGACTTCTCCACGAGCTTACGCAAGATACTTATTGTAAACGCCCTTTCTGGCGTCGAAAACCAGATCAAACTTAACAAGAATTGGAATGATCAGCAGATTTTGTCATATGCGGAAACTGAAATACTTAGGATGAGCAAATTCAATACAAATCCTCGCGAGCATTCAGGAGCTGGATTTAACTATAAGGGATCCAACTTATACGCTGACGACATATCCGGCTTTACTAAGTCGTTAGCCAGTGATGCGAACTGGCCATACTTGGGCTCTATCGTTCAAGCCCTTGGCGGCAGCCGCCCAGATCTAAAGACCGACTTTGATGAACTTGCCAGCATGCGGCACTCCGCAGCGCACAAGGCTGAACCACTACTCGATATTTCTACTCTCCAGCTACATCTCGACGCAGCCACAGCAATAGCCATCGGCTTCAGTTTAGCTGCTTTTTACCTAAGCTTTCTCATGAAGTCGGCGAGCTCGAAAGAAAGCGTAAATGCATCACGCACTGATTACATGCGATATACTCGTTTCGTAACCCCAGTGCCGTCTCGCGGTTTCGGTGAAGTTGGGCCATCAGGGAGGATTGTAAAGTTGCATCCTAATGCTAGGTCTGCTGTACTACAGGCCCTATCACGAGGCTTAGTTCAGATTGCTGTCCTAAAGGATGATAGAGGTCTCCCTATTGATATCTTCTTTCGTGGAAGAAGCTATTAGGCTTCCTAATCCATCAATTATCACGACGATTGCGAAACGATCCCATGAAATGCAAAGATAAAACGGCTTCTAAGCCTCTTAACCGATGGTCGGCGCTCTCTCTGGGCTCACCACCACCATCGCTTAAACACACGACCAGTCAATAAAGTGCAACACACCATTCACAAATGCCCCCTACGCTTCGAAACCGGATACGACACAAAAAATCCATCTTGCAGCAGCGCAATTTACAGCTACCTTACAACCATGACCTCACTGCAAACTCGCGCTCTGGATTCGGACACAATCGGCGTCGGCTCGTACACCGCGCCGGAGGCTGCTCGCCTGTTGAAAACAGCTCCTCTTAACATCAACCGTTGGCTGCGAGGCTACACATACAAGCGTGACGATGCTGTGCGGCAGGTTCCACCGCTGTGGACGGCACAGCATACCAACGTTGAAGAACACCTTGAAATAGGCTTCCGCGACTTGATTGAGTTGCGCTTCGTTAAAGCATTTCTGGATGCGGGTGTAGGTTTGCTGGCCATTCGCAACTGCCTTGAATATGCGCGGGATTGCGCTGGGGATGACCGCCCGTTTTCAACGCAGCGTTTCCAGACGGACGGGCGCACGATTTTTCTGGAAAGCATTGAGCGGGTTGGTGACAACAAGATGCTGGACCTGAAAAAGAAGCAATATGTCTTCAAGCAGGTTATCGACCGAACATTTAAAGACCTCGACATTGAAGATGATGCTGTTGCACGTTGGCGGCCATTCAACGGCAAAAAATCAATTGTGATTGATCCAGGCCGGTCTTTCGGCCAGCCTATCGCGTCAGAGTTCGGGGTTCCGACAATAGCGCTTGCTCAAGCGGTTGAGGCGGAGGGCTCCGTGGAAGACGTGGCGCGGATATACGATGTGCCGGTTTCTGTTGTGCGTGATGCGGTGCAATTCGAAAACGAGTTAAAGAGGGCAGCTTGAAGGTTTTGGTAGATGAAAATCTTCCTCCTGCGCTTGCTCGCTCTCTCGATGCTTTGTTCAATGGAAAACACGACATCATTCACGTTCGGGAGCGGTACGGACCCGGCGTGACAGACTTGCAATGGATTCGAGAGCTAAGCGCCGAAGGCAGGTGGGTGGTTCTCTCAGGGGATCGCCGGATTACTCGCAACAAAGCCGAGTATAATGCTTTTCGCGCGTCACATCTCGTCGGTTTCTTTCTTTCAAAAGGGCTTTATAAGTCTCCGCTCGTGAAACAGATGGAGCGCATTTTGGCGCTGTGGCAAAAGATAGAGGCTCAGTCCGAGCTTGTGCAGGGTGGGGCAATGTTTGAACTGCCTATGTCGAGTACACGCATTAAGCAGATATAACGGTATACATTAGGACACGAGACAGTTTGCGCGCCTTAGTGGCTGCAACGTTGTAAGCGCGAATTGCGTTGAAATCGGCCTGTTAGAAGCAGTGGAGACACCAAGCATGAACCGGTTTTCCTCACATGGAAACAAATGTGTTGCATGGCGCGTCGACCAGATGCACGCCAACAATGCGATTGAGGGTGTTCAGAAGGATGATGCGCTCGCCGCTTTGGTTGAAGGATGGAATGCGGCCGGTGTTGCTGATGATGAGCAGATTGCTCGACTCGTGCAAATGGCAAAACAACGCAATCGCGCTGCCGCTTAATATACGTCTACAGATATTGTGAACGCTCTCATTTTGGGGGCGTTTTTTATTTAAAGCGAAGAGTTGCGTGAACGAAAAGGCTATTTACGAGCGATATATGTATCCCGGCCCTGAATCAAGGGTGCCAATCAATTTATTAGATGCGAGAAACTGGGAAAACCTCAGCCGGTTTTAAGCGCAGATCGTTGCGATAAGGGTGAAGACCATTCCTCCGCAGGCCATGGAGCTTTCGTATAATGGCCTGAAAGCGCTTCACCGCCATCTCTTTCAGGATATCTACGAATGGGCAGGGATGGAGCGAACTTACACGACGAGCAGGAACCCGAATGCCGCTTTCGCCAAGCCTGCATACATAGCTTCATGGGTTGAGAAACAATTCGAGCACCTGAAAAGCTCGAACTACTATTGTGGGCTTGAAAAACGACAGTTTGCGGAGAAGGCCGGGAGGTTCATCAACGAAATAAATGCGGCGCACCCATTTATAGAGGGTAATGGGCGTGTGCAGCGATTGTTCTTGCAAATGATTGCCGAGAACGCTGGCTATGACCTCGATCTTCGCGCTGAGGACCAACGGGAATGGTACGCGGCAGCAGAGGCAGGTTTCCTTGCCGACAATCTGAACCCATTGATTGCGTTGCTGGAGAAGCGGCTAACGAAGCTGATAACAGAATAGGTATTGGGACCGTTGAGGCTCTAATATCGGTTGCCGCGAGTTAGCATCTCCTTCGCAGAAATCAGCTAATCCGCTCCTTTGCGGTCCTCATATTCCGCCGTTCCCACCCGACGAGAACGAGGCTGGCTGCGACGATGAGGATTGCGCCGATGAAGACGTTGATTGTCGGTATTTCCGTCCAGATGGCGTAACCATAGATGAAGGCCCAGATCAGGCCGGTGTATTCCACTGGCGCGAGTGATGAGGCGGGCGCGTGTCTGAAGCCTTCATAGAGAAGATATTGCCCTAACGTCGAAACTAGCCCGACCGCGATCATGAGAAGCCACCCTTGCGCATCCGGGTTTTTCCATAGCCATGGCAAGGACAGTGCGCAGGCGATGCCGAACAGTGCGCTGGTGGCATACATCTGCGTCAATGTCGTTTCGCTTTTGCTGACGAGGCGAATGAGGATGGTGCTCCACGCCCAGCAGAAACCTGCGATGATGCACAGTGTTGCGGGAAGCCAGTTTGGCGAGTTGGCCGGATTGGCAGCCACGACGACGCCGATGAAACCGACTGCGCAGGCTATCCAGCGGCCTGCGCCGACTTTCTCCTTCAGCACAAAGATGGAGAGGACCATGACCATGATGGGTGCGGAGAAATAGAGCGTGGTGAGTTCCGCCAGCCCCAGATATCGCGCGGAGCTGTAGAACAGCATCCATGCGGTGAGCATGAGGGCTGCGCGAATGACGACGGTGCCGCGGTATTTGCTCTTGAGGATGGACGGGTGGCGGTAGCGATGTGCCAGTAAGCCGGTGATCAGGACAATGACGGCGCTTCGCACGAAGAGGATTTGCGGAACCTCGTAGCTTTCGACAAGCCATTTGACGAGCGCATCCTGAAGAGCAAAACAGGAGTAGCCCATGGCCGCCAGCCCGATGCCGAAAAGCGGCCTTGCTTCCAATGATCCTGCCATGCGTTTCACCACGATACTGCTGATGATCTGTACTAGCCGAGTCCGGCGTTATGATCCATGGCGGTTGGCTGGTTTTCTGTCGCAGCCAGCAATCGGCGCTTATTGCCCGGCAACAAAGCGTTGGCATGCGGTTAGGCCAAGATAACGTTTTCGCGATGGCAGAGGAAATATCTCGTGCTTATACGTTACTCTGCCTATGTAATTTGCGCAGGTTAGAAAAGGAGAAGGAATGAGTGAGACGTATGGCCCCCACGTACAGATGGGAACACTTGCAGAGCGAATGGCGGCCCATTACCAAACGGATGCAAATCTGGAGCTGGGCCCGCATCTTGCTCACTATATGGAAGAGGTCGAGGTCAATATTTCTGCTCACAGTTTTGACCATGTCGGGTTCATGAGCAAGATTCACGACCGGCTGGAAAAGGCACTTTTGGCAACATCGGGTCTTCGGCGCGACGAGTTTCTGCACGCCGTTGTTGCTGCACTTCGAGACCGGATGGACCGGCACAAGATTGTGGCCGCAGGTTAGGATTGGGTCGCCTCCCGCGAGGGGAACGCTTACCGGGTGCGCCGCGCGAAGGCGAGGTCAGTTTGCGGCCCGGGCTGCGGCAAAACGACAGATTGTTGACGTCGCAGTTTGGGCGTAGCGCTATCTGACGACAGACAGTGTCGAGCGATAGCCTGGAAGTGTTCAAATGATGGATCCCGATTGGGTCGATTGGTTCCCCATAGTTCTCTTGCCGCTCAAGCTTCTCGTGCTGGGCGTAGGGATGTTCTACGCCATCAAGTGGCATCACGATCAGGCGAAGAAGGACAGGGAAACCGGCGGGCGCTAGGCCTTAGGTCACATGCGACGAGTGGTATCGACGAGCCAAGGCGGACGGTCTGGCCGCGTAACGAAGTGGCATTTCGAGACTCGCAGCGGCGGTACGATCTGGAATTGGGATTTCAACGGAAATCGCGCGGGATTGCGGGTGCGCATCGTTGGTCGACTTTAGCTGAGCTCAAAATTCAAAGGAGCCCAATAGTCAAAAAACTCTTTAACTTGTTTTTTAGGTAGAGCCGTACCGCTTTTCACAAGCGACGAGTAGGTCTTGCCGCCTGCGCTCACGACATCATCGACCAGTTTTGAGAGCTTGTCTTCTGCTGCAGCAACAAGAAATATGTCGCGATCGTCGCTGACATATACGACGGCATAGTCATGTATTTTTATGATCTTATCAACATCGACAAAATCACTTTCCAGCTTAACGGCACTGTCGAAGGAATCGACTGAAATCGGACCAGTTTTAGAATCCGCAACAAAAAGGAATAAAATACTCCCGCGAGAAAATTTTTCCAATGCTTCGTATTCAGGATCATCAAGCCAGTCAGTTCCGAAAAAAATTTTGTAACCTCGTTCCTCGCAGAACTCTTTGTTTAACCCAAAACGATCAAAATTCATCACAAACCTCAACTTCGATGATTTTCTGTAGGCGCTTAAATCAGGGCCGAAGCTTCGCCGTTCCAATCGATCGCGTCGCCGATACGACCGGCAGGCTTGCCATTAATGACGACAGTGGATGAACTAGCGGCTAGTTTGCGAGCGTGGGTGAGTTCGGTCGCAAGCCATGGTTCGCTTACCCTCAATACAACCGATCAAAAAATCATATTGATTCATGATTGCTTCGTAAGATGCGTAAAAACCAGGGTTAGAGTAACCGATGAAGCTATCTACTTTAGTGGCAACTTTGTCCCAAATCTCTACATCTTTGCGGGTTGCGTGTACTTCTTGGACAAATTCCTCATAAGATTCGTAAAGTTTTTTATCTGATGAGCTGGCTGTAATCATGACGCATCCTATTCCTAAATAAAACCAAGATTTTCAAAGTCATTAGGGTAACTGAGTGACGTGTTGATTGTAAAAATAAACGATGCCAGAAAAGGTTTTGTTAGATCACCCACGTCATTTCGCTTCCACGAATTTCATCTCGCCGAATTACCGTTCGCCTAACCAGCAATCGCTGATGGGCGCCGCTATTTGAAGAAGAAAACGTGCTGGCTCCGACGAGAAACTGCGTTTTCTGCGTGTCACGGGAATGTGCAACACGTTCAACTGGAACAAATTGGTTCAGCAACTGTTGTTATCCGACGACCAGAAACCACCTAATCCCGGTATAAAATGGACACTCACTCTCCCAACGCCGCGCTACCCGTGTTGTCATCGGACGATCTAGAAGAGATAGATCGGTTTCACATCGCTTGGTGCGAAGAAAATAATATCGAGAAAACCGATGATAGAGCCACCGAAGTCGCGTCTGCCCTGATCGATTGGTATTCTACGAGTCCTTCCTATCGTCAGCGCACGAAGCTGGATCATCCACCTGAGTTACCGGTTTCCGAGACGATCGAAACGCTGCTGGAGCGGCTTGACCGGGTGAGATGAGCGGCACCGCAGCGCCTATATATGGTGAACGGATGTCTCATGCATTTTCTGCATTTCGGCTTTCGCGCAGTGCAAGGAGCCATATCGCCGCTTTGCAGAAAGGCTCGACATTCAGCGTGGTGATTTTGCTGTCACGATTGATGTGTTCCGATGCCTGGCGATAGCCTTTTTCGCGTAGCCGGGCCGATAGGACCGGAGCCAAAGCTTGTATCGTTTTTTGTGATCGCTGGCCCGCATGCAGCATGCCGCTCAGCAAGTCTTCCGCCTCATCGAGAATGTCACGTGGCGCAGATGTCGCGATTGCAGCCACCGTGTGATCGCTTTCGTCTGCCTCAAGGTCTGGCACGATGAAGCGATCTGCCGAAATGGACCACGGTTCACAGACGACAGCGTCGCCCTCCAGACGCACGGTACCGGCCACCTGTCTTAACGGGCCCCATTTACCCTCGAATGCCATAGCAAGAATACCGGGTGCCGCCGGTGCCGCAGCATCGAATGGGCGTTCGAACCATAGCTTGCCGCCATCATTTGCAAGATGAGCGCCAGCCTCCCACAGTTGACGTCCGGGTGCCCAGGACTGGCCGATGACTTCGCCTATATCGAAGACGTGGAGTGTGTCGAAGCGCCGGTGCGGGCGCAGCAGCGAGATTTGCCGGTGGCTCAACTCAGCTGCCACCCTATCCGCGCTGGTCGCCGCCAGCGGTTGGGGAAAGTTGAACAGCGCATCACGCGGCATGAGCTGGCTTCGGCCACCAGATCCGCGCCCCAGCGTCAACATTCCGTCGGCACGGCGACGGGCAACACTCGTCAGGACTTGCCCTCGCCCCAAGCCACTCACGGGCATGCCGACCGACATCTGCCGTGTGGGAAGCGAGGCGACAAAGCCGCGCGCGTCTTGGGTGGGTAGAGGTGAGAACGGCTTTTCCATCAGCATGGTCGCGCCCGTATCGCTATCCGCAAGCAAGACGGATGCACGTATATCGGTGCCCTCCTGGCGCAGTCTGGCGCCCAGAGAGACCAGACGCGTTTTGCCCATCGGCGTCTCGAAGGGTTCTCCCAAACCCAGCGCGGAAACGCTATCCTTAGCCCGCGTACGCGCGAAAAGCCCGGCAACAAGTTGTAAAACCACGCGTTCGTCATGTCGGGCACTACGATTGTCATAGTCCGAAATCTGCTCTTCCAGCGCTTCCAGAACCAGCAAAAGCTGGACGGCATTCGCTTGCTGCGCACTCCGACGGGCAGCTTCGATCGTCTGCGCGTGGGCTTCAGGACCGGCAACGACGCCGGTCTCGAGCAGCCTCTCTATAACCGCATCACAGGTAATGCGCAGCGGCATGATATCGATGCTCGCACCGTTTTCTGAAGCGCCTCCGATAACGGTTTGCGACGTGCTTTCGGCTGCCTGAAAGGCACGCACAGCCATGCCAACATGCGCACAATGCATGCCAATTTCACAGTCACAACGCGCGTAGGAAAGATCACCGGGAACCAGAAAGCGCACGCTGGCCATCGGCAGATAGGCGGTTGGTGTCTTTCCATATTCCAGTCGCACGGGATGACGCGACCGCAGAAGCTGGGATAGCTCCGCCTTTGCGGATGCGGAGAGGCTATCCGCGACCTGCTGGGTATCAAATGAGGCGGGGTTCCAATCCGGCTCAGATGCGTCCGCTGCATCCGCTGCCGCATGACGCGCGCGATAGGCGACAGCGAGCATCACACGGTGCCTGCACATGCCGGAGGACGGACAACTGCAAGAGGCGTCGGCCAAGGTTTGCCCAGAAGACAGACGTGTCGAGGTACCATCGGCAAATCGCGCAATGATCGCGTCGTTTGTCTCTTCCATCTCGGGAACGGCTCCCGCCTCCAGCTCGCGCAAGGCACGCTTTACAAGTCCCGCGTTGGAAAGCTGGATCAATCCCTGATCTGTGAGGGCAACGAGGTCGGGTCTCAGCATGGACTACCGCCCGATCTTTTCGGCAAGCCAGCCAGCGAGCTCGCCCGGCGTCATCGCTCCGACTTCCGCGCCTGCTGCAACGAGCTTCTGCGCCATATTCCCGTCGTAAACGGGTGTGGCGGCAGAATCCAGCGCAGCTAGTCCAAGTACAAGCGTGCGCTGGGCAACGAGTGCGGCGACACGGTCCACCAGCATGGCCGGGCTGGACCCTTCGAAGAAATCGGAGATGAGAACGACGATCGCACGGTCGGGGTGTTCGATGAGGCCCGCCGCGTAGGATACCGCACCCTGAATATCGGTGCCGCCACCAAGCTGGACCTTCATCAGCAACTCGCAAGGGTCGTCCACGTCCTTGGTCAGATCGACGACGTTCGTATCGAAAGCGACGAGATGGGTCCGAACGCCGGGAAGCCCCCAGAGGCAAGCCGCCGTCACGGCAGAATGAATGACCGAGTCCAGCATCGATCCACTTTGATCGACCAGAAGGATGATCTGCCAGGTCTTCATGTGCCGACGGTTGCGGGCGAAGAAATGCAGTTTCTCGACGGTCATCTTGCCGGTCTCGGGGTCATAGTGCTTGAGATTGTCTTTCAGCACACGACGAAAATCGAGATCGCTGGCGATCCGAAACCGGCTGTGACGCCTGCGGTCCATGACACCGGAAAAGGCCAGAGACATATCCCGCGCCAGC
Organism: Agrobacterium vaccinii; assembly: GCF_021310995.1. NCBI lineage: Bacteria > Pseudomonadati > Pseudomonadota > Alphaproteobacteria > Hyphomicrobiales > Rhizobiaceae > Agrobacterium > Agrobacterium vaccinii. The sequence continues at coordinate 1,546,208 of NZ_CP054151.1, read as the reverse complement.
TTTTCCATCAATTGGCGCACGACCTCCTGCACCAGTTTTCGTGCAAGTAGCAGGATATCCGGTGACATCAGATGCTTCGTGCGCAGGACTGCTTTCAGCAGCGTCTCATTGGGCACAGCGCGTTGCAGAACCTCCGGGTTGGTCACCACGTCGTCAATGGCATAGCGCTCTATGGCGTCGCGCTCCAGCCGCTCGATCGTTTCCTTGGGAAACAGCCGATGAATATCGTTTATCCATTCCGGTGTGGTCAGGACCGACCCTTCACGCCCACCCCGGCGTGCGATATTGCGAGAACCACCCTCCTCATCCCGGCCATAGAGCCATTCAAGGGCGACATCCATGGCCGCAGCCTCGCTGGACAGCCCGCACCCGGCAGCAGCACAGGGAGCCTGTGCTGCTTCGCCGAGAACGAGACGCCAACGTGTCAGGGCATCGAGGGCTGTGACGCTCATTTTACCGCCGTGGCGGCAAGGAGGCTCAATCCCCTAAGCATCTCACTGGCGCTCACCGGATCGAGTTCTCCAAAAGTACGGGCATCGCTTCCCGGCTGACTGTAGGGGCGATACAGCGTAATGTGCTGCAGTTTCTGAAACTTTTCCTCCCAGTCGCCACCGCCGGTGAAGATGCCTGGATCAAAGCCGAACATGGCAGTATTGACCTTGCCATCGGTAAATCGCACCGGTCGCTCCAGCCAGGAGATACAACCTCCGTCCTCCACCGAACCGAGATCCCAGCCGCGTGGCGACATACCGCGCAGTCGTGCCGCCTCCACCTCGATATCGGCGAACCGGGTGATCGTGGACGCTTGCTTCTCGTCTTGTGTCAGCTCGTAGGTTTCTCGCCCAAGCTGAGGGAAAGGCTGTGAAATTTCGTAATCTCCAAACAGAGCGCCCCAGGCATCGAGTCCACCCTTTGGCAGATGCAAGGGATGAACCAGTCCAATCAAGCCGGTCGCATCAGCGGAAAGATCGAGCGTGATCGGCTCGTCCTCTGCGTCGGTGAAGGACAGATCGTCGCCGACCCGGAAGAGTGTCTTCGGCGCGGTTTGAGGGTCTGTATCGTCATAGACGCCCCAGACAAGCCGCTGAGAAAGATGGCGGATCAACGGATGGCTTGCGAAGAAGAGCCAGAACACCTCGGGCGAAACCCGCCGGGATGTCGACAACATGTTTTCAAGGCGCGTAATCTGCAGGCTTGAAACCGCTCGCGCATCCTTCTTCACCGCGGCCCATGTTTTGACCGCTGCGGCGGACAGTGTCGCATCATCAGCCTTGTTCGGCTTGGGCAAATCCTTCAGGCGCTTGCCCGTTTCATCCTTTACCCATGGCTTCAGGAACTCATCGAAACCAACGCGGAAGCGGCGTGGCCCGAAATCGAGATCGAGACCGCCGCGCTCATCCAGATCGAGATCAGGTGCGAGACGATCGGCAAGCTCTTCCGGCGTCAGATCACGCGCCTCGGCAATTGCGGCGATCTTCTCCCGCGCCTTTTCCTGAAGTCCCTTGAATTTCAGCTTTTCCGCGATGCCATTGAGGTTCATCAGCGCCACATCCGTACCGATATCGGCAAGAACATCGAGACCGGTGACAGCGCGTTGATGGGCAGATTCGCCGGGCCATTTGCGCACAAGGCGCGTCAGTTGGCGGGCGCACTCATCATCCCCAAGCCAGCCCAAACCGCGCAAAGCCCACCCTTCTTTGTTGGGAGCACCTTCGGCAAGCCATGCGCCGAAAAGGTCCCACGAGAATCGCGCGAGGCTCTCCGGCGTCGTGACCTCCTTTACCGCATCGAGACCGGCATAGATGGCCTCGGGCGTTGAGAAGGACAGCATTTCCGCGATGGCGGCCAATGCCTCATCCGGCAGGGCACCGCCATCTTTCAGCACCGGACGGGTCAGCGCACCGGGGTTGAACCATGCTGGCAGCTTGGCGATGCGCGCAGGGAACCGGGCATAGGGATCACGATCCAGAACCTCCCAGACCGCCTTCATCACATCAGGCGACTGCGGCTCGTACAATTTCGCGATCTCAAGAATTTCGTCCCGCGCATCGGCGCGATCTGTCACCATCCAGCGAAGTGTATGTTCCGCCGCATCGCGAGAGGCGCCGGGCTTGCCGGTGGCGTCAGGGAGCAGCCTCGTTATTGCGGTGCGCCTATAAAGACGTAGCCATTGCATAGCCGGTACTCGCGCCTTCTTCAGCTTCAAGAGCGCGCGCGCGGCAAGGGGTGCAATGCCTGCGAAATCGACGTCCTTTACGTGTTCGAGCATGCCGATCGGGTTGTTTTCCACATTTCGGAGCAGACCAGGCAACGCTCTTTCGCCAAAACGATCGATCATGCGTGGGACAATATCGCCTATATAATAGGATGGCAGAACTTTGGGCTGACCCCATAAGGTCAACGAGAAAGAATCAAATTGCTTCTCGATGCCTCCTATCAGCGTGTCCCAATCATAACTTCCTGCCGCGTGATAGTCCTGGAACTCTGACACCCGCCTTGAAACAAAGGCCAAAACGTCTTCCAACTCATCGCCCTCTTGCGGAAGGGCCATCGAGCGTGGCACTTTTCTCCAATCGGGAACGTCTTTGCTCTCGAACTCCCTAATGGCATCGATCAGTTCTTCGGTCGTAGAGACGATGCGGGCGCGGCTTAGGCGCCAACTATACTCCTCCGGCGGCGGCCCTTCGCGCAGATAGCGGAAGGGTGTTTCCAACGGCGAGAGTTCCAGAACGGTATCGTTGACGGCCTTCTTTTTCTTGCGCCATGGCGGATCACGCAACACGACAGGCAGGGCTTCGATCGGTGCCAGCGCAACATCATGGATATCGAGCAGCTTCTGCAGCTGGGTTTTCCACCTCGGTTCGGTGGCCCAGCTTTCCAATGTCTCTTTCGGGTACTGCTTGACGAAATCCATGGCCCGGGCGCGAATAACAGGCTCGTTGCTGCCGGATGACAGCGTTGCCAGATATTGACCGAACATGAAGGCGGGGTCTTCTTCCGAGGCTTGATCGACCGCAGGACGAATCCATTTTTCGTGAATGAACGGCAGAAGCTTTGCTAATGCCCCACTTTCACCCGTCGCAAGGATGACGCGTGCGATCTCTGTTCTCTGACCTTCATAGCCATAATGAAGCAGCCATTCGAGCGTCGGCAGTGCAGATTCCTGATAATGCCGCGCCGTCTCTATAGCGGTGGCGAGAATATCATCGAGCATCAGGTCGTAATACATGAAGAAAATGAAATAGCTGCGCTTCGTGCGCCAGCGTGCTGCAGTAGACGGCCGGGCATCCAGCACGAGCGGCACCATGGCAAGTGTAGCGCCAACGTCCTCCCCCGCCTCCTGAGCTGCGGCTAGGACAGCAACCGGCGTCAACTCATGCGCCACATCCCGGTCATCACCCAGCATAAACGCGAAGGCTGCCTTCTTGCGCCAATCGGTTTCCGTTCGGAAGGCTTCGGTCAGCATCGCAACGATCGCCTCGTAATCCTCATCGGAAGCGGCGGTGATGTTACCGCGAAGAGCAAGTTCGCGCGGCGAACTCAATGATGAGGCTTCATAACCACGTCGATTGCTGGGATCGATCCCGACAATCGGCAGCATCGCTTCCACCACGAAAGGCATGCCGCGCTTTGCGGATAGAAACTCGAAAAAGTAGTCCAGGCACAAGAGACTGGCGGACGTCTTTTTCTGGCTTTCACCCAAATAGATGGTGAGATATTTGCTCGCCTGCTCGATCTTTTCTGCCCATTCGCGAACATCTGCGGCGGTGGACACCCCTATTGACCCTCCTGCTTCACCGGCTTCCTGAACCTTTGCGTCCAGCCAGTTCCACGCTTCGAGCCGTTCGTCTTGGGCGTTGTCCTTGATGAGGGCCACGTGACCGCGTAGCTTTGCCCAGGCTTTTACCGGATCGGCAACAGTAAACCGTCGAGAACGTGTTGGCAGAGCAGAGCCTATCAGCCGGTTCAGAATTTCCTCACGATCAGCATCGACTACAGGTTTTGCAACGGGCTGAACCAAGACAGACGGCTGCGTCGTAGCTTCGCTTGCGGCGGCTGCGGGCAATGGCATCGCGAGTTTCTCATCTTTGGATGCCTCTGGCGAAGCGGCGGCAGGTACCGAAGGTGCGGGCATCTCACCGTCGGAAACGCGCGAATAACCCTTGCCGGTCTTTTCTTTTACCAGCTTCTTCTTTTCTTTTTCGGCGTCTTCCGCAGTCGGAAAATCCTTGTCTTTCGATTGGCCCTGCGTGCCGATACGGCCATAGCGGATTTTAAGTGAAACACCTGAGACGAAGACCTCCCAGAACTTTGACGATGTACCTTCAACGAGTTCGTAGCGTTCCATTTTTACCTTCCTCACATCACATCAAATCAATCCGGCTTCGGCAAGACGCCGAGCCACAGTCGCCTCGAGCGCGATAGCGCTCGCCTGATTTGCCACCGGCGTCGATTGACGCATCCACGCCATGGCCTGAACCTCCGCCTGCGCCTCGTTGCCGCCGTGGGAACGGACAATGGCGCCAGCCAATCTTTCGCGCTCACGCGGCGGGAAGAATGAAAAAGCCCGTCTGAGCGACGGCAACGCGCGCAAAAACGCCTCGTCCGTCCAGCCTTCGACCATGGCGGTGACGGAACCGATAACAGACGCGCTTTTGGAAATGTCCTCGCGCGCCAATGCAAACAGGCCGGACAGGAAGTCGCCGAGCCTGTCAGGCCCGCTGAAACGCTGCATTCGTCCGCTGACATCGTCAGGGAATGTTTTCCCGCATGCGATCAGCGTTCCGAAAGCTCCACCGGCGAGCGCTGCTGGCGCCTCCGGGTTTGCAACACAGCGTTCAAGGCCGGCAATAAAGGAGGAAATGCCCATGTTCGGCGTCGGGCAATCCCGCATCATGTCGCGACAGGCAAGCAGCGCGCGGATGGCTCTGATGCCTTCATCCTCGTTGCGAATGGCCTCCATGATCCACATCACACGGGCAAACACCGCTTCGCAGAGACGCCCCAAAGCCTTATGTGCGGCCTCTCCGAAAATCTCTCCAAAGCGGTAAAGCCTCACGACCTCCAGCCCTGTCGCGCCGATTGCACGGATATCGTGAGACGATGCGAGACCGGCGGCGATGCGCTCCGTCAATTCGTTTTCAAGCGCCAACAGACCGGCAAACAGCGCATCGGCAAGGCAGGCGGAGAGGCTCTCGAGATCGTTTCCCGCGTGCTCGGCACGATCCGACAGAACCGCTGCTGCTGCCATCGGCACCGTGCCACCCCAGCGCGACGCCTCGATCTGCGCGCCATCGGCATCACGATGAAGGACCAGCCGGAATGTTTCCTTCGGCGCAACGGTGCCGAGGGTCATGGGGTCACCGATACGTTCGATGCCGGGAATGTCGAGGATACAGAGCGCGTGCAGCAGATGTGCCCGCTCCCGATCAAGAGGTACGTTCCAATCCAGCGCCACCTCGCGTGGTCGATGGTCCGGCATCAGACCGAGCTCATCAAGCCTCGCTCGGATATCGGCCATCAAAGGCGGTTGGCGCGTGCCGGGCGCTAGCTTGCCGGATCTTTCTCCTGTCAAGGCGCGGAGCATGGCGACGAGTGCTGGGTGGGTTCCAGACCGCAACGCCCCTTCGCGGGTCCAGGCGGCGGGCATGTCAAGAGCATCCTTGATTAAAGTCGCCAAGGCTGCGTCCAGGAGATCGGCACGCAACACGGATCGGTGCCCACGCGCCATCGAGAGCGCTTTGGCATGGGCGTGCCACGCAACACGATCCGCCGTGGAAACAACCTGCCTGGCAGCACGTAGCGCAGCAGCAATCGCATTCTGTGCATTATCAGCCGCGTGATCCAGCCCATATGCAAAGACATCTTCATAGTAAGCTGGAGATGGCATACCGGATGCGTAACCGGCAAACCGGTCAAGCCGCCGATATTCATAGGGCACAACGTAGCTTCCCGCTCGTTCGCCCTCATCGAGTTTCGGGATCGCCGGTAGGTCGCCGTCCGCCTGACGCGCCAGCAGCCGTATAGCCTGTGCGTGCCAGCCGCCGCAGATGAGGACAACTTTTCTGCCTTTTGCCTCCCTCAAGGCCCAGGCTGCATGCGCGGCCATGTAGCGTTCACGCGCAAGTTCCTGCGGGTCCTCCGCCCCATCCGGGCGCAGCAGGTCGAAATAATATGCGAGGCGTTCCTCAAGCTCCTCCAGCGGTGATTGCTCGGCAATCGCATCCCAGAATGCATCGCGCCCATCTTCACCCAGCGCATTTGCCGCAACTCGCTCGACTGCTGCTGCTCTCTTTCCATGCAGATCGGCGTAGCGGTTGGTGCGATCTCCAAAATCCGGGTGCCAGGCAGGTAGATCGCAAAAGAGCGGTGTGGCACCTGTGGACCACGCCGCTTGCAAAGCCTCCCACTCCGGCGAATAGCTACAAAAGGGGGAATAGGAGGCATGCACACGACGCGGTGTGGAATGAAAACTGAAAATGGCCAGCGGCAGTTGATGCGCGAGCCTCAAATCCTCGATGTGGGGATTGAAATCTGCCGGGCCTTCGATCAACACAAACGCTGGCCTGTGATCTTCGATGGTGCGACGAACAAGCTGCGCGCAGGCAGGTGAATGATGCCGCACACCGATGACGATGAGGCGATCATGCGAACTATACTGGTCGTCGGGATCAGGGTGTGAGGAGATGCCGGGCTGCATAAAACGCCTTCCACCCTTCGCCTGACCGCTTGGATGCCTTCTGCTCTAGATAGCGGCGCAACCGCGTCAAATCCTCCGCATTGTCCTTAGCAGCCGTGCCCGCAAGGCATTCGACGATATCTTCGGGACGACCGCTATCACCGCGAAGATAATGGCCGCGAATACCGATCGCGTGGGCAACGCTGACCGCTTCGGCTGTACTCATGACCGAGCTTAACCGCTCCATGCCGCCTTCGACCGAAAGACCTTCCCGCAACTCTCTGAAGCAGGTTACCAGCACCTCCAGAGTATCGTCATCGGGCGGTGCCGGGACGCCCGACCGCGCGAGCAATTTTCCCGCCTCACGCTTGACCAGCGCAAGTTCCTCATCCGCATCGCGAATGGGGAAAACCGTTTCGAAGTTGAACCGCCGCTTCAAGGCGGCAGACATTTCGTTCACGCCACGGTCGCGGGTATTGGCTGTGGCGATGATGTTGAAGCCTTCTCTGGCAAACACCATACCGTCATCACCCGACAGTTCCGGCACCGCCATCACGCGGTCCGACAGCACCGACAACAGACTATCCTGAACCTCGAGCGGGCAACGCGTGATTTCCTCGAAACGGACAACCTTGCCTTCCGACATGCCACGGTGAAGCGGTGCCGGTACGAGCGCCCGTCGCGTCGGCCCCTCGCTCACCAGAAGAGCATAATTCCAGCCATAGCGGATCTGATCCTCGCTCAAGGAAGCGCCGCCCTGAATGGTCAGCGTCGAGTCCCCGCTGATTGCCGCAGCAAGCAGTTCCGACAGAAAACTCTTGGCGGTCCCGGGTTCGCCTATCAGCAGCAGCGCACGGGACGTTGCAAGGGTCACCATGGCACGCTCGATGAGGGATGGCGATGCGACGAGTTTGGCCGTCGCACCATTGCCGCCGAGGATGAAAGATTTGACACTTTTCAAAGACAGCGCCCAACCGGGCGGCTTCGGGCCACTGTCGCTTATGCGCAATGCTGCAAGCTCTTCAGAACATGAGATTTCAACCGGCGGTCGCTGCACGACATTGTTGGCTACATTCTCATTCATATCTCATCACCTGGCAGTGTAGATTCGCTCGAGCGCCGTAGTCGGACACTAGAACTCGCACCCATTCGTTGCAGAAATAAGGCAGGAATTGTGCACATTGTATCGCCGATAATTTGAAGGGCAGATTTTGGTCACAGACTGGGCAGATTATGACTTCGCTGCCGTTTTCCCGCCCTGAAAACATCACCAATCATTCAGCCACCGTTCACGGGCTGAAGCGCTATTTGTTTGCGGGGCCAAAAGGAGCAAAACAGATGCGCAGATTGATTTTGAGCGCAGCTTGCATCGTCACAGGATTGTTTGCGACCGGCGTCAACGCGATGCCAACCGGCAAACAATCCGCACCGGACACGTCACTCATTCAAAAGGTGGATTACGCCTGCGGTCGCGGCTACCACCTGTCCCCACGCGGATTTTGCCGCCCGAACGGACCGCCGCCAGGATATTACGGCGGATGGGATCGGCGCGATCGCTGGGAAGAACGGCGAGAGTGGCGGGAACGGCAGGCACGCCGGGAATGGCGCGATAGACACGACCGCCGCAACTGGCATGATCGTCGCGGCTGGCAAGGAGAGCCGGATTATCGCTGGTGAAGAAGAAGAAGCCCTCTGCAGCAAGGAGGGCTTTTTTTAATTGCCGTGAAGCACCGGGATAGATGAGGTCGAGAGGCGTCCTCACGGGCCCGATGGTGGCGCGAGATAACTCTCTTTTGGCAGAACTGAATTTAAAGGCCTAAAGGTGTCATCGGTCACGGCTGTATGGCCTTGTAAAGAAGATCATATTGTCGGCGAAAATTATCACTCAATATAAAGAGGCCGGGATTTGGGCTTTGTTGAGAACATTCCCTGTACTTGCAATAATAAGCTCTGCACATCAGCTGAGCGACGCCATCGGGATAATTATCCCTAAAGAACAGGTCCTTGTACGAGCCATCGTCGAAGCTCGTGATCGAGGTTGCGTAATCGCAGAAATACGGCGTCTTTTCGAGGGCGCGCTGAGTTTCGTCAGAAAACTGGTGGAAAAGATCCTCGTGGCAGTTCTCATTCAGGCCACATGCCCAAACCGACAGGCGAAAGGCTTCATAAGACGACGATATTGCTGAAGAATTAGACTTTATTTCATTGCTGCGTATTATACTGACGTAGTCCACAAATTTTTTCTTGAAATCATTTTCAATATTGAATTTGAATTTCCACATCTCGAAGAAAACGTTCGTCCCACCGCATTCCTGCAGCTTTTCCTTTATTTGATACGTGTACTGATACTGCTGACAAACACCGGGCAAGTTTATGGCCACGGTGTTTACCGTTCCTTTGTCGTGGCATATCGCATCAATTAAACTTAAAACGTCCTTGGAGCATGCCTGCTGCAACCTGCTTTCAACGCTTTTAGGCAGTGGTGTTGTCGTCTGGGACAAGGCCTGTGAGACGCCCATAATACTCATAAGCAATGCGGCGACTATCGTGCAAAGTTTCAAGGTGCTTACTCCGTTCAGTTACGTCTCTGCACTCTCAAAAGCTGTGCTCACATTACGAAAAATATTGATCAAGAGAGATCATTTTTTCACGCGTCTCATTATCGACAGACAATTTTGAATAGGCAATCTTCACACCTTCAAATGCGATGAGCCATTCTCCGACAGCGAAAAACTGACGTATGGAAGACGTATCGTGACCTAACTGTTCAAGTTGAAGGATTAAGTCCTCCAATGTTTGAATCGCTGCAACGCCGTCGAAAACACTGGCTTTCACAAGCTCAATCCCCAAAATTAATTGCAGCTTTTTCCAGCCATTCTTCAGCGTCGACCTGGCCGTTGCGATCTTGGCTGCAAAGAAGAGGCAATCCGCGGCGATCTTCCGGCCACAGGATGGATTTCATATCGCCACTCGCAAAGTCGCATAGAACGGGGCTGCTGCTAAGAAATTGATCCGGGAACTTAAGAATTAGCTCTTTTGCACAAGCCGTTCTGCCGTTTCCCTTGCCGGGGCATAGAAGCCACACGAAGCTGGAAAGTAGCAGATCGTTACGATACCGAAATGAATTATCCGTATCGTATCGTTTTTCAACGAGGTCTGATTCAAATGCTCTCGAAACGTAAAATTGCAATAATGCCCATCGACTGGCCTCCGCCCGTTCCACGCTGCCGCTTCTGGACATATTGACAATTGCACGGACGGTGCTGCTGTTGCATTCGTCGCCCGGAGCTTCTGACCGCCCATTGCGCAGGCCACTCAGGTAGTCTAGCCAGGGCTTCACTTCCTGAACATTGTCCAAAGTAAAGGTCTGTCGCTCACAAAACGCGCGAGCTGGATCAAACGCTTCTTGAGCAAGAGCTCCAGGCGATATGCTTAGCGACCCGAAAAGAAGGGTGAATATGCCAAGGATTTTTAATTTTCTTGATTCAAGCATATTTTATGACCTTCAAGATGTCTTCGAAGGACGTTCGCGGCGTGAAGGAGCCATCGCCTGAATGATCTGGATGGACTTTCCTCGCTTTGAGGTCTCACGACAATAGCTACCCATGCGCCCTATCCGCTAATATGGAGATTACAATCAAACTCAAACCAAAGGCGAAATGCAATTATTAATTGCGTCAAAAACAAGAACTGGATGTTTTTGCACCTAGCTCGATGTCCCGGCGAGCGCCAAATGCATTTATACAGGTTATGGTTCCGAAATTATTGTTAGGTTGCAATTCTGTTGATGATTGAAGCTCGACTGGCATGCGGGAAAGCGACATCTAAATCGTCACACCCATCTTTGATTTGATGGCAAGGCGTGCCACAAGTTTTACCAATCGTTGCGCGGCTTGGGGACAGACGACTGCGCTGGACGATGTGCTCGGGGCATTTACGGGAAGTGGGGGAAGTCATGCAGTCATCGGTTTCCGTTGAGGATGGCCTACGAGCGGCTGGGGTTGGGGCGTTTCAGAAGCGCCTGTTCGTCATTTTCGGGCTCGTCTGGGCAGCTGACGCCATGCAGGTTCTGGCGATTGGGTTTAGTGCACCCTCGATTGCCAAAAGCTTTGGGGTGACGGTGCCGCAGGCATTGCAGACGGGGACGTTCTTCTTTCTGGGGATGCTGATCGGTGCTTTTGCTTTTGGGCGGCTGGCGGATCGCATTGGGCGCAGGCCTGTGCTGTTCATCGCCATTATTCTCGATGCCATCTGTGGTGTAGCATCGGCATTTGCGCCTGATCTGCAATGGTTGATCGTGGCACGCTTTCTGACCGGCATTGGGGTTGGCGGAACGCTGCCTGTCGATTACGCCATGATGGCCGAGTTTTTGCCGTCCGACCGGCGGGGTCGGTGGCTGGTTCTGCTGGAAGGCTGCTGGGCAATTGGTACCGTTGCACTCGCCCTGCTGGCGCTGGTGGCGGGTACGCAGGGTGGGGAAGCGTGGCGGACGATTTTCTTCGTCACGGGGCTTCCGGCACTCATCGGCGTTATTCTGCGGCTTTACGTGCCGGAATCGCCTCTTTATTTGAACCAGAAAGGTCGCTCGGAAGAGGCGCGGCAGGTTTTGCAACGTGTTGCGAAGACGAACGGCAAGGATATCGACATCCCGGCACTGGTGCCGCAGGCCGGGCAGCGCGCGCCGATCAGTGAGCTGTTTTCAAACATTCTGCGTCGCCGTACGGTGTTCCTGATGCTGGCATGGATGCTGATCTCGGTTTCCTATTACGGCGTCTTTGTCTATCTGCCGATAAAGCTGGCGGCAGATGGTTTCGGCTTCATGCGCGGTCAGATGTTTCTCGTCGTTCTGGCAATCGCGCAATTGCCGGGCTATGCGCTGGCGGCCTATGGCGTGGAAAAATGGGGCCGCAAGCCGACACTGATCGGCTTCCTGCTGCTGAGTGCGGTGGGAACGCTGGCCTATGGACTGGGACAGTCCGTCGAGATCGCGGTGGCCGCGACATTGCTACTGAGTTTCTCGCTGCTTGGCACGTGGGGAGCGATTTACGCGTTTACGCCTGAGCTTTACCCCACGACGCTGCGTGCGAGTGGCATGGGCATGGCGGGTGCGGTTGCGCGGTTTGGTGGGCTGTTGGCACCATCGATCGTCGCGCCGCTGATGGCGTCGAATTTCGGTCTGGCTTTGGGCGTCATCTCAGGACTGTTGGTCGTGGCGGCGTTCAGCGTATGGCTGATCGATGCGGAATCGAGAAATCAGGCTCTGGCATAGAGCCTGATTTCTCACCTTCTATCGCCTTTTCAAAATTGCAAGTTTGACCTCGCCGAGATCGATTTTGTCGGTGAATGTCCAGTTTTTCTGCGTCAACACATCCACATAGGTGCTGTTGGCGAGATCAGGCGGCAGCGTGATGCTGGCGGGTGCTGGGGGCCGCATGGAGAGGCGTGGCGCGATGGTGATGAGCGCGTCGTCTGGCGTGACGCGCGCAAAGCCGACATATTGCCCCGCCCCTTCGCCGCTGACCTCGAGTGGAACATATGTTCCCGCACCGAAGAGATCAGGCATCGCCTTGCGCATCGACAAGATCGTGGCGATCAGGCGTTGCTTGAGTTCCAGGCTCGGGTGTTGGTGCCCGCCCTGTTCACGCTGCTTTGCAAGAGCATCGAAATCCGGCAGGCGGCGGTTATCTGGATCGACAAGGCTGAGGTCGAGGCTTTCGCTGCCCTGATAGATGTCAGGTACGCCTGGGGCTGTCAGTTTGATCAGCGTCTGGGAGACGCCATTGGAAAGACCGGCCTCGATGAAAGGATGTAGGGTCTGGACAAAATCTTCCATAAACGCGCGGTTTTCGGGCGAAAGCAGCTTGCGAGCATAGCCGATGACGGCGTCCTCATAGGCTGCATTGCTATCACCCCAGTTCGTGCGCAGTTTCGCCTCGCGTAGCGCTTTTTCGACATAGGCTGCGAAGCGCTCTTCGAGTGCTTTCAGCTCTTCGGCATTCTGAACATCAAACTCAAGCGGCCAGACGCCCGCGAGTGCCTGATAAAGCAGCCACTCCACGGATGGCTCTGGCGCGACGCCATCGTCCAGCACCTGCCGGTAAGACGCATTCATGCCCTGCCAACGTTTGAAGGCATCGGCCCAAAGCTGCGGGTCCTCGGTGATGGCGTAGAGACGTGTGCGGGCGTCTTCGCCGCGTTTCGTGTCGTGGGTGGATGTGGCGGAGAGCGCATCGGGTTGATGGATCAGGCGCTTGATCATAGCAGCGTGAAACTGCTCGACGGAGAACGATTGCTGAAGGGGTTCGGCACCCACTTCGTTCAGTGCCAGCGCCGTGTTCTGGCGGTAAAACAGCGTGTCTTCGACGGATTTCGCCATGAGCGGACCGGTGAGTTGCTGGAAGCGTGTTCTGAATTCTGCGGCATGATCTCCTCGACCATGACGAAGGATGTGTTGAAGGCTGGCAAGCGCATCGGCATCGGGCGCGTGAGCGCTGGTGCTGATGGCATCAATGACTTTGGTCAGAACATCGTCGCTCTCTCGCGGCAAACCATCGGCATGGCCATACGTACGGTAGACCGGAAAAGAGACGACCAGTTCACGCAGGGCGGCGCGCAGATCGCTTTCGCTAGGGTGCACGCCGCTGTTTTCGGTTTCGAGAATGCGTACCGCCAGTTTCAGCAAACGGTTGAACTCGCCTGCGAAATTGATGTCTGCCATAAGCAGCTTGGCCTTGCGTAACTCCGCCTGCATGTCGGTGGGGTGGCCTTCGCAAGCCGCGTAGGCGTCCTGCAATTGGGAGAGCTTGTCATTGTCCACGAAGACATTGCTAAGGGCTGATATGAATTCGTAGCCCGTGGTGCCGGAGACCGGCCAATCCAGCGGCAGTTGCTCATCGGGGCCGAGTATCTTTTCCACCGTGATGTAGCAGCCTGCACCGGCCTCCTGCCGCAACCGCTCCAGATAGGATTTCGGATCGGCCAGACCATCGACGTGGTCGACGCGCAGGCCATCCACCGAGCCATTGCGGACGAGTTCGAGGATGAGGCGGTGCGTGTCATCAAAGATGGCGGCGTCTTCGACCTTCATGCCAACGAGGCCGGTGACCTCGAAAAACCGGCGATAGGACAAATCCCGGCACGCGTCGCGCCACGACGTGAGGCGGTAGGGCTGACGATCATGAAGAGCGGCAATCGCCTGTTTATCGGTCGTGCCGATAGTATCGGCCTCGCGCCCGGCATAGCTGGCGGGGTTCAGCGGATAATGTGCGCCGTGACAGCACAGTGCAGGTTTGCCGGTGGAGGGGTCTGCCTCGATCGTGACGTCTCCATCCTCAAGCACCTTCGCAAAATCATCGCCCAGAAAGGGAAGCGTCAGGCGGCGAGACCAGTCGATATCGAAATGTCCGGCGTAGCGACTATCTGCACCATGTTCGATAACGTCCTTCCACCAGGCGTTTTCCAGCGAGGCTGCCATGTGGTTGGGTACGATGTCGATGATGACGCCAAGACCTTCGGCTTTCAATGCACGCACCAGCCTATCGAAACCTTCCCGACCGCCGATGGCCGGATCGATTTCATTGGCATCTGTCACGTCATAGCCATGCGTAGAGTCGCTGGTGGCGCTGAAGATCGGGGATGCGTAGAGGTGGCTGATGCCGAGTTTTTTCAGGTAGGGGATGATGGCAACCGCGCGATCAAATGTCATGCCATTGCGAAACTGAATGCGATAGGTCGATGTCGGGACTGTCATGCGGTGCTCCAGTGGGAGAGCAGCCCAAACTACACCCGCGGGAAGTAGTTCCGTCCGATCTGCGCAAAAAGCCGCCGCGCATGACAAACCCGGCAATGAAGTTTACCGGGTCGGATAATAACACGCGTTTTTTTAAGGCTTAGACCGCTGCAACGGTCGTCATGGTGTCGCCCATGTGGTTGGCGAGGAAGTGCTTGGCACGATTAACACGGCTTTTCACGGTACCAACGGAAATCTTACATGTTCTGGCGGCGGCATCATAAGCTTGGCCATCTTCTACGACGAGATGAAAAACAACGCGGTAAATCGGCGGCATGGCGGCAAGGGCGCGATCGTATTCGATCTTCCTGATAGCCCACTCCTGTGGTGAAGGCGCCGCCTGAATAAGATGTTCAAGGTTATTCGTACCAACCGTGATACGCTTGTTTTTCTGATAGGAGGTGTGGTGGGCGTTGCGCATGATGGTGAACATCCAGGACTTCAGATTTGTACCCGGAGTGAACGAGGGAAGCGCGCGGAGAGCTTTGAGAAGCGTTTCCTGAACGAGATCTTCGACATCGTTCTGGCTTCTGTAAAATCGCGATCCGAACCTGTGGAGCGCGGGGATGAGGGCAACGACTTCCTGCTGGATACTCAAGTCTGCTGACATGCTTAATCTCCCTTGCTAGTGGGGAATTAAGCCATTGCAGACATCATCGTTCCGGCCCTCAGGGCGTGAGTACGTTAGCGTACGCTGATATCTAATATGCTTGATAATGGCGAGATTTCGAGTAAGTGAAGCGCCAATTTTTAAGCTAGAGCATGGGGTTGCTCATCTTTTATGAGTCTGACGCTGGTCATCAAAATGAACCGTTTCTCTAAAGGGAACAGTTCCAGCGATTTCACCGTTCTCCATCGTAATTTCGAAGACATCTCCATCAATCACCTCGCCCCGCCGCAAACGGTCGGCGAGAATTTCACGCGCAGCCTGAAAGGCTTCATCGTATGCTGCTTCCAGCGTTTCGAATTCCGCGCCTTCAGGGTCAAGGGCAAAGCCGTCGTGGCTGCGAACGTGGAAATAGTATCTCATTGCAATTCTCCGATGTGTCCTTCGAACCATCGGAGAATGCTAAAGTTTCATCACATTGACATGTGCACAGGAAAAGTGAGGTCATTTTTCCAGCTTTCCTGCGCATGCATCCGCCACAGACTGCTAGAAAGGGCATCGCTTTGACCTGGACCAATAACGGCCTTCTTAAAAGACTTTCTGCCGAAGACACGGCACTGTTACGCCCAAGGCTTGAGCCCGTGACATTGGCGCAGACGCAGACGCTGTTCGATAGCTACGAGCCGATCAGCCACGTCTACTTCTTTGAAAGCGGCCTGTCGTCAGAAGTCGTGGTCGCCAGCAAGTCCATCGAGGTCGGATGTATCGGCCACGAAGGATGTTCCGGCGTTCCCGTGCTGATGGGCGTCGATGCCAGTCCGCATAAGGCCTTTATGCAGGTGGGCGGAAAGGCTCTGCGCATTCCCTCGCCTGAACTGATGGCATTGATGGACGACAGCCGCACGCTCCGAACCCTGCTGCAGAAATACGCGCATGTTTTCATGATCCAGATTGCGGCAACGGCCTTGGCCGACGGGCGCTATGATGTGGAGCAGCGTTTGGCACGCTGGCTATTGATGTGTCAGGACCGTTTGGGCGACGAACTGCCGCTGACCCATGATTTTCTGGCTGTGATGTTGGGCGTGCGGCGCCCCAGCGTGACGGATGCTCTGCACAAGCTGGAAGGTAGTCGTGCCATCAAAGCCGAGCGCTCGCTGATTACCGTGCGGGACCGGGCGCTGTTGCTGGAAACGGCGGGGGATTCCTACGGAATACCTGAGGCCGAACATCGCCGCCTTATCGGTCCGCAATCGGCTTAGGGGTATTGGGAAATGCATAACGCTGCCTCATCTCTGAGACAGCGTTACATTTAACGTCAGCAAAAAGCTTATTTACTCGTCGTGTCGTCCACGACATCCGTTTCCGGCCTGTCACCGCTGCGCACGTGCTGAGATTGCCATTGGCCGTCTGCCAGCTGGTAGGAGATATCGACCTCTTCTCCGCCGATCTGCTGACGCCGCGCGGCGTCATTGGCCGCTCTCAGAGCGGAATCGTGGTCCGGGAAAGTCTCAGACCACACATCGCCAAGCCGGTAGGCATAGCCGCCATCGTGTTCGCCAACGTGATACGTAACTGCCATCATAGTCTCCTGTTGCAAGCCTCTGAAAACGTTGCCACAGGAGAGATGTTCCCGGTTGCGGTTTCGTTTGCGGGTTTAGGCGTTGTTGGAGACACGCTGGACGATGCCGGGAAATGCACGATAGGCGAGTTCGATCAACTTGCCACGTCCGGGGTAGTTGATCTCTTTGCCCGCAGCCAGCGCCTTCTCCACGGACTGCACGACAGCCTCCGGCGTTACCATCTGTGAAATGGAGGTGCGACCGTTCTTGAGAAAATCCGGGCCATCGGACGACACCTGCGAAATCAGCGGTGTATCGACCGCGGGTGGGCAGACGAGCTGGAAGCGAAGACCCTTGTTGCGATTTTCGCTGATCAGCACGCGTGCATAGTGGTTGACCGCCGCCTTCGTCGCACCATAGGCCCCGAAGCGGTTGATGGGAACGATGCCAGCCGTGGAACCGTATATGATGACATCTCCGCGTCCACGCGGCAGCATTCTGGACAGGAGAATGGTCGTGGTGTTGACCACACCGCCGTAGTTGATCTGCATTGCCTTGACTATCTTGCCCGGATCCATCTGCCCCAGCTCGCCGCCGGGCATGATGGCCGCGCAGACGATGAGGCAGTCGATTTCGCCGAGAGTTCGCTCGATGTCTTCAACCACAGCTTCAAGCGCTGCATGATCCGTCACATCGCATTTGAATGCGTTGATCCGCTGGTGTTCATCAGAAACCTCCGCCAAACCCTCGTCATTCAGGTCGATGATGGCGACGGTCTTGCCGTTTTCTGCTGCGCGAAGCGCGTGTAACCGCCCGATGCCGCTTGCGCCGCCGGTAATCAGTGTTACGCCAGACATGGTCAAAGCCTCACTTCCATTGGGGTGTCATCGCGTTCCAGACAGAACGCATAGGGTCCCGGCATGCCTTTCAGGTCCATGATGCCGAGGACGCGGCGATCATCGATGCGTGCGAAATGGTCGAAGATCGCCTTGCTGTCATAGACCATCGTTGCCGTGGAGCGCCCGCGATACTCGATCATTCTCATCCGCGCCTTGGGAGATTTGGTCTGCAAAACCGGCCTGAGTACGGCCATCGCCACGCCCAGCATCGAGGAGCGCGGCAAAGGCGCCGACAGAGGCACGAGCATGGGATCTACCGCGTAAAGCTGTTTTCCATCCCGCGAATGAAACAGAAGCGGGTGGACGGCTTCGGGAGTTTCAAACAGTTTGCCGTACCAGCCACTGGGCTCCAGCAATCCATCGAGACGATGGCCTGTGCGGATTTCGAACCCTCGCCAGCGCCCTGTCATGAAGGCCATATCTGCGATGGGGAGGCTGTCGAAACATTCCAGTATCTGTGTTGGCTGAGCTGCGCGTGTGGAAAGTATATTTTCTATCATGCTGATTTCACGGAGGTTTCGTCCTCAAGTTTTATATAATATAAATGTACTATCTGGTTGTTATATGGAGATAGCGTGTCACTGACCGGTTTCAAGCCGGGCAAGATTAAAAAAGTGATTTCAAGGTATATTTTACGTCCCGTGTTAACCGAACACCGGACTGTGCGGTTGCGTTTTCTTCAGGCGTGCGGGCGCTTTTCCAGGTTTTCCGAAAAGGTAGCCCTGCGCCTGCGTACAGCCCTCATCCACCACCATGCGGTACTGGCTGTCGGTTTCAATGCCTTCTGCCGTAACTGGCAAGTCGAGGCTGCGACCAAGGCCAATGATGGCGCGGACGATGGTGTGGGCGTTTTCATCCTGCTTCATGGCGGCAATGAAGGAGCGGTCTATCTTGATCTTGTCGAACGGGAAGCTTCGCAGGTTGCTGAGCGATGAGTAACCCGTACCGAAGTCATCCATGACGATGGTCACGCCCAGACGCTTCAATTGTCGCATGGTGGACAGCGTGATGGCGCGGTCTTTCAGGAGGGCTGCCTCCGTCATTTCCAGTTCCAGCCGCGAGGGTGCAAGCCCGGTTTTCTCCAGCGTCGCGCAGATCGTGTAGGCCAGATTGGCGAGCGAAAACTGGACGGGCGAGATGTTGACGGCAACCTTGATATGCGGCTCCCAGCGAACGGCGGCGGTGCAGGCCTCGTGCAAAATCCATTCGCCCAGCGCAATTATGATCCCGCTTTCCTCGGCAATGGGGATGAAGACATCCGGTTGCACCATGCCGCGCGTCGGATGCTGCCAGCGCACCAGCGCCTCGTAACCCGCGACTTCGCCATTTTCGACCGAATGAACGGGTTGATAGAGCAGTTCCAGCTCGTTGCGGCTGATGGCCTGACGCAGGTCCGACTCCAGTCGGCGGCGCTCTTTTGTTTCCTGATCCATGGCAAGATCGTAGAAGGCAATGATGCCACGACCATTGATCTTGGCGCGGTAAAGCGCCAGATCGGCGGCATGCATCAGCGTCTCGCTGTCATCGCCATTGGCGGGAAAGGCTGCGATGCCGATGGTGATGCCAACCGCTGTCGGATCGCTGACGCTGTTCATCTCCTGCCTGAAGGTTTCGAGAATCTGCTCGCCGAGATCGCGCGCCTCGTCGCTGGTTGTGCCGAAAGCGGTCAGGATGACGAATTCATCGCCTCCCAACCGCGCAACGAGATCGCCTGTGCGCGCCGACTGCTGAAGAATGCGGGAGACGTCTTTGAGAACGCGATCACCCTCGGCATGGCCGAAGAGATCGTTGACAGCTTTGAAGCGGTCGAGATCCAGCGCCAGCAGCGCGAACTGATCGCTGTTCTTAGCCACGGTGATGTGGTTGTTCAGCCGTTCCTGAAACATCGTGCGGTTGGCAAGCCCGGTCAGCATATCGTGGCGGGCGAGATATTCGACTTCTCGCTGCGCGCGACGTTTCTCGGTCAGATCACGCACCGCCATCACCTCACAGGGGCGACCGCGATATTCGATCGTGCGGACGGCCAACTCAAAGGTGCGCGACCTGTCGCCCCGGTTCGGCACGGCCTCAACGGCAGCGGCGCGGGAATGGTGGGCGGGCATTCCATCATCCGCATGCATGAGTTCCTCGGCATTGACGCCGATCAGCGAGGCTTCCGTGGCGCCGAATAGTCCGGCAAAGCGGCTGTTGACCTCGACGATACGACCATCTTGAACCACGGCCAGGCCATCGAGCGTGGCGCCGACGAGGCCTTTCAAGTCCACCAGATAGCGGTCGATCAAGGCTGCGATGCCGGTGGCCGCAAGCACCAGGAATGTCACGCCGCTGATGGCTGCCATCAGCAGTGCGCGATCCGTCCCATCTATGTGTGGGCCCGCGATGCTGGGGTCGGGAATGAGGATGGTCGAAGATATGCCAGTGAAATGCAGGGTCAGCACGCCCAAAATGGCAGCGCAGGCCGACAGCGTTACACGCTTGTGGCCGCGCAAGTGCCGGAAAAAGAAGAACGCCAGGCAAAACAGCGTCGCCGTGACAGCGGTGCCAACAAGAATGGGAGTCAAACGATATTCGATGGAAGCCGCGACCTGCATGCCAGCCATTCCGATGAAGTGCATGGCCGCAACGGCAACAGTGATGGCAATGCCGGAGAGGACGACGGCGCCGGTTTTTTCCCACAGAAATTGCAGGCTGAGCCAGAAGCCGAAAACGGCAATGATGGCGGATAGCGCCGTGAACGGAAAATCGAAACCGATGGGAACGCTGCCCTGATAGGCAAGCATGGCAATGAAATGCGTTGCCCAGACACTGAGACCGGATGCAAAGGCGGCCACAACGACCCAATAGGGCCTGCGCTTCAGGGGGCTCTCATCCGCTCGAAGAAGAAGGTGGTAGAAGGATAGCATTCCGAGAAGTGCAATCACGGCAGCCAGAACGACAATCCGTCGATCATGTTGTAACGCAACACATTCAAGTACGGCGAACACTGCGGAATACCCCCAAATAAAGTGCAACCATTATGCTTATTAGTACATCTAAATTTAGAAATTACTAATCCAAATTGTAGTGGATGGCCTAAACGCAAAGAAACTCGCTAAACGCGAGTTTCAATTTAGTACAACTTATTTTCTGAAAGGTTTACTTCTCAGATTTCCGGGCAGCCACGTTCGTTTGCGAACGTAATGGTGTCGGAACCACGGCGTGTGTAGCCTTCGACAACGATGCGGCGCGGCGTTGCGCGAACGATCTGCGGATCACGAAGGCCGGAAGCGCGGGCTGCGGCACGGGCTTCGCGCTCGCTGCAACCACGCATCGGTGGGCCTCTACGGTCCATATCGCGGTCGCGATCACGAATGACTGGACGCACGCCATCACGCCCAATTCTCAATTCCATATCCTGCGCACTTGCAGTGCCTGTCATCGCAAAGCCCGAAACGGCCATAGTGACAGCGAGACCAGCAATCTGAATAACCTTGAACATATTCCCTCCACGGTGCCTTACCGGCACACATCTATTTTCACGAAGTCATAACGCAGATGTGAGGGCCTTGTTCCTTGGGAGGTCAAGGATAAGCGCCCGGCCATGACGGCCGGGCTTAGTTTTATGCAGCAACGTCTGCCGTGAAGGCGGACTGGATCAGCGTCTTGGTATAATCGGCTGTCGGATTGTTGAAGATTGCGTCGGTAGCGCCCTCTTCCACGATCTTTCCGTCCTTCATGACGATGACGTAATCGGAGATCGCCTTGATGACTGAAAGGTCATGGCTGATGAAGATGTAGGACAGCCCGTGCGTCTTTTGCAACTCGCGCAGCAGGTCGATGACCTGCCCCTGCACCGAACGGTCGAGCGCAGAGGTCGGCTCATCGAGAATGACGACATCTGGCTTGAGAATGATCGCACGTGCGATGGCGATGCGTTGGCGCTGGCCACCGGAGAACTCGTGCGGATAGCGGTTGCGGGCAGCGGGATCGAGCCCGACTTCCGTCAGCGCCTCGATGGCGCGCGTATCGCGTTGCGCCCGGCTCAGCTCCGGTGCATGCACGAACAGGCCTTCAGTGATGATCTCGCCGACCGTCTGGCGCGGCGACAGCGAGCCGTAGGGGTCCTGAAACACCAGCTGAAGCTGACGACGCATGGGCCGCATGGCTTTTCTGCCGAGACTGGAAATATCCGTCTTGCCGAAGAACAGGCGCCCGGTAGACGGCGTCAACCGCAACAGCGCACGACCCAGCGTGGATTTGCCCGAGCCGGATTCTCCGACGATACCAATCGTCTGCCCCTGGCGCAGATTGACATTGACGCCATCGACAGCGCGAAACGCGGTGGCCTTCGTGAACAGGCCACCCGGTATTTCGTAATCCACCGTCACGTTCTGGCCAGACAAGACCGTTGGCGCTTCCGGGCCGACAGGTGGCTTGTGACCGCTGGGCTCGGCATCCAGCAGCATCTTGGTGTAATCCGCCTGCGGACGCTCGAAGATGTCTTCCGTTGTCCCCGTCTCCACTATCTCACCGCGACGCATGACGGCAACGCGATCGGCGAAGTGCCTGACAACGCCCAGATCGTGGGTAATCAGCACGATGGCCATGCCGAAACGCTGTTGCAGGGATTTCAACAAATCGAGAATCTGGGCCTGAATGGTGACGTCGAGCGCCGTTGTCGGCTCGTCGGCAATCAAAAGGTCCGGCTCGTTGGCAAGCGCCATGGCAATCATCACGCGCTGGCGCTGACCACCGGACAGCTCGTGCGGATAGCTGTCGATGCGCCTGCCGGGATCGGGAATGCCGACAAGCTGCATCAGTTCCAGAACCCGGGTTCTCGCTTCTGCCTTGGTGCATCCGCGGTGGTGAATGATGGGCTCTGCGATCTGTTTGCCGATCTTGTAGAGCGGATCGAGCGAGGTCATCGGCTCCTGAAAGATCATGGTGATCTTTGCGCCCCTGATGGCGTTCAGCTCATCGACCGGCAAGCCGATCAATTCGCGTCCGCGATATTTGGCTGAGCCCTGAACCTGGCCGTTGGCGGCCAGCAGGCCCATGATGCCCATCATGGTCTGGCTTTTGCCGGAACCGGATTCCCCGACTACGGCAAGCGTTTCACCCGGCTTCACATCGAGATCGATGCCTTTCACGGCGCTCACGGCACCATCCGGCGTCGTGAAATCGACCTTCAGTCCACGCACGGAAAGAATGGTTTCAGATGTCGTATTCATATCAACGATCCTTGGGATCGAGCGCGTCACGCAACCCGTCACCCACAAAGTTCAAAGAAAACAGCGTTAGCACGAAGAAAGTCGCCGGGAATATCAGCAGCCATGGAGCCGACTGCATATTGCTGGCACCTTCGGAAATCAGCGCACCCCAGCTGGTCAATGGCGCCTGAACGCCAAGGCCCAGGAAGGACAGGAAGCTTTCCAGGAGGATGACCTTCGGTACCACGACGGTCACGAACACGACGACGGTGCCGATGGTGTTGGGAATGATGTGACGGCGGATAATCTGCCAATCAGTCAGGCCCAGCGCCTGTGCGGCACCCACGAACTCGCGTCGCTTCAGTGCCAACGTCTGTCCGCGCACGATGCGCGCCATATCCAGCCATTCCACCGCGCCTATGACGAGGAAGATGAGAATGAAACTTCGCCCGAAGAACACCACGAGCACGACGACGAGAAACACGAAGGGCAGCGAATAAAGGATCTCGACAAAACGCATCATCGCATTGTCGACACGACCACCAATATAACCGGCAGTCGCGCCATAAACGACGCCGATACCGAGCGATACGAGACTGGCGAGAACGCCGACCGCAATCGATATCTGCCCGCCGAGCATGACGCGAACGAGAAGATCGCGACCATTGCTATCGGTGCCGAAGAAGAAATATTCGCGGTTCACATCGCCTTCGATTTTCAGCGTGCGACCATCGTCTTCGGTGGCGACGACCTTGGTGTTTTCGAACTCGTTGGCACGGTCGAAATAGCGTGTCGTGCGCGGGTCGATCTGGCTGGACGACGTGACGGTTGCCGTAAATTTCTGGCCTTCGACCGCAAACTCCTTGAGATCGACGCGTGCACGACCGGCAACACCTTCCATCACACCCTGAAGACTATCTGCATCGGGCCGGGCATCCAGGCTAGGCGCAACGGAAACATAGGACGAAAACACCTGATCATAGGTGTGCGTGAGGAAATGCGGCCCCAGAAACGAGAACAGCGTGATCAAAACCAGCATGACCGAACCGGCCATGGCCGCCTTGTTGCGGCGGAAGCGCATAGTCGCGAGCTGGAAGAGGCTTCGGCTTTTCACCGAAGGAGAAACGGCTGTTATGCCGGGGATATCAGTCATGTCTGACCCTCGGATCAAGAAGGCCGTACAGAATATCGACCACCAGATTGAAAACAATGACGAAGAGCGCGATGAGAACGACGGTTCCCATGACAAGCGTATAGTCACGATTGATGGCACCCAGCACGAAGTAGCGACCGACACCGGGAATGGTGAAGATCGTTTCGATGACGGCAGAACCAGTCAGCAAAGCCGCCGCGCAAGGGGCGAGATAGGATACGACCGGCAGCATGGCCGCGCGCATGGCGTGGACGATGACGACGGTGCGGCTGGGAAGCCCATAAGCTTTTGCCGTACGAATATGGTCCATGCGCAGGGCTTCGATCATCGAGCCGCGCGTGAGACGCGCAATGACCGCAAGCTGTGGCAAAGCCAGCGCAATCATCGGCAACAGCAGATAGCGCAGAGAACCGTCACCCCAGCTTCCGGCGGGCAAAAGACCCAGCAGAACCGCAAAAACCAGCGTCAGCACGGGTGCCACGACGAAGTTCGGAACGGTAACGCCGACTGTCGACACAGACATCAGAGAAAAGTCGAACAGGCTGTTCTGCCGCAATGCCGCAAACGTACCAGCCAAGACGCCGCCGATCAAAGCCAGCAGTAACGCGTAGAAACCAAGCTCAAGCGAATAGGGCAGACCCTTGCCAATCAGCTGGGCAACGGTGTTGTCTTTGTAAATGTAACTGGGGCCGAAGTCGCCGGTGACGGCGTTTTTCATGTAGATCAGATACTGACGCCACAAGGGTTCATCCAGATGATAGGTTCTCATCAGGTTTTCCATGGTCTGCGGGGGCAGCGGACGTTCAAGGTTGAACGGACCGCCGGGTGCAAATCGCATCAGAAAAAAAGAAATCGTGACGACGATAAACAACGTCGGCACGGCGCTCGCCAAACGGCGCAGGACGAAAGAGATCATAATATTTCAGGCTCCGGCATGGCACGGCGGCTTAGCATATCGCGACTTTATCATCGCCTTCACGCTTTCGCCCGTTCTTTCAGCATGTCGCGCAAAAGCCTGGAGCCCTTGCGCGACATGTTTCAAAACCACCGTGGCAGCACTGCTTATTCGGAAACGCTCAGGAAGCGGCTGAGGTGTTCGTTGGCCGCATTGTCTTCCCAACCCTTAACGCGGTTGGATACCAGCCAGAGATCGGCCTGCGTTAGCAGCGGCGCAACCGGCTGCTCCTTCATCAGGATGGCTTCAGCATCATGCAGCAGCTTGGAACGCGCAGCAGGGTCTTTCTCATCATAAGACTTCTTCATCAGCGCATCGAATTCAGCATTGTTGAACTTCGAATAGTTGAACGTCGTGTTGGACGAGACAGAAAGGTTAAGGAAGTTTTCGGCATCAGCATAGTCAGCAACCCAGCCAGCGCGCGCGACATTGTACTTGCCGCCTTCCTGCAGGTAACCGTAGTGCGAGGCGACATCGAGATTCACCAGCGAAACATTCGCGCCGAACGTGGTTTTCCACATGTCCGCAATGGCGGTGGCGACACGCTCATGGTTAGGGTTGGTGTTGTAGCGGATTTCGATGGACAGGGGCTTAGCGCCTTCACCGTAACCGGCTTCCTTCATCAGCTTGAGCGCTTCGTCTTCACGATCTAGCTGCGACATTGAGGCGAAATCGGCCTTTGCCGGTTCGCCATAGCTGTCCATGCCGGGCGGAACCATGGAGTAAGCAGGCACCTGCGAGCCGCTGTAGATTTCCTTAGCCAGGAAGTCGCGGTCTACCGACATGGAGAGAGCCCGGCGAACGCGAACGTCGCTATAAGGCGCTTCGCGGGTGTCGAAGGTGTAATAATAGGTCGCAAGCGTCGGAGAGACGTGAACCTGCTCACCATAAGACTTCTTCAAACGCTCCAGCTGGTCTGCGGAGAAGTTGAACGCAAGGTCCATTTCTTTGGCTTCAAAGCGACGAACGGATGCAGCCTGGTCATCGATTGGGTAGAAGATCACCTTATCGATCTTGGTGTTGGCGGCATCCCAGTGGTTAGGGTTCTTGACGACAATCAGGCTGTCGTTGGGAACATGGGACTGCAACGTATAGGCACCGTTAGAAACCATGACGCCGGGCTTGACGAAGTCAGCACCGTTCTTCTCGACGCTTGCTTTGGAAACAGGGAGCGCTGTCTGGTGTGCGAGCAGCTCCAGAAAGAATGGGGTCGGGCGCTCGAGCGTGATTTCCAGCGTCTTTTCGTCGACGGCCTTTATGCCGAGATCATCTAGCTTGCCTTCGCCCTTGTTGAGCTTTTCGGCATTCTTGATGGGGTAAAGAATATTGGCGTATTTCGCGGCGGTCTTCGGGTCTTCGACACGCTTGAAGGAGAATACGAAGTCTTCGGCGGTAACAGGCGAACCGTCCGACCACTTGGCATCGGCGCGAATTTTGAATGTGTATACGGTGCCGTCGTCAGACAGCGTCCAGCTTTCGGCTGCACCGGGAACGATCTTACCGGCGGCATCATAAATGGTCAGACCTTCGTAAAGGTCTTTCAGAATGAAAGCTTCGATGTTGATCGAGGTCTGTGCCTGATCGAGGGTTTGTGGTTCCCCGGCATTACCGCGATGAAGAACGGTTTCCGCGAGAGCTGAACTGGCGCCAATCAGAAGCGAACCTAGCAGGATTGCGGCACGCGTTGTTGTTTTTATAGAATTCATTTTTTTAATTTCCCCATAAAGTGTGAGAACGCGCAAACAAGGACAAAATGCGTCGAGGCGCAACCCCAATATTTATCAGGCGGACAAATTAGAGGGGTCGTAAGGGCGGTGATTGTGGAAAACCTTGCTCCTATCCGCGCGTCAGCGCACTTTCGTTTCTCAAAAAAATGAAATAAAACGAAAGTCCACAAATATTGCCGGATAGAAGCCTCCATGTTTTTCTCATCGCGCCAGATTGATATCATCGAACTTGCGAAATCCGAAGGCAAGGTCAGCGTGGATGATCTCGCCACGCGATTTTCAGTCACTGCGCAGACCATTCGCAAGGATTTGAACGATCTTTGCGAGGCGCGTGCGCTGACGCGAATTCATGGCGGCGCGATCTTTCCCAGCAGCACCGAAAACGTGAAATATGAAGCCAGACGCTCGATTGCCGCGACGGAAAAACAGGCGATAGGTCGCGCTGCAGCCGGGCTCATTCCCCATAAATCGTCATTATTCATCAACATCGGCACCACCACCGAGGCCGTTGGTGAGGCGCTGGTAGATCACCAAGAACTGATGGTAATTACCAACAATATCAATGTTGCCAATAGGTTACGGATATTTCCCGGTATTGAGGTCGTCATTGCCGGTGGTGTGGTGCGCGGCACGGATGGCGGTATTGTCGGTGAAGCTGCCGTGGATTTCATCCGCCAATTCAAGGTGGACTACGCCGTGATCGGTGTCTCGGCCATCGACAAGGATGGCGCGTTGCTGGATTACGACTTTCGCGAGGTGAAAGTCGCGCAGGCCATCATCGCCAATGCTCGGCATGTTATTCTGGTCTCCGACTCCAGCAAATTCGACCGCACGGCACCGGTGAGAATAGGTCATCTCTCGCAAGTCCACACCTTCATTACGGACCACTGTCCGCTTGCATCCGTCAAAGCCATCTGCAAGGAAAACGACGTTCGGTTGATCGAAAGCGAACGTTTACAGCCTGAAAATTGAAACGATTAACATTCGTTTGACATTCACTTTATTTTCATTTTAACTCGCCTCAATTTCGAATTCCAACAATAAGCGGCGGAATGTCGCGGCAGGGAGAGACAAGGTGAGTGAGCAGGCGGTCCGCGATATTTTCGTGATCGGTGGAGGCATCAATGGCTGCGGAATAGCCCGTGATGCTGCCGGTCGCGGCTATTCGGTGACCCTTGCCGAGATGAATGATTTCGCCTCCGGCACCTCGTCTGGCGCAACCAAACTCATTCACGGCGGTCTTCGCTATCTCGAACATTATGAGTTCCGCCTTGTGCGCGAAGCGCTGATGGAACGCGAAGTGTTGTGGGCCATGGCACCGCACATCATCTGGCCGATGCGCTTCGTTCTGCCGTTCCACAAGGGCGGCATCCGCCCGGCATGGCTTATTCGTCTTGGTCTCTTCCTCTACGACCATCTTGGTGGCCGCAAGCTTCTGCCCGCTACGAAGTCGCTCGACATGCGCCGTGATCCCGCTGGCAAGCCTTTGAAGCCGCTCTTCACCAAGGCCTTCGAATATTCGGATGGTTGGGTAGATGATGCGCGTCTGGTGGTACTGAACGCGCGGGACGCTGCCGACAAAGGCGCCGACATCATGAGCCGCGCAAAGGTGGTTTCGGTTCGTCGCGAAGGCGGGCTTTGGAACGTTGATGTGAAGGAAAACGCGACCGGCACCGTTAAGACCGTGCAGGCGCGCATGCTGGTGAACGCCTCCGGCCCATGGGTGGACAATGTGCTGTCGAATGCGGCGGGCAAAAATCAAGTGCACAATGTGCGGCTGGTTCAGGGCAGCCACATCATCGTGAAAAAGAAGTTCAACGATGTCAGGGCCTACTTCTTCCAGAACCCAGACAACCGCATCATTTTTGCCATTCCCTATGAGACGGATTTCACGCTGATTGGTACCACCGACCGGGATTACACGGGTGACCCGGCGGATGTGAAAATCAGCAGCGAAGAGACAGATTACCTCTGCAACGCCGCCAGTGAATATTTCGCTGAACCGGTAACGAAAGACGATATCGTCTGGACCTATTCGGCGGTTCGCCCGCTGTTTGACGATGGCGCGTCCAGTGCGCAGGAAGCCACGCGCGACTACGTTCTGAAGCTTGAGAATGCTTCCGGTGAAGCACCATTGCTGAACGTCTTCGGCGGCAAGCTGACGACCTACCGCCGCCTGGCGGAACATGCCCTTGAGAAAGTGGCTGAGGCCATTGGCGACAAGGGGAAACCTTGGACTGGAAAAAGCTCGCTTCCGGGCGGTGACTTCGCTGCCACCGGCTACGAGGCCGAAGTTAAAAAGCTCAACACAAAATATAGCTTTCTATCCGAGCGTCAGGCGCGCAGACTGGTGCGTCTTTACGGAACGAAAGCAAATGCGATCCTTGGGGATGCGACCAGCATGGAGGCGCTCGGTCAGCATTTCGGAGGCGATCTTTACGAGCGCGAAGTCGAGTGGCTAGTGCGCCAGGAATGGGCAAGAACCAGCGACGACGTGCTGTGGCGCAGAACGAAGCAGGGCCTGCATTTTTCCAAGGAAGAGGCAGCCGCGCTCGACAGTTACATGGCGTCTATCGCCGCATGATGAACGCCCGAAAGGGCGTAAAAGACTGACATTGAAGCAGATATCTTGCAGGTTGGGAGGCCTCGGGACAGCATGCTGGAATTACGCAACATTGCTAAGATGGTGGGTGGTGATTACCACATCTACCCAACCAATCTGACCCTCAAGCGCGGCACGTTGAACGTGCTGCTGGGGCCGACGCTGTCTGGAAAAACATCGCTGATGCGGCTGATGGCCGGTCTAGACAAACCGACCGAGGGCCAGCTGCTGTTCGATGGTGCCAATGTCACCGGCAAGCGCGTGCAAGACCGCAGCGTTGCCATGGTCTACCAGCAGTTCATCAATTACCCGGCGCTCACCGTTTACGAGAACATCGCCTCCCCCATGCGGATTGCCAAAAAGGACAAGGCAACCATAGACCGCGAAGTGCGGCGCGCTGCCGACATGCTGCGGCTGACACCTTATCTCGATCGTACACCGCTTAATCTTTCCGGCGGGCAACAGCAGCGCACGGCCCTTGCTCGCGCTATCGTCAAGAATGCCAGCCTCGTGCTGCTGGATGAGCCGCTTGCCAACCTCGATTACAAGCTGCGTGAGGAGCTGCGCGAAGAACTGCCGAAAATTTTCGCTTTGTCCGGCGCGATCTTCGTTTACGCCACGACCGAGCCATCCGAAGCCCTGCTTCTGGGCGGCAATACCGCCACCATGCATAAGGGGCACATCGCCCAATATGGCGCCACCATCGATCTCTACAGAAACCCTGTCGATCTCGTCTCTGCAAAGACCTTCGCCGACCCGCCACTCAATATCTTCGCGCTGAGCCGTTCCGGTCCTTCGTTTCTGCACAATAGCCAGCCTGTTTTCGACGTACCAGCGCACCTCTCAGGCATTGCCGATGGCCCCGTGACCGTGGCGTTCCATCCGCACCATCTCTATCCGGCGCCCACCGATAGTGGCGCGGTGAAGCTGGCCGCCAAAACGCTGATCTCCGAAATCGCCGGTTCCGAAAGCTTCATTCACGTCGATTTTGCCGGCAATCGCTGGGTCATGCTGACGCGCGGCATTCTGGATATCGAGCCCGACCGCCAGATCGATATCTATCTGGATACACGCCATTTGATGGCGTTCGATGCGAATGGCCACTCGCTTGCCACCCCGCAACAAGTAGCCGCGTGAGGAGAAGAGACCATGGCACGCATCAGTCTCGATCACATCCGCCACGCCTACAACGCCAAGGCCAGGGCAGCCAATGATTATGCCTTAAAGGAAGTGAATTACGAGTGGAGCGATGGCGGTGCTTACGCGCTGCTCGGCCCATCCGGGTGCGGCAAGACCACCCTGCTCAACATCATTTCCGGCCTCATCAATCCGTCGGATGGCCGCATTCTGTTCGATGGAAAGGACGTGACCGACCTGCCGACGGAACAGCGTAACATTGCGCAGGTGTTCCAGTTTCCGGTCATCTACGACACCATGACCGTCTACGACAATCTGGCCTTTCCGCTGCGCAATCGCGGTGTTTCGGAGCCGGATGTCGACAGGCGCGTCAATGAAATTCTCGAGATGATCGATCTCTCATCCTGGGCCAAGCGCCGCGCGCACCGCCTGACGGCGGACCAGAAACAGAAGATTTCGCTGGGTCGCGGTCTCGTCCGCAACGATGTCAACGCCATTCTCTTCGATGAGCCGCTGACTGTCATCGACCCGCATATGAAGTGGGTGCTGCGCTCGCAACTGAAGCGCCTGCACAAACAGTTCGGCTTTACCATGGTCTATGTCACGCACGACCAGACCGAAGCCATGACCTTCGCAGACAAGGTCGTCGTGATGTATGACGGCCAGATCGTGCAGATCGGCACGCCTGCCGAACTGTTCGAGCGGCCAAGCCACACCTTCGTCGGCTATTTCATCGGCTCTCCCGGCATGAACTTCATGCCTGTGTCACTGGATGGCGCGCAGGCGAAAATAGGCGATCAGCATGTCTTGCTCGACGCGGCGCCAAATGTTGAGACAGGCGCAAAAACGGAACTCGGCATTCGCCCGGAATTCATCGCGCTCGGTCGCGAGGGCATGCCGGTTACCATCAGCAAGGTCGAGGATATCGGTCGCCAAAAGATCGTCCGCGCCAGCTTTGCCGGTCATCCCCTAACGGTGGTGGTGCCTGAGGATGGCGACATCCCGTCTGAACCCTGCGTCACTTTCGATCCCAAGGCAATCGGCATCTACGCCGATAGCTGGCGCGTTGGTACGGGAGCCTGACCATGGAAAAGACGTTCAACAACAAGGCGTGGTTTCTGGTCATCCCGGTTCTGATCCTCGTCGCATTTTCCGCCGTCATTCCACTGATGACGGTCGTGAACTACTCGGTTCAGGATACGTTCGGCAACAACCAGTTCTTCTGGGCGGGAACCGATTGGTTCGTGCAGATGCTGCATTCCCCACGCTTCTGGGATGCGCTGATGCGCAACCTGATTTTCTCCTTCGTCATTCTGGCCATCCAGATACCACTTGGCATTCTCATTGCGCTGAACATGCCGAAAACAGGCTTTGGCGTCCCGGTCTGCCTCGTACTGATGGCGCTGCCGCTTCTCATTCCGTGGAACGTCGTCGGCACCATCTGGCAGGTCTTCGGGCGCGTCGATATCGGCTTTCTCGGCCACTACCTCTCCATGCTCGGCATCGACTACAACTACACGCAGGATCCGGTCGATGCCTGGGCAACCGTCATCATCATGGATGTCTGGCACTGGACGAGCCTCGTTGTACTCCTCTGCTATGCGGGTCTGGTATCGATCCCCGATGCCTATTACCAAGCCGCCCGCATCGATGGCGCATCGCGCTGGTCCGTCTTTCGCTACATCCAGTTGCCGAAGATGAAGCGTGTGTTGCTGATTGCCGTGCTGCTGCGCTTCATGGACAGCTTCATGATCTACACCGAACCCTTCGTCGTCACAGGCGGCGGTCCCGGCAACTCCACCACCTTCCTGTCCATAGACCTCGTGAAAATGGCAGTCGGCCAGTTCGACCTTGGCCCGGCAGCAGCGATGTCGATCATCTACTTCCTGATCATCCTCGCTCTGTCGTGGATTTTCTACACCGTCATGACCAACAGCGACGAACAGGCTTGAGAAAGGAGACCACCATGAGCAATTCCAAATCCATCACCCGCTTCTCCTTTTTGATCCCGACGATTTATATCGTGTTCCTGCTGCTGCCAATCTACTGGCTCGTGAATATGAGCTTCAAGGAAAACGGTGAAATCCTTGGTGCCTTTTCGCTCTGGCCGCAAAACCCGACCCTTCGCAATTACACCATCATCTTCACCGATCCGGCCTGGTACAACGGCTACATCAACTCCATCATCTATGTGGTGATGAACACGGTGATCTCGGTCGCCGCCGCGCTGCCCGCCGCCTATGCTTTCTCGCGCTATCGCTTCCTTGGCGACAAGCATCTGTTCTTCTGGCTGCTGACCAACCGCATGGCACCACCCGCCGTATTCGCCCTGCCCTTCTTCCAGCTCTATTCAGCTTTCGGGTTGATCGATACGCATATCGCGGTCGCGATTGCTCACTGCCTGTTCAACGTTCCCTTGGCGGTGTGGATTCTCGAAGGCTTCATGTCCGGCGTTCCCAAGGAAATCGATGAAACCGCCTATATTGACGGCTATTCCTTCCCGCGCTTTTTCGTGAAGATTTTCATGCCCCTGATTGCCAGCGGCATTGGTGTCGCGGCCTTCTTCTGCTTCATGTTCTCATGGGTCGAATTGCTGCTTGCCAGAACGCTGACGACAACCGCCGCCAAGCCGATTGCCGCCACCATGACCCGTACCGTTTCTGCCTCCGGCATGGACTGGGGCGTGCTGGCCGCCGCCGGTGTGCTGACCATCATACCCGGCGCTCTCGTCATCTATTTCGTCCGAAACTACATCGCCAAGGGCTTTGCCCTGGGGAGAGTGTGATGACACATCTAGATGACGTCGACTTGGTTGCTCTTTATGGCGCGGTGTTAGCAACGCTAATAGCGATTGCTAACTTCATACAATGGTTTTTGAGGCGCACCAAACTAAGTGTAACGGTGTTTGCTCCATCTGAAACCGACTATAACCGCGACAGAACCTTTTTGACGATAGTTTCTAATTCAGGTCCAGACGCGGTCGTGGTTCAGAAGTTGGAAATTTCATTTCGAACCTCTCGCTGGTCGTGGGGGAAGGAAGTCGGCAAAGCGATTTTTGACGAGCGCTCCAATTGGAAGCCATCTGTCAAACTCGTGCCAGTAGCGAACAAACCAAATAACTTCAGACCGGAACCCAACGTATTGCAACCAAATGAAGAACTTCGCGCGCCAGCTTCAGCTATTCCTCAATATGACGAGAGCCGTCATTGGATAAGGGTTAAAGCAACGCCGCGAAATTCCAAAAAAGCATTTTTAGGATGGGCTGCACCGACTCGCGAAAAGGGAGAAAGAACATGAATTTTTCCTGGATGGCATGGACGCTGCCAACGGCGCTGTTTTTTTTGACCATATTGCTGCTGCTGATCGGCATGGCGGTTTGGGAATATATCTCGCCCGGCGGCAATCCGCGCGTTGGAATCCTACGCTTCGAGACGACACGTGGCGACCGGTTGTTCGTGTCGCTGCTCGGCTCCGCATTCATCCACCTCGGTTGGCTTGGCCTCGTCGGCCCCGGCCTTTGGTGGGCACTGGCTCTTTCGGTTGTCTATGCGATTGGCGTGTTCCGCTTCGTATAGCTCACCCGACTGAAATACCGGGAGGGAGGACCGCCCGGAGATACATCTGCAAGCAATCGTAAACACTGGGAGGATGATTATGCGAGTGCATCTTTTAACAACGACGGCAGCGGCGCTGCTGGCACTATCAGGCGTGGCAAACGCCGGGATGAACGAGGCCAAGACCTTTCTGGACAAGGAAATCGGCGATCTCTCGAGCCTTTCCCGTGCTGATCAGGAAAAGGAAATGCAATGGTTCATCGATGCCGCCAAACC
Source organism: Agrobacterium vaccinii (assembly GCF_021310995.1). Lineage (NCBI taxonomy): Bacteria > Pseudomonadati > Pseudomonadota > Alphaproteobacteria > Hyphomicrobiales > Rhizobiaceae > Agrobacterium > Agrobacterium vaccinii. The sequence continues at coordinate 1,512,082 of NZ_CP054151.1, read as the reverse complement.
TTTTGCCGGCATGGATATCAAGGTCGTCTCGGAAACGCTGACGACGCATGAGTATGAATCCAAGGTACTGGCCAAGGCATTTTCGGAAATCACCGGCATCAAGCTGACGCACGACTTGATCGGCGAAGGTGACGTGGTGGAGAAACTCCAGACGCAGATGCAGTCTGGCGAAAACATCTATGACGCCTTCGTCAACGATAGCGACCTGATCGGCACCCATTGGCGCTACCAGCAGGCCCGCAACCTGACAGACTGGATGGCCAACGAAGGCAAGGACGTGACCAATCCCGGCCTCGACCTGAAGGATTTCATCGGTACGAAATTCACGACAGCACCTGACGGCAAGCTCTACCAGCTGCCTGACCAGCAATTCGCGAACCTCTACTGGTTCCGGTATGACTGGTTCAACGACGAAAAGAACAAGGCAGACTTCAAGGCCAAGTATGGCTACGATCTCGGCGTTCCCGTCAATTGGTCAGCCTATGAAGACATCGCCGCCTTCTTCACCGGTCGTGAAATCAACGGCAAAAAAGTCTATGGCCATATGGATTATGGCAAGAAAGACCCGTCACTCGGTTGGCGCTTTACAGATGCCTGGCTTTCCATGGCTGGCAACGGCGACAAGGGCTTGCCAAACGGGCTGCCTGTCGATGAATGGGGCATCAAGGTCAACGAAAAGTCTCAGCCCGTCGGCTCCTGCGTTGCACGCGGCGGTGATACCAACGGTCCTGCCTCTGTCTACGCGATCCAGAAATACCTCGACTGGTTGAAGGCTTACGCGCCTCCAGCAGCTGCGGGCATGAACTTCTCTGAATCCGGTCCCGTTCCGGCGCAGGGCGAAGTTGCGCAGCAGATTTTCTGGTACACGGCGTTTACGGCGGATGCGGTCAAGAAGGGCTTGCCCGTGGTCAACGAGGATGGCACGCCGAAGTGGCGCATGGCCCCCTCTCCGCACGGTGTCTATTGGAAAGATGGCATGAAGCTCGGTTATCAGGACGTGGGTTCCTGGACACTGATGAAGTCCACTCCCGACGACCGCGCCAAGGCAGCATGGCTCTACGCGCAGTTCGTGACATCGAAGACCGTTGATGTGAAGAAAAGCCATGTCGGCCTGACGCTCATCCGCGACTCCTCGATCAACCACGAAAGCTTTACCAAGCGCGCCAAGGACCTCGGCGGCCTGATCGAGTTCTATCGCTCGCCTGCCCGCGTTCAGTGGTCTCCAACCGGCACCAACGTTCCTGACTATCCAAAGCTGGCTCAGCTGTGGTGGCAGGCCGTGGGCGATGCATCCTCCGGTGCAAAGACAGCGCAGGAAGCCATGGACTCGCTCTGTGCCGAACAGGAAAAGGTCATGCAGCGTCTGGAACGTGCAGGCGTTCAGGGCGAAATCGGACCGAAGCTGGCCGAAGAGCACGATCTGGAATACTGGAACAAGGACGCCGTTTCGAAGGGCCACCTTGCGCCTCAGTTGAAGATCGCGGAAGAAAAAGAAAAGCCGATGACCGTGAATTATGACGAGTTGGTCAAGAGCTGGCAGAAGTAAGTCTGCTGGATTGAAAGCATGCCGGAGGCAGTTCGCTGCCTCCGGTTTTTGTAGCACCACCCCCGCGTTCGTCACCCTCGGGCCTGTCCCGAGGGTCTACTACCGCTCAAGCAGGCTGCGACGCGGGCTTGTGCCAGAAACAGAAAAAGCCGGAGGCGAATTCATCGCTTCCGGCTTTTTTGGTTTTCTTATCTGCTTCAAGAGCCACTACCGTCGCGCAAGACGAACCGTAGCAGATGCTCGGGACGAGCCTGAGCATGACGATTGAGAGGCTTAAGCCTCCCTCAACCGCTTAGGAAACAACCGGGTCGAGTTCACCCGACGCGTAACGCTTCGCCATATCCCGAAGCGGAATAGGCGTGATCTTCGAAGCCTGACCTTCCGTCCAAAACAACTCGAAGCGTTCCTTACAGAGCTTCGTCATAGCCTCGCGCGCTGGCTTCAGATATTTGCGCAGATCGAATTCCGCTGGGTCTTCCGCCATAACCTTGCGGATCTGGCCGGTGATGGCCATGCGGCAGTCGGTGTCGATGTTGATTTTGCGAACGCCGTTCTTGATTCCGCGCTGGATTTCCTCGATCGGCACACCCCAGGTCGGCTTGATGGCGCCGCCATAGGCGTTGATGATGTCCTGCAAATCCTGAGGCACAGTCGATGAACCATGCATGACGAGGTGCGTGTTGGGCAGCTTGTTATGAATTTCCTCGATGACGTTCATGGCCAGCACGGAACCGTCAGGTCTACGGGTGAACTTGTAAGCACCGTGGCTTGTGCCCATGGCGACGGCCAGCGCATCGACCTTGGTTTCCTGCACGAACTTGACGGCCTCATCCGGGTCGGTCAGCAGTTGGTCGTGCGAGAGAACACCTTCAGCACCGTGGCCGTCTTCGGCCTCGCCCATGCCGGTTTCCAGCGAGCCGAGAACACCGAGTTCGCCCTCGACGGAGATGCCGCCGTAGTGTGCCATGGTCGTGACCTGGCGGGTGACGCCAACGTTGTAATCCCAATCGCCGGGGGTCTTGCCGTCAGCCTTCAGCGAACCATCCATCATGACGGATGTGAAACCAGCCTGCATGGCCGTCATGCAGCTTGCCGCCTCGTTGCCATGGTCCAGATGGACGCAGACAGGAATATGCGGGTAGATTTCAACCACCGCATCCATCATGTGCTTGAGCATGATGTCGTTTGCATAAGCACGTGCGCCGCGCGATGCCTGCATAATGACGGGCGAATTCGTCGCATCCGCCGCTTCCATAATTGCCAGCGCCTGTTCCATATTGTTGATGTTGAAAGCAGGCACGCCATAACCGTGTTCGGCTGCGTGATCGAGCAATTGGCGGAGCGTAATTCGTGCCAAGGTATTTCCTCCTCGTTAATGTTTACCGTCGTTATCGATGACTTCTACAGAAGCAGATGATCGATTTCTCATCACGGGAAACACTATTGTCTTGAAGGAGATAACTATCCAAGCCTTTTTTGGCGGCAAGGATTTTTCAAACGATTTGGATCGAATCTTTTTTGTGTGGCACCTCAAAACAGGCTGTTTGAGGGGCTGGATTTGCCGCTCGGCGACACCGACTCGGCACTCTCACTTGCGGATAAGCGGCGAAACTAGACCGTCCTATTGGCGAGGTCTGAACAGACTGTTCACAATCTTGGCCGTACATTCCGCGATTTGCACACTATATGTCTGGCAACGAAACATATGCAATTCAGGTGAATATCATGAAGAAGATTGGCTTTCTGTCTTTCGGTCACTGGAGCCCCGGCGCGCATTCGCAGACGCGCACCCCTAAGGACGTGCTGAAACAATCCATCGAACTTGCCGTGGCTGCTGAAGAGATCGGCGTCGATGGCGCGTATTTTCGCGTCCACCACTTTGCCCGTCAGCTTGCCTCGCCCTTTCCACTGCTGGCAGCCGTTGGCGCCCGGACAAAGACCATTGAAATTGGCACCGGCGTGATCGACATGCGCTATGAAAATCCGCTCTACATGGCGGAAGACGCAGGCTCTGCGGACCTGATTTCGGAAGGTCGTCTACAATTGGGTATCAGCCGCGGTTCGCCTGAGCAGGTCATCGAAGGCTGGCGCTATTTCGGCTTTCAACCGAAGGAAGGCACAAGCGATGCCGATATGGGTCGCCACAATGCCGAAGTGTTTTTGGAGGTGCTGAAAGGCGAAGGCTTTGCCGAACCCAATCCACGCCCGATGTTTCCCAATCCGCCCGGCCTCCTGCGTCTTGAGCCGCATTCGGAAGGTTTGCGCGACCGCATCTGGTGGGGTGCGAGTTCCAATGCTACGGCGGTATGGGCCGCCAAGCTGGGTATGAACCTGCAAAGCTCGACGCTGAAGAACGATGAGACGGGCGAGCCCTTCCACGTTCAGCAAGCGGCGCAAATCCGCGCTTACCGAGAGGCATGGAAGGAAGCGGGCCACACCCGCACTCCGCGCGTCTCCGTCAGCCGCAGCATTTTTGCGCTGGTGGATGACCGTGACCGCGCCTATTTCGGCGGTGGAAGTAAGGAAAGCGACAGCATCGGCTATATCGACGCGTCAACCCGCGCGATTTTCGGTCGGTCATATGCCGCTGAGCCGGATGCGCTGATCAAGGAACTGGCGCAGGACGAGGCCGTGGCCGAAGCCGATACATTGCTGCTGACGATCCCCAACCAGCTGGGCGTCGACTACAATGTCCATGTGCTCGATTCCATTTTGAAATATGTCGCGCCAGAACTTGGCTGGCGCTGATCCATTGGGCCCACGCCGCATCCCTGCAGCGTGGGCCATTTTCTATCAGTTGACGTCCATGACCAGACCCTTGGTCAGCTCCAGCGCCTGCCGTTCGAAAAGGCCGCGATAGATGCCGCCCTTCTTTTGGATGAGGCTGACATGCGTTCCTTCCTCGGCAATCTCGCCATGATCGAACACCAGCAGCCGGTCCAGCGAGCGAACCGTCGACAGGCGGTGCGCCACGACCAGCGTCGTGCGGCCCTGCATCAGACGTTCCATCGCCGTCTGGATCAGCATCTCCGATTCCGAATCCAGGCTCGATGTTGCCTCGTCGAGAATGAGGATAGGTGCATCCGCCAGAAACGCCCGGGCAATGGCAATACGCTGGCGCTCGCCACCGGAAAGCTTAATGCCGCGTTCCCCCACCAGCGTGCCATATCCCTTCGGCAGAGCGGAGATAAAGCCATGCGCGCTGGCGAGCTGTGCCGCATGTTCGATCTGCCGCTGTGTCGCATTGGGTCGCGCATAGGCAATGTTTTCGGCCAGCGACCGATGAAACAGGATCGGCTCTTGCTGCACGATGGCAATCTGCTGGCGCAGCGACGCCTGCGACACCTGCGAAATATCCTGCCCGTCGATGCTGATCGTGCCATGGCTGACATCATGAAGCCGCTGAATGAGCTTGATGAATGTCGTCTTGCCCGAACCGGAATGCCCGACCAGACCCACGCGCTCGCCCGGCTTGATGGTGACGGAGAAGTCTTTGTAGAGCGGCGCCAGATGCCTGCCGTAATGGAAGCTCACCCGGTCGAACTCGATCTTTCCCTCATTGATGACAAGCGTTTTTGCGTAGGACACATCTTCGATGCCCAGTGGCTGCGAATGGATGGAGACGAGTTCCTCCATGTCATTCACCGAACGCTGCAAGTTACGGATATGCATGCCGATTTCACGCAAATATCCTTGCAGGATGAAGAAGGCCGTCAGCACGAAGGTGACATCCCCCGCATTGGCGTTACCGCTCGCCCACAGCATCAATGCAAGCCCGATCACGCCTGCGCGCATGACGCTCAGCAGGCTGGCCTGCAGCGTGCCATTGATGGTGCCGCGGGTCCATGTGCGGCGTGTCCGGTCCTTCCATTTGCTGACGACACGCGACAGGCGCTGGTCTTCCCGCTCCTCGGCTCCGAAGGCCTTGACGACAGCGTTGCAGGTCACGGCATCGGCAAGCGCACCGCCCATGCGGGTGTCCCAATTGTTGGCAAGACTGGCCATGGGCGCGACATAGCCCAGCGCCATGCACACCGTGATGATGACGAACAGCAGCGAGCCAAGCCCGACCAGCAGACCCATCATCGGCCAGTACCACGTCATCAAGATCGTTGATCCGACCAGCATAATGATGGATGGAAACAGCGCAACGAAGACGGTATCGTTGAGAATATCCAGCGCCCACATGCCGCGCGTGACCTTACGCACCGTCGATCCGGCAAAGCTGTTGGCATGCCAGTCCGACGAGAAACGTTGGATGCGATGAAACGAGTCGGCTGCGATATCGGTCATCGATCTCAGCGTGAAGCTGATGATGGTCATAAACGTCGCATGACGAAGGATCACCGCGAGCACGGCAAGGCTCATCAACCAGGCGAATGCCGAGAGCGCGCTGTTCCACGCCGCTGCGTCACTGGCGCTGCCAGACACGACGGCATCGACCAAACGGCCCGCGAACATGGGTGTCAGCACATCGGCTAGCGTTGAAAACAGCACGGCGCAGAGCATGAAGGCTACACGACCGGGCTGTTGACGCCAATGGGTCCAACAGAAGCGAAAAACGCTGCGAAACGCCTGACTACGGAGTATTTTCAAACCAAAAGACATGACTAGCTTCCGGCACTTGCCGGTCCCATAGATAGATTGAAAGAGGAAAATCGCGCGACGTGGCAGCGCGATAAAATTCAGGAAAACTAGACGAAACCGGACCAGCCGGTCGTCACGCAATTGCCTCTTCGCACGGAAGAGAAACAGGCTCTTGATGAAAAGAGAAAGAGCGTCTCAGGCCAGATCGGCTGACGCCACCGGGGAGTTGGAAAAATATGCCATAAAATACCTCCCTCGTTAGGTTGATGCAGGCACTCTAGGAGAAGTGGCGGGGAACGCCAACCCTGTTTACAGGCCCCGCGCCAACTAAACCTCTAGGTGCGGCAGAGTTGCCACAATAATGTGCGAGAGATTGCGCGGAATCGACGTGTGAATGGTGACGCAAAACCATTCCTTCAGATTACGCAGACGAGGATTACGATCCTAGCTTGAGCCGTTTCACTGGTCGTTTATCCGGTGACATAAGTCTTACAACACGTCAAACTCAATATCTAACCCTATGCTTGGAGCATGACATGACGTTGCGTATCAACCAGACCGCCCCCGACTTTACCGCGGATACAACTCAGGGACCTATCAATTTCCATGAGTGGATCGGCGATAGCTGGGCTGTTCTGTTCTCTCACCCGAAGAACTTTACGCCCGTCTGCACAACAGAACTTGGCGCAATGGCGGGTCTGGATGGTGAATTCAAGAAGCGCAATGTGAAGGTCATCGGCATTTCAGTCGATCCGGTGGAGAGCCACTCCAAATGGAAACAGGACATTCAGACCGCCACCGGCTTCGAGGTCGCCTACCCACTGATCGGCGACAAGGATCTCAAGGTCGCCAAGCTCTATGACATGCTGCCGGATGACGCGGGCGAAAGCTCCGAGGGCCGCACGCCCGCCGATAACGCCACCGTCCGCTCGGTCTACGTCATCGGCCCCGACAAGAAGATCAAGCTGATCCTAACCTACCCGATGACGACAGGCCGCAACTTCGATGAAATCCTGCGCACGATCGACTCTATCCAGCTGACGGCGAAGCACCATGTGGCGACGCCAGCCAACTGGAAGCAGGGCGAAGATGTGATCATCACGGCGGCGGTTTCGAACGAGGATGCGATTACGCGGTTTGGTTCGTTCGATACGGTGTTGCCGTATTTGCGAAAGACGAAGCAGCCGCAGGGTTGATGTGTAGGGGCGCACTCTGTTTTGTTTGGCGGGCGGCGTTTTACGCACGTTCGCCAAGCGGCAGGGTTGCGTCCCCTTCCGCCCCTCCTGCATCATCCTGAGCTTGTCTAAGGATGGTGGATGAGGGTTCTGCGTTGCGTCCTATTATCCACTCCGTGTGATCTCGTCGGCTAACCACACCCTCCGCCCTCATGCTGAGGTGCTTTGGCCGAAGGGCAAAGCCTCGAAGCATCCGCCGCGCACTCTGCGCGCTCGTGCCGCAACCCTCGTCCTTCGAGGCCCCTGCGGGGCACCTCAGGATGAGGGTTGCTACCGTTGCAGCTGTCATTCCATCACTGCAACAGGTCAAACAATTGCCGTCAGCCCGATCCACCCCCTTGTGGGAGAGATGCCAGCAGGCAGAGGGGGTTAGCCGCGTGTGCCACCCTCACCCATTATCCCGCTGAAAAATCCAATCATGATCCGGGTGGTTCTGGAATCGCCATTTGCGCATCGGCCCCGCCATCACATTGAGATAGTACATCTCATACCCATAGGGCGCGCCGCAGGGGTGATGCCCCTTCGGCACCAGCACCACGTCACCATCGGAAACCGCCATGGTTTCATCCAGCGATCCATCTTCCGTAAACACCCGCTGAAAACCGAAGCCCTTGGCAGGGTTGAGGCGGTGGTAGTAGGTTTCTTCCAGATAGGTCATGTCGGGGAAATTATCCTCGTCATGCCGGTGCGGCGGGTAGGACGACCAGTGGCCGGAGGGGGTGAAGACTTCCGTGACCAAGAGGCTATCGGCCACATCGCGATCTTCCATGGCGATGGGGAAGATGTAGCGGGTGTTGGCACCCTTGCCGCGTTCGCTGAGCGAAATGCCTGTAGGGCCAATGACCTGCGCTTGCCTGCCCGGCTTGGCGGGTGCGGTGCAGACGCCGATGGTGCAATCGGTCGTGGCCTTGACCGACCACGAGGAACCGGCGGGAATATAGACGCAATGCGGTGGTTTGCGCTCGAAGACATTCATGCGGTCGCCGAGTTCGCCGAAATTCTTGTCTTCGGAAGACACTTCCGCCTTGCCTTCCACCAAGACGAGAATGACTTCGGTATCCCCGGTTTCCTCGCTGGCGGTCTCACCCGGTTTCAGCCGGTAGAGACCGAAACCGACATAGCCCCATTCCGCACTCTCAGGCGTGATATCATGGACCTTGCCAGACTGACCGGTCGGCTTGCGCAGCAGATTTGCCATCACTCATCTCCTCATTCAGGCTTTATCAAGCCCGGCTTCTCTGGCATATGCCCGAAGCGATTTAAGCCCGAGGCTTTGATATTCGAAGGGATTGCGAACGTCAGGGTCCTGCTCTGCTTCGATCACCAACCAGCCGCTATAGCCATGTTCGGCGGCAATTTTCAGCACGGATGGGAAATCGACGCCGCCATCCGTATCACCGGGAACGGTGAACACGCCACGGCGTACGCCTTCGAGGAAGGATAGATTTTCGTTGCGCACTTGGCTGGCAATCTCAGGCCGGACGTTCTTCGCGTGGATGTGGCCGACGCGGGCCATATGCTTGCGGGCGAGACGTGCGGGATCCCCACCGCCGAACAGCGTGTGACCGGTGTCCAGCAGCAGCTTGGCGTGCGGGCCGGTGGCTTCCATTAGGCGGTCGATTTCGTCTTCGCTTTCGATGATGGTGCCCATGTGGTGATGGTAGACGAGCGCAACGCCCTGCTCGGCAGCGCATGCCGCCAGCGCCTCGACGCCAGCGCCGAACGCCGCCCAATCGCTATCGGCAAGCTTTGGACGGTCGTTGACCGGCTTACCTTCATCGCCGTGAATGGCATTGGACGTTTCGCAGACAATGATGACTTTCGAGCCCATGGCTTTCAGGAGATCGAGCGCAGGCTGCATGGCTGCCTTCTCGTCTTCTATGGAATGCGTCAAAAGGTTCAGCGAATGCCAGCCTGAAACATAGCGCAGATTGCGCGGCGCCAGCACCGCTTTCAGCGCGTCCGGCTGCTGCGGGAACTTGTGGCCTTTCTCGATGCCATCGAAACCGATCTTGGATGTCTCGTCCAAACATTGATCGAGGCTGATATGGGCGCCCAGCGTGCGGTCATCGTCATTGCTCCAGGCAATGGGGTTGGTGCCGTAAAGGATCATCTTACTGTCTTTCCTTCAACGCGGCTTCGTAAGCAGCGCGTGCATTGTTGACTTCCGTGCGCTCAGACACCTCCGGCACCGCCACATCCCACCAGTAACCACCGGCATCCGGTGTGGGATAGGGGTCGGTATCGATGGCGATGACGGTCGTTACCGTCGCCTCACGCGCCGCATTCAGTGCTGTTTCCAACTCCGCAATCGAGGACACCTTGTGGGCATCCGCACCCATGCTGGCGGCGTGGGCGGTGAAATCGATGGCGATTGGGTTGGTATGGTTGGTGTGGGCGTAGAGATTGTTGAACTCCGCCCCGCCGGTGCCCATTTGCAGCCGGTTGATGCAGCCGTAACCCCTGTTATCGGTGATGACGAGGGTGATCTTCACGCCCATGGCAACGGCGGTGGCAAGTTCCGAATTCATCATCATGTAGGAGCCATCCCCCACCATGACGATCACGTCACGATGCGGCTGCGCCATCTTGATGCCGAGGCCACCGGCAATCTCGTAACCCATGCAGGAGAAGCCGTATTCCATGTGGTAGGACAACGGCAGCTTGGCCTTCCACAGCTGGTGCAACTCGCCCGGCATTGTGCCTGCCGCGCACATGACGACGGTGTTGTCACGCGATGCGCGTTGTACCGCGCCGATGACCTGCATGTCGGTGGGCAGGCTGTTGGCTTCGACAGGTGCTGCCGTTACGGCATCGGCCTTGGCAAACCATCGCTGTTTCAGGGCGATGTCAGGTGCCGTAAAACGGTGGCCTTCCAAGGCATTTGAAAGCTTTTCCAATCCGACTTTGGCATCCGCCGTCAGGCTGATGGCATTGTGCTTGGCGCTGTCATAGGGCTGGACGTTGAGCGCCAGCAGCTTGCGATCCGGGTTCTTGAACAGCGCCCAGGAGCCGGTGGTGAAATCCTGAAAGCGGGTGCCGATGCCGAAGACGAGATCGGCCTTTTCGGCAATCGCATTGGCACTGTCTGCACCCGTCACGCCCACGGGGCCGAAGTTCAGATCGTGGTCCCAGGCAAGGGCGGATTTACCGGCCTGCGTTTCGATGACGGGAATGGAGTGTCGCTCTGCGAAGTTTTTCAACGTGTCAGTCGCGCCGGAAAAGTGAACGCCACCACCGGCAACGATAACCGGGGTCTTCGCAGCCTTCAGCGCGGCAACGGCTTCCTCGAATTCCGCGACATCGGGTTCAGGACGGCGCTGACGCCAGACTTTTTTCTCGAAAAAACTGGCCGGATAATCGTAAGCTTCCGCCTGCACATCCTGACAGAAAGCCAGCGTGACGGGGCCGCAATCGGCGGGGTCGGTCATGGTGCGCATGGCGCGTGGCAAGGCAGTCAGAAGCTGTTCCGGGCGCGTGATACGGTCGAAATAACGGCTGACGGGTTTGAAGCAATCATTGGCCGAGACGGTGCCGTCACCGAAATCCTCGATCTGCTGCAAAACGGGGTCGGGGCCACGATTGGCGAAGACATCGCCGGGGATGAGCAGGACAGGCAGACGGTTGACATGGGCCAGTGCGGCAGCCGTGACCATATTCGTCGCGCCGGGGCCGATGGAGGATGTAACCGCCATGGCGCGGCGTCGGCCGAGTTGTTTTGCGTAGGCGATGGCGGCATGGGCCATGGATTGCTCGTTCTGGCCACGATAGGTCTTCAACTCATCGCGAATGCCATAGAGCGCCTCACCGATACCGGCGACATTGCCGTGGCCGAAGATGGCCCAGACACCGGCGATATAGGTGTCGCCATCCTCGTTCAATTGCGCGGCCAGATAGCGCACCATTGCCTGCGCTGCCGTCAAACGTAATGTCGTCACGCTGCCTCTCCCTTGTTTCCTGCGGCCCGCGCCTCATCCCAGATGCGGCAGAGCGCGCTGTAGCGATCCGCCATTTGAGCGACGGCCTCCTCGTCACTCATCTTGCCGGAAAGCCATGCCCGGCCAGCATCCGCAAAAATCGTGCGGCCCACGGCAAAGCCTTTGACGAGATTGAAACCTGCCGCCAGACGGAAGCTCTCCTCCAGCTCCGCCTGTGGCGCATCCAGACCCAGCACCACGATGCCGCGCACATAGGCGTCGTTGCGCTGCACCGCGTCGGTCGCGTTCTTCCACGCCGCCTTGCTTTTCATCGGCTCCAGCTTCCACCAGTCGGGGTAGACGCCGATCTTATAGAAACGGTCGATAATCTTGGCCGTTGTCGTGTCATCCACGGCACCGACCTTGGATGGGATCACTTCCAGCAACAGTTCCAGCCGGTTGCGACGCGCGGCTTGGAAGAGGCGAAGCACCGTGTCTTCCTGTTGCCTGCGCAAATCCTCGGCATCATCCGGGTGATAGAAACACAGGACTTTGACGACATTGTTGGCAGGCCATTCATTCAGGCCGCCGAAATCGAGGCCGAGTTCGGGCTCCAGCGTTAGCGGACGAGAGCCAGGCCATTCCACCGGGCGGCCAATCCAGAGATTGGTGCCGCTCGCCTCATAAAGCGCGTCGCGGCCCAAGCGGCTGTCGCAGAGAATGCCGTATCCGGCTTCGCCGCCGGACACCTGAAGGGCTGCCTTCAGGCAAAGTGTCTTGAAGTCGCCAATCTTGCCATGATCGACACCGGCCTCATCCGCCATCGCTTCCAATTGCATGCGGTGATCAAAGGCGAAGACGCGCATGGTGTTCCAGTCACCCTTGCGGTTGGTGGCCCAATGCACCTGCTCCAGCGCCTCGTCCTTGCGCAGCGCCTTGTTCTTGATCCCGGCACGGAAGAAATATTGCAGCTCTTCCCAGCTTGGGTAAGCGGGCGTGCAGCCGTGGCGGGAGACGGCGAAGGCGCCGCAGGCATTGGCGTATTTCAGCGTTGTCGGCCAGTCCTCGCCACGCAGCCAACCGCGGAACAGGCCAGCCATGAAGCCGTCGCCTGCACCCAATACGTTGAAAACCTCGATGGGGAAACCCTCGCCGGATTCGCCGTCATCGAGACTGGCGGGAATATCGCCCGGAAAAACGGATGCGCCCATGGGGCCGCGCTTGCAGACCAAGGTCGCTTGCGAAACCTTGCGGACGGCCCTCAGCGCTTCCAGCGTATCGGTGGAACCACCGGCAATGTGGAACTCCTCTTCCGTTCCGACGATGAGGTCGAACAGATGCAGGGTCGATTGTAGCTTGGCCGTGACTTTTTCGGATTCCACGAAACGGCTTTCGCCATCGCCATGGCCTGCGACGCCCCAGAGGTTTGGACGGTAGTCGATGTCGAGCGCTGTCTTTGCACCGTTTTCCCGCGCGAGGTTCAACGCCTTCAAAACGGCGGCTTCCGTCTTGGGGTTGGACAGATGGGTGCCGGTGGCGCAGACGCATCCGGCATCGGCAATGAAGGCGGGATCGATATCGTCTTCGCACAGCGCCATATCGGCGCAGTTTTCGCGGTAGAAGATCAGCGGAAATTGCGACTGGTCGCGAATGCCGAGCAGCACCAGCGCCGTCAGGCGCTCCGGGTCGGTCTTCACGCCTCTGATATCGACGCCTTCGCGGATTAGCTGTTCGCGGATGAACCGGCCCATATGCTCGTCACCCACGCGGGTGATGACGGCGGTCTTCAGGCCCAGCCGCGCGCCACCGGCGGCGATATTGGTGGGCGAACCGCCAATGTATTTGTTGAAGGATGACATATCCTCCAGCCGACCGCCAACCTGCGCGCCATAAAGATCAACCGACGAACGGCCAATGGTAATGAGATCGAGCTTTTTCACGACCGTCCTCCCTCGCTGTCACGCGAATCCCGCCTCTGGAATGACACTCCACTATCATTCCATTTCAGGTTATTTTTGGACTATAAATTCCATTTTCTCCATTTTCAACATAAATATTCAATTTTGGCGGTGCGTTCCGACACCGACAGCCAGTGCGATTGCAACACACAAAGTGGCCGAAAGCGAGCGAAACGCGCCGAAATCGACTTCCGAAACGGCCAGAATCGTCGCTCCAAGCTTTCGCATCGGGCTGACTGCCGTGTCCGTCAACGCGACGACCGGGATGCGTCGTGAAAGGCTGGAGGAGACGAGGTCCATCGTCTCCGCCGAGTAGGGGGAAAAGGTTATGGCAAGCACGACATCGCCGGTGCGGATCGCGCTTTCATTGTGCAATTGTCCGACCGAGGCATGCAGCATGGCGGGAACGCCCATTTTTTCAAAGGCATAGGCCAGATAACTAGCGACTGCGAATGAACGGCGGAAACCGATGATGTGAATAGTCGCGGCTTTAGTAAGGACCTCGATCGCGGTTTCGAACTCCTGCGGATCGACGGTGTTCAACACACTTTCCAGCGAGGCGCGGCCCGCATCCACGAATTCGGCCAGCAGCAGTGCACCGCCGTCTTCGCCATTGTTGCGCAGGTTGCTTAACCGCGTGGTGTAATCCGGCCAGCCGCCGGTGTAATGCTCGCGAAACAGCTTCTGCATCTGCGAATAGCCGGAGAAACCCATGATCTGGCTAAACCGCATAACGGCGGATGGCTGGACACCAGCGACTTCCGCCAGCTCTGCCACCGTCGAGACTGCGATACGGTCCGCATTGGAAGCGATGTAGTCAGCGCATTGGCGCAGGCGTTTCGGCAGGCTGTCAGTCACTTCCAGCAACCGCTCCTGAAAGGCTTCCACCGTTGCTGGGGCCGCGTTTGCGATCATGACATCTCCCTTGTTTTTCATCCCACTTGCAATATGGAATATCCATTCCAAAAAATTTCACAAGTATTCCACGGCGATTCATCTGATGACAGTGAAGGCCTGACATGGCATAGGGACGCCAAACTCCCAGCTTATCGGTTACGCCTCTATGATCCGCATCGAAAACATCAGCAAATCCGCCAGCCATCGCATCCTCTTTATCGAGGCCTCGGCTGCGCTTAATCGCGGAGAAAAGGTCGGCTTGGTCGGCCCAAACGGTGCGGGCAAGACCACGCTGTTTCGCATGATCACCGGGCAGGAACAGCCTGATGAGGGTCAGGTCGCTTCCGACAAGCACGTCACCATCGGCTACTTCAATCAGGATGTCGGCGAAATGACGGGCCGCAGCGCGGTGGCCGAAGCCATGGAAGGTGCAGGCCCCGTCAGCGCCGTTGCGACCGAACTGCGTGAACTCGAGGCACGGATGGTCGATCCCGATCAGTTCGACCAGATGGATGAGATCATCGAGCGTTATGGCGAAGTGCAGGCCCGCTACGAAGAGCTGGACGGATACTCTCTGGAAGGCCGCGCCCGCGAGGTTCTGGCCGGTTTGAGCTTCAGCCAGGAAATGATGGACGGCGATGTCGGCAAGCTCTCGGGCGGCTGGAAGATGCGCGTGGCGCTGGCCCGCATTCTGTTGATGAGGCCAGATGTGATGCTGCTCGATGAGCCGAGCAACCACTTGGATATCGAGAGCCTCATATGGCTCGAAAACTTCCTGAAGACCTATGACGGCGCGCTTTTGATGACCTCGCACGACCGCGAGTTCATGAACCGCATCGTCAATAAAATCATCGAGATCGATGCCGGCTCGCTGACCAGCTATTCCGGCGACTATGGTTTCTACGAGCAGCAGCGCGCGCAGAACGAAAAGCAGCAGCAGGCGCAGTTCGAACGTCAGCAGGCGATGCTGGCCAAGGAAATCAAGTTCATCGAGCGGTTCAAGGCGCGCGCGTCCCATGCATCCCAGGTCCAGAGCCGCGTCAAGAAACTGGAAAAGATCGACCGCGTCGAGCCGCCAAAGCGCAGGCAGAGCGTTGCATTCGACTTTCTGCCTGCGCCACGCTCCGGCGAAGATGTCGTTTCGCTGAAACAGGTTCACAAGACTTACGGTTCGCGTCGCATCTATGAAGGCCTCGATTTCATGATCCGCCGCAAGGAGCGCTGGTGCATCATGGGTGTGAACGGCGCCGGTAAATCCACGCTGCTCAAACTCATCGCAGGCACGGCAAAGCCTGATAACGGCACCGTCACGGTGGGGGCCAGCGTCAAGCTCGGCTATTTCGCGCAGCATTCCATGGACTTGCTGGACGGTGACAGCACCGTGCTGCAATGGCTGGAGCAGCGCTTTCCCAAGGCAGGACAGGCGCCGCTCCGCGCGCTATCCGGCTGCTTCGGCTTTTCGGGTGACGATGTCGAAAAGAAGTGCCGCGTTCTCTCGGGTGGTGAAAAGGCGCGTCTGGTCATGGCCGCCATGCTGTTCGACCCGCCAAACTTCCTCGTTCTGGACGAACCGACCAACCACCTTGATCTCGACACCAAGGAAATGCTGATCAAGGCGCTGGGTGAATATGAAGGCACCATGCTGTTCGTTTCGCATGATCGTCACTTCCTCGGCGCATTGTCCAACCGCGTGCTGGAACTGACACCTGACGGCATCCACCAATATGGTGGCGGCTATACGGAGTATGTCGAAAGAACAGGCGCGGAGGCTCCGGGGCTGCTATCATAGGTTTTGCATAGGGCACACTGAGGTTCGGGAGGAACCGAGGATGGGTAAAGCGCAAATCGTGGGCTGGGCGCACGGACAGTTCGGCAAATCGCCGCTCGAAAACACCGAGCAACTCATGGCCTCCGTTCTTGCCCCGGCCATGGAACATGCCGGTATCGACGCCGCAGATATCGACGGCATCTTTGTCGGCGTGATGAACAATGGCTTTTCCAAGCAGGACTTTCAGGCAGCACTTGTGGCCATGGCAGATGAACGGCTGACGCACACACCTGCTGTGCGCTTCGAAAATGCCTGCGCCACCGGCACAGCAGCGCTCTACAGCGCAATGGATTTCATCGAAGCCGGTCGCGGGCGCATCGCCCTTGTGGTGGGTGCCGAGAAGATGACCGCTCTGCCGACAGCGGACGTCGGAGATATACTTCTGTCCGCCTGCTACCGCGCCGAGGAAGCCGACATAGACGGCGGTTTCGCGGGACAGTTCGGGCGCATCGCCCAGATCTACTTTCAGCGTTACGGCGACCGCTCCGAAGAACTGGCGATGATTGCAGCAAAGAACCACGCCAACGGCGCGGCCAATCCTTACGCTCACATGCGCAAGGATTTCGGCTTCGAGTTCTGCAACACGGTTTCGGAAAAGAACCCTTATGTGGCAGCGCCACTGCGCAGAACGGACTGCTCGCTGATTTCAGATGGTGCAGCCGCCATTGTGGTGGCAGATGAGGAAACAGCGGCAAGTCTGCAGCGTGCCATCGGTTTTCGTTCGCGAACGCAGGTCAACGACATCATCGCCCTCAGCCGCCGCGATCCGCTTGCATTCGAGGGTGCACGGCGGGCGTGGTCGAAGTCGCTGGATAGCGCAGGGATCAATCTCTTCGATTTGTCGCTGGTGGAAACCCACGACTGCTTCACCATTGCCGAGCTGATAGAATACGAGGCCATGGGGCTGGCGGCACCCGGCGAGGGTTACCGGGTGGTGCGAGATGGAACGACGCGCAAGGACGGGCGCCTGCCGATCAACCCATCCGGCGGCCTCAAGTCCAAAGGGCATCCGATCGGCGCGACCGGCGTTTCGATGCACATCATGGCCGCCATGCAGTTAGTGGGAGAGGCGCAAGGGATGCAGGTGCCAGACGCCAGCCTCGCGGGCGTTTTCAACATGGGCGGAACGGCTGTGGCGAACTATGTGTCGATCATGGAACGAATGAAATAGGGCGAGCACGGCGCGTTCCAGAAATAGAAAATGCGGCCAGAGGGCCGCATTTCAGATATTCATCTCATAAAGAGATCAGTTCATCGTTTCCCAGCCGCTGCGGACATCCGATGCAGACTTGCTGAGATGCACGTGGGCGTCTACGTGATCGACCCAATCCAGCGGGATGAGATGGTGCTTGCCATCCTGCGAGTCGGTTCTGGTCAGTTTGATGCGGCTTGTGCCTTCCATGTGATCGACGGTGCCGACGTGGCTGCCATCTGCGGAAAGAACTTCCATATGCTCGCGGATTTTATCTTCAGAAATCATTTCTGTTTCCTCCGTTGTTTTACTGAACTGCGGGGAGGAAACAGAAATGCGGGCGTTTCGTTCCCGCTTTTCATGACAAAGAATGGAAAGCTGACGCGCTACGCTTTCTAGAAAAGAGCGTCGGCGAAGAGATCGTCGTCATCTGCTGCGGATGGCTGGCTGGCTGGCGCGGCTGACGATGTTGCAGCATTTGCAGGCAGGAAGCGCAGGTGAATGTCGCGTTCCTGCGCCATGGTGTACAGCTTGTAGACGCGCAGGCTGAAGGGTTCGATCTTTTCGCTGAAACCTGAAACGTCGGCGTTGAAGCCCTGTGAAAGCTGGGCAGCGATCTGGCAGCATTCGTTGAATGTGTTGCCCAGCTCGCTTTGGAAATCCAGCGTGACGACGGCGGCGCTGATACGGCTGAACACCGCCTGCCCTTCCTCGGCCAGCGCTTCGATGCCCGTTTCCATCTGGGTTTTGGCGTGGCGAACCGATTCCAGCGCTTCGTTAAGCGGCGCGGCGAGATCGGCGGACAGTCCACGCCCTTCCTTAGCCAGTTGCTGTGTGGTGGTTTCAACGCGGTGCAATTCTTCGACGATGGCATCGGCTGGCGTTTCAAGCTTGCCTGCGAATACCCGCATTTCACCGCTGACCACGTTCACGGAGCGACCAGCGTCGCCCAGCTTAGAGCAGCGAAGATTCGAGTTGAGCGCCATGTAGTGAATGTCGATCTTGATGGAACGCAGAATCTCGATACCGCGCGACAGTTCCTGCGCGCTACTGGTGACAGACTGCACCACCTCGTCGGCGTCGGCGCTGCTTTCCTGAACGCGCGCCACGAGAGCGCAGGCTTCGACGATGCCCTGCTCCATCAGCGCCAGCACGTTACGTTCGCCGTTCTTGGTTCTGTCGACTAGCTCGTCGCGCAGCGAAAGAATGCGGGCGGCATCATCGGCGAAGCTCGAAATGCTGGTGAAAATCTTGCCGCAGTCACGATGGAAATCGGCGGCGGTCTCATCCATTTGCGCGCTGGCCAGCTGCAACACGGCTTCCTTGAGGATGACATGTTCGTTGTGATCCAGTTCCTTGCCTTCAGGCGAGGCGACGAAATCATCCAGCAATTGCAGCGAGCTTTGGATGTGCTCGATACGCTGGCGAGTAATATCCCCGATCTGGAGAGATGAAAGAACGGACCCGATCTTGCCCTGAATGGTCTGGGCGATCTTTTTGACCTGAGCGGCGATATCCGCCATCTCCTGGTGCTGCTGCGAAATGCGCGCGGAGTTTTCGGTCAGGCCCTTGATGATCTGTGGAATGGTGTCATCGAAATCGGACTTGGTGTGGGACGAGAACGACAGCGCCTTGATGAGCTGCGTGCGCATGACATCCAGGTTCTTGGCGAAGCGACCAACTTCATCGGCACCGGATTGAATGCGTTCACGGATTTCATCGGCAAAGCCGGCGAATTCGGCAAGACCGGCACCGGTGATCTTCACCGTGATCGCGAAGGTCTTGAGATAGCGGATGGTTTCGTGGATATCGTAGATATGACCACCGGTGGACTCGCACATATCGGCCAGCGATTTGAAACCGGCCTGACGCTTTTCTTCGGTCTTCGGCAATTGCGCCAGATCGTCGATGGTCTTGCGCAGACCTTCGACGTTGCTTTTGGCGGTCTTGCCATCCAGCGTGCCGGTCATCCCGTCCAGAATACCGGTGAGATTGCCCAGAATGTCCATCACGGAAACGAGAACAGCGCCGCCATCGAGAAATCTCTTCTCGATTTTTGCATGGGCAGCGGTCAGCTTGGCACTGAATTCGGCCTGCTGGTCAAGTTGGTAGGTCGTGTTGGACTTCAGCACAGTATTCATGGTCGCTTCCGATCTCGCGTTGTGATTGCACGCTAGGCGGATTTAGAAAACGACTGGTAAATCGCACGCATCTTTGGAGGCTAAAAACCAAACACAGTTAACAGTTGTGGTAACAACGCTGGTTAATTGAGGTTGTATCCAACAATGACACAACTGACCGGGTCAGTTGCGCCACTTGTTAGCATCGACATGAGCATCATCTTTGCCGAAGAAGCGCGAGGCGGCTTCGGTGCGATTGCGCACGTTCATCTTCTTGTAGATGTTGCGAACATGGACCTTCACCGTGTTTTCAGACAGGTGCAGCCGGTCTGCGATGATCTTGTTCTGGGTGCCCTTGCACAGAAGATCGAGGATCTGCACTTCGCGGGTGGTCAGCGCGCAAAACTCGTTCTTGCGGGCGGCCAGCGCATCGGCCCGGTTGGCAACAACAGTCCGGGTATCATAGACCGTGCTTCTGGAGACCTCGGGTCCGGCTGTCAGCCTGCCGAGCAAGGCGGATGGGAAATGCTCGCCTCCCTTGATGAGAAGATCGACCGCCGCCATGAACACATCGAGACGCAGGTTGAGTGGCAGGACACCATCGATGATGCGTGTTTCGACCAGTTGCTTGAGATAGGTCTCGATCATATCGATGGCATCGATCACGAGGGCGATGCGGGCGAGCGGGTGCTTGTGGCGGACATCCGCCAGCAGATCTCCCAGGCGCGGGCCTGAGATCTTGTAGAAAAGGACCAGCCTTACGTCTTGCGTATGCGGCTCGGCGATGGATGCCGAGGGGGCAGCGCTGACCATGTCGCAAGCCGGGAACTTTTTGCCCAATGCCTCGACAAGACATTCGGAAAAGAGATCTTCATTGGCCACCACAAGTATAGTGCCCCCTGACGATAAAGCTCCGTTGCTATGTTTTGTGTCTATTACTCTAGATGCAACCATGAACATATACGCCTCCCTGTAGCGTTACGCAGATACTTTGTGTCATGTGTTAGCACGGTGATTGGGTGTAGCGCCGACCAAAGACGTTCCCACCTCCCCCAGCTATTAATCGTTAGCTATTTATTAATCACGAAAAATAGTACGGAAAAAATACAAAGGAAATTGCCCAAAGGGGTTAGTGTGCCCGAATCAGCATAATAATCAGGGAATTTTTCATTTTCCTAATGCAATTTGTTAGTTCACACTAAAACAATCTTTAAAACTTGCATTGTTCAGTTGTATTAATACTCTAATATAATTTTCGATTGCCGTATTCTCGGTCGCTTCATGGACGTCAAGAATAGTTACAGTCTTTTTTTCTGTCCAAAAGAACTGTTTTTTTCACCCACTCGGCGAAAAAGTGCTCCGACAGCGCGAAAAAGAATTCTAATCCTTCTGACAATAGCTCTTGGCGGCACATCGTGGTTACGGATTGCTTAATCCCATTTAGCAACTGGTAAGCGTCCATCAACTCGGACACATTCGGCCCCGTTGCAACAGACCGCAACCGGTTCGACACAGTCTCATCATCTTGTATCTGCGTAACGATGTGACCTGCCAGCCGACACAACAGTCCAGACAAACCGAAGCATGAAATCTGCAATCGCTTGCGATTGTTGAGCTGGATTTGCGCATGTTCGTATCAGCGTCCTGTGCATTCCCAAAAGCAACGACCGGTAAATCCGGGCCTTGAACCGCAGACGAAACGTCCTGCGTACGTCTGCACAATGTGAACATCGGAGTGAGCGCGAGTAAAATCCCATTTAAGATGAGAGGGATTTCGAAAGCTGCTCCGAACTTTTTCGGAGGGAATTCAAAATGACCAGCAACAGCCACCAGCAGCCAGCGGGCGACGACATCACCAAGATCGGCGCGCTTGCAGAAGGCTTCGCCAACACATCGACCAATAACAGCGATGTGGATGACAGCAACGTCGGCGTGGGGAACGGCGGCAACCGCGACAACACCTACACCGACAACAGCCAGAACCTGGATGTTGATGCCAAGGTACAGGTCGCGACAGACAATGGCGACAACCGCGACAACAGCTATGACTGGGACTATGACAGCAAGTCTTACAGCTATAGCGACAACGACACCAATTCCAACAACAAGACCGTCAGCGTCAACGATGCCGACACCAGCATCAAGAGTGACTACGACTGGAGCTACGAAAGCAAAACGGATAGCCACGACGAAACCAAGGTCATCACGACTTCGGACAACGACACCAAGACGTTCAACTATTCGGACAACGATACCGACACTGACATCAAGACGACGACGGACAGCTTCAACTCGAGCTTTGCCAAGACGGACACCGATTTCTCCACGATGGAACACATCAAGGACATCGGCAACCTGGGCGTTGCTGGCGGCGACATCGCGTTCAATCTGGGCGACGACTTCTCCTTCTCTCTCAGCGTCGACAACATCCTCAACAACTCGTTGAACGGTGACGGCAACGACAGCGCGTTCAGCCTTGTTCAGGCCAGCCATCTGGCTGATCAGGACAGCGCCTATAACATCACCATGGAAAACCAGAACGCCGAGAACCACCTGAGTGCCAATGGCGGCGACGCCCAAGGTGCGCAGGGTATGGACATGGACGGCAAGGGTTGGGACCTCAAGGCAGGCGACGACGTCGCGGGCAGCAGCTCGGCCAATGCCTCTGCGATCCTGGCAAACTCCGGCTTCCATCTGGAACTGGTACAGGGTGCAAACCTGCTCACCAACTCCTTCGACGGTAGCGTTATCGGTGGCGACTCCCACCATGTCGGCGAAGACGGCGGCGCTTGAGCCCTCGCTCTCTCAATTGAAAGGACTGCACCGGCTTTTGCCGGTGCAGTTGCCGGTTGGGACAGCCGGTAGACCCCGTTGAATGGCAGCACATCGGAAGCCGGAATGGCCCTCCGAACGTGCGCCTGATCACAGCGGGTCTGAAGAGGAGGGACAGCCATGTATATGGACAGAATTTCCGACATGATCGCCCATTTCATCGGGCTTTTCGAATCTGAGATCGAAGACGCGCGGATGAGAAACCACTACGCCGAAGGTCGCGGCCTGCACAGTGATGCACAGATGCCAGCACCCGGTGAAGCCGGAGCGGATGACAAGGATTACGATGTCGCCTTGCAGGATTACGATCCCGGCGTGAAATACCGCTCGGGCCATTTCGAATTCACCGCCATACGCACCCACCACGGCTACAGCTTCGAAGACTCGCTGCACAGATTGCACGACATCGCCTCACGGGACCTCAGCGCGCCACACTACAGAATGCCGGGTCATGGTGGCGGCTACGGGGAAGATCAGGCTGAACTCGTGCTCTATCAGGGGCCGGGCTCGGTCATTGCCCATGTCTCGCAGCTGACGCTGTTGCAGGATGACGACTTTCTCAACATGACGGATGGCCCGAACATTCTGCGCGACACGACCTTCGCGACAGAGCGGACCATGGAGTTCTATAGCGAGGCATCACATCTGACGCCGTTTGAAAGCTACCGCCGCACAGACACCTATGAAGGTTTGCAGGAGGTCGCCAGGAATGTGCACGACTTTATCGAAGAGGCACGCGACGACGACACCACCTCGCTCGGCACCGGCGCGACGCAGGATTTCGCGCTGGCGGGTCACTCCATCAATGGCGTCTATATGAATGGCGCCTCCGTCAGCGCCCTGCCTGACGTTGACGACTTCATGCCAGATCGCGGCATTGCCAAACCACCCGTTGAGCCAGAAGAGAGCGATGTGCCACTGGAAAGCCATGGCGGCGCAGGCAACAGTCTCGATGTGGCGGCAGGCGCCAATGTCGTCGCAAATATCGTTTCGGTCGTCAATACGGGCGTTATGGCTCCTGTGATGGCCGTGATGGGCGACTACCACCAGATCGACGCCATCACGCAATCCTATGTCTATAGCGATCGCGACGAGATCGGCTCGTCCTTCACTACCCATGAGGACCATGCCGCAACGGTTGCCAACAATATCGCGGCCTTTCAGAGATCGACCTATGGCGAAAGCGCCGATGGCTCTGATGCAGACAGCACAGCTGATGCGACCATATTCCCGACCGCTTGGCGGGTGAGCTATGTCGAGGGCGACGTGTCCTTCGTCCACTGGATAGAGCAGTACCACTTCGTCACCGACAACGACACGATGACCGTGACGACATCTGGAGCGGATGTCAGCGTGCTGACGGGCGGCAACGGCGCGGTCAATCTGGCGACATTTCTCGGCATCGGCATGCAGTATGATCTGATCATCGTCGGCGGCAATGTGCTCGACATGAACATGATCTCGCAGATCGCCGTTCTCTACGACAATGACTGGGCACGCGCGCTTTCCGGCGTTACCTCCGGGGCAACGGTTCAGTCCGGCAACAACCTCATCTGGAACGAGGCTTCGATCCACAACGTCGGCGCCAGTGACCGGTTCGACTCGATGCCCGACTATATGGTCGAGGCAGCGAAGGCGATCAACGAGCGCGATCCGCACATGCCGGACGGGCTTTCGACAGACCCTAATTTCGCAGGCTATGCCGGTCTCAACGTCCTCTACATCACCGGCAATCTCTACGATGTCACCTACATCAAGCAGGTCAGTGTGCTCGGCGATTCCGACGACGTGACCCAGGCCGCAGCCAAGGTGCTTGCAAACAACGAGAACGCGACCATTCACATCGACACCGGCAGTAACGCCGTCGTCAATGTGGCGCAGATTGTCGATTACGACAGCTTTGGTGGCTCCACCTACGTCGCCGGTCATCTCTATTCCGACGCCGTGCTGATCCAGGGCGGGTTGGTGGAGAACGACACATCGCAGCCGCATCCCAACGGACTGGCCAATGAGGTCATCGCCTTTCTTCACGACGATAACCCCGCCGACGACCATGTCGATGCCGTGTTTAATTCCGGTCACGATCTGTCGTGGTCGCAAGCCCATCCCGTCGACGTCATGCAGACCGCCGTCGCGTGACAGGCCACCCAGGGGACTGTTGAAATGGACCATATTTCAAAAGATAGCATCGATCAGGCCCGCGCTCTGAACGGGACAGGCGCTGGAGATGCAGACACCGATAAGAACCTGACCGAGGCCTGCATCTCGGCGATCGATGAGGCGGTCGATAATTTGCGCCAGCTTTCCGCCGCATCCGCCAAGCCTGACGTGGCAGCGGAACCGGTCAGACGTCCACCGCCGCCAGTCATCGAGGCGCGTGTGACGCCGGAGCAGGATATCCCACCGGTCCAGCCCGCATCCCGCGAGGCACCTACCGAAAAGATCGAGCTGAAATCCAGCCCCGAACCGCAATTCATAAAAACCATCGACAACAATGATGGGCCAATCCGCGAAAACGAACGGCGGCCAATCGCCGGTGGCGGTGGCAACGGTAAAGAGCCCGACCTGACCGGCGGCGGGGGTGGAGGCGGTGGCGGAAGCCACAGCGCTTTCCACAAGCGCAGTGAACCCGTCAACTTCGCGACCAGCCTTGCCAAGGGCATTGCCGCCGTGCGGCGTAACATGGTGATCGTGATGATGTTCACGGTCGCGATCAACGTCCTGCTTCTGGCAATCCCGCTCTATCTCTTCCAGATTTCCGACCGTGTTCTGACCAGCCGATCCATGGATACGCTGGTTATGCTGACGATTGCGGTGATCGGTGCTGTCCTCTTGCAGGCCTTCATGGACTCCATCCGTCGCTTCATTCTCATGCGCACGGCAGTAGAGCTCGAAGTCCAGCTCGGCGCACCCATCCTCAGCGCAGCCGCTCGCGCCTCGCTGCACGGCAGTGGCAAGGATTACCAGATACTTCAAGACCTTCAGCAGCTTCGTTCATTTCTGACATCCGGCACGTTGATCGCGTTTCTGGATGCGCCGCTGATGCCGCTGTTCGTGCTGGTGGTCTATCTGGTGCATCCGCATCTGGGTATTATCATCATGGCCTGTTGCGTCGTTCTGTTCATCATCGCCTGGCTGAACCAGAAATTCACGGCAAAGCAGTTTTCGGAAGCGAACGGTTATCACAGCCGTGCAAACTTCCACCTCGACAGCATGTCGCGCAATTCGCAGATCATCAACGCTCTGGCGATGATACCGGAAGCAGTGAAGATGTGGGGTCGTGAGACGGCGGGATCGCTGAAATCCCACGTCGCTGCGCAGGACCGCAACATCATGTTCTCCGGTGTCTCCAAGGCGTGCCGGATGATTACCCAGATCGCCCTTCTGGGCTGGGGCGCACATCTGTCGCTGGCTGGAGAACTGACCGGCGGCATGGTGATCGCGGCGTCCATCGTATCGGGCCGTGCTCTCGCGCCCATCGAAGGTGCTATCGAAGGCTGGCACCAGTTCAACAAATCCGCTTCGTCCTATGGGCGGATCAAGCAGCTTCTCATCACCTCGCCACTCAATTTCCCGCGCCTGCGCCTGCCCAACCCCGAGGGGCGGCTGGATGTAGAGCGCATTCTGTTCGTGCCGCCACCCCAGAAGAAGGTGATCCTGAACGGCATTTCTTTTTCCCTGAAAAAGGGTGAGTCGCTGGCCATCATCGGCAATTCCGGTTCCGGCAAGACGACGCTCGGCAAGATGCTGGTCGGCTCCATCCTGCCCACCTCCGGCAATGTCCGCCTTGATCTGATGGATTTGCGCAACTGGGACCAGCGGCAGTTCGGCGAAAGCATCGGCTATCTGCCGCAGGACGTGCAGCTGTTTCCCGGCACCATCAAAGCCAATATCTGCCGCATGCGCGACGACGTCGAAGACGAGCAGATTTATCACGCTGCCGTGCTTGCCGATGTGCACGAGCTGATCGCAGGCTTTCCGCAGGGCTACGAGACGGTGGTTGCCGCGGATGGTGCGCCGCTTTCGGGTGGGCAGAAGCAACGCATCGCGCTGGCTCGCGCTTTCTTCGGCGATCCGAAGTTCGTGGTGCTGGACGAGCCGAACTCCAACTTGGACACGCAAGGCGAACAGGCGCTGGCAAAGGCGCTGCTGCATGCCAAGAAACAGGGCATCACCACGGTCACGATCACTCAGCGCCCTGCCCTGCTGCAATGCGTCGACAAGATCATGGTGCTGAAAGACGGCTCGGTGGCGATGTTCGGTGAGCGTATCGAAGTTCTCAAGGCGCTGTCAGGAAACCGGGGTCCACAACCGAACCAATCGTCGCAGATAGAGGGATGAAAGCCATGGCGTTGCGAAAGAAACAAAAAACTATCGAGCAGGGCCCGGTCGAGTGGTACAGCGAAGTGCCCCGCTCCATCCGCATGTACAGCGTCACGGGTCTGGCCGTTCTGTTCGCCTCGTTCGGCGGCTTCGGTTACTGGGCGGGCACAGCACCGCTGGCTTCCGCCATCATTGCCCAAGGCAGTTTCGTTGCCACCGGTAACAACAAGATCATCCAGCATCTCGAAGGCGGCATCATCAAGGAAATGAGGGTGAATGAAGGTGCTGCGGTGAAGGAGGGTGACATTCTCGTCGTTCTCGACAAGACGGCAGCCCTTTCCAATCAGAAGATGATCAACCTGAAACGGCTTCGCCTCGAAACGATCGTTTACCGCCTGCGGGCCGAGGCCCAGGGCGAAAAGACATTCAAGGTTCCCGCCATCGTGATGGCGGAAGCCAGCGACCCGGATGTGAATGCCATCATCCAGGGCCAGAACGTTGTTTTTCACAGCAAGCAGATAAAGCTCGAAGAGCAACTCAATCTGGTCGAGAAAAACATCCGCTCCCTCGAGTTCCGCTTTGTCGGCTACAAGGGACAGAAAGCATCCTTTGAGCGACAGCAATCACTGCTGGAGCAGGAGCGCGATTCCAAGGCCAAGCTCGCCCGGGACGGCGTGATCCGCAAGACGGACATGCTAGCGCTGGAGCGTGCCATTGCCGATGCGATGGGCGACATTTCGCGTCTGGACGGTGAAATGAACCAGAGCGAAGCCGAAATCGCGAAATTCCGTCAGGAAGCCGTTATTGCCGTCAACTCCAACAAGCAGGCCGCACTCGACGCACTCGAAACCGCCGAGGCCGATCTCGATGGCGTGCGCCAGCAATTGCGCGAAGCGGAGCAGGTGCTGGAGCGGACGATCATCCGCTCGCCTGTCAACGGCACGGTCATTCGCTCCTACTACCATACGGCAGGCGGCGTCATCACGACGGGCAAGCCGATCATGGAAATCCTGCCTGCCCATGTGCCGCTCATTCTGGAAGCGCAGGTGTTGCGAACCTCCATCGACCAGCTTCATGAGGGACAGATGGCATCCATTCGTCTTTCAGCGCTCAACCGTCGCACGACACCGGTGCTGGACGGCAAAGTGTTTTACGTCTCCGCCGACAGTATCGAAGAAAATGCCGGAATGCAGGTCAAGGACGTCTATATAGTGCGTGTGCAGATATCGGACGAGGAACTGGCCAAGGTCCATGGCTTCCACCCCGTTCCCGGCATGCCCGCCGATGTGATGATCCAGACATCGGAGCGCACGTTCTTCGAATATCTGACGAAGCCGATTGCTGACAGCATGTCACGGGCGTTCAAGGAACGCTGAGACTGAAGCCGGCTTCCTCCTTGCCAATACACCGGCCCTAAAATCCTTATCGATATTGGGGCCGATGCTGTATGATCGTTTCATACTGAGGCTGGAGGGTTTGAGATGGCGGCTATGTCTGATGTCCTGCTGCTGGTCGGTCGTCTAAACTATGTCTGGACCAACACCGAAAGCCTGCTGATCTATATCATCGCCCATCTCTTGAAGGTCGAGAAGGAGGCAGCGATTGTCGTATTCCTGACGCTGAATACGACCCGCGCGCGTATGGATCTGGTTGAGCGCCTTGCCAAGCTCCGGTCCACGCCGGTCGCTGAAAGAAAGGCCATTCTCGGCGCAATGGCGCGTCTGAAAAAAGAATCGAAGACCCGCAACAAATACAATCATTGCATCTACGCTTTCGATGAAAACGGAGATATTTCCAGCACACAGTTGATGCGGCTTGTGGAAGATGAAAAGCGGGTTCGTTACGGCAAGGTCG
Source organism: Agrobacterium vaccinii (assembly GCF_021310995.1). NCBI lineage: Bacteria > Pseudomonadati > Pseudomonadota > Alphaproteobacteria > Hyphomicrobiales > Rhizobiaceae > Agrobacterium > Agrobacterium vaccinii. Next base: position 1,483,793 of record NZ_CP054151.1, on the reverse strand, counting down.
AGCCGGTGGATGCCGCCGAAATCAAGCTTCTGGAACAATCGATTGCGGAGATTACCTCCATCAGCAAGGACATGTGGGTCTTCATCAAGAACAGCAAATACGTGTCCGGCGATCTATAGGGCCGCGCGTCTAAATGTCAGGTTGAAGCGGGCACGCCCTGCCTCCTCGTGCGTACCTTCTTTCAACGGCGTGATGCCGTGGAAGAACAGGCGCGACGGACCGCCCCACACCACGACATCGCCATGGCTCAGCAGATATTTGCGCACCGGATCACCTCTGTTGATGCCGCCGAACTGGAAGGTGGCAGGCAGGCCAAGCGAGACTGACACGATGGGGTTCGTGAAATCCTTCTCATCCTTATCCTGATGCAGCGCCATTTTCGCACCCGGCTCATAGCGGTTGATCAGGCAGGCATCTGGCACGAAGTCTGGATATCCGGCTTGTTTCGCGGCGTTGATGGCGAGAGACATAAAAGCTTCCGGCATGGCTGGCCAGAGTTCGCCGCTCACGGGATCGGTGTTTTGATAGCGGTAGCCCTTGCGGTCCGTCACCCAGCCGAAGGGGCCGCAATTCGTCATGCCGACTGACATGGAGAAGCCACCGGGTGTGACCATATGTCGGAAAGGAGAAGATGCTGATATCTGGTTGATCTGCTTCAACAAATCACCTGCGTTTGTGGACGCGTAGCGGCGAAGCAACCATGCGCCCTCCGCCATCTCCTCATTGGTACTATCAAGCCCTGAGAAAAGATCGCCCATCATGCCAGTGCCTTCTCAGCCATCGCCATGAACGAGGGGTGAACCAGCGGGCGATATCCGGCTTTCAAGGCACGCAGCGTCGAGGGTGGCGTCAGCAAGCCATCCACAAAAGGCAAGGCATTGGTAGCCGCGTATCCATCAGCGCTCCACCTGTAGGCCTCACCCTTCATGATGAGATAGGCGTTGCCAGCAGCAGCGATCATCGCGCCATCCGGCAACTCGTCCAAGGTCAGGAGCAGCATATTCAACCGCTTGCGCCGTGATTGAAGTCTTTCCCTGTGCAGGACGATATCGATATCTCCGGCACTGGGGAGAGATGTGCCATTGCCCTCGGCCCACGCCGCCTGGAACTTGTCCGCATCCGGCCTGCGGCACTGGAAGCAAGGCCGGTGTCCCGCTGCCAATGCAGTTGCCTCATCGAAAAAGAAAAGCTCGGTCCAGCTGCGTGTCGCCATGACCTCCCGGCGCGTATTCTTGTATTCGCAACTGCACACGAGCCACGCCTTGGACGTCCAGCGTTTCGTCGTCAGCGTCTTGGTCTCGGGATCATGCAGAATACCGCGATTGCCGGTGAAAAGACCGCGCATCGGCAAATCGACAATATCGCCAAACGGATCGACGCGATTCTGTAGCGGCATGCTGTTCTCCCTGACGACAATGAGCAATTCGCTCAAGTCACATGCAAAAAGAGACGATTTTAGGGAGCTGGCGTGCCGCGATTTCGTTGTAAATGCGGCGTTAAGCATAATGGTCCATAGGTTGTAAGTGAATACGTGGCCACGGCGTCACCAGTTGAGAAGGTTCACTTATATGTCCGCTCCGCAGATGCGCCGGAAGTTGTTTTCCCACGACAGACCCGACATCGTCTACGCCATCGGCGATGTTCACGGCTGTTTCGACCTGTTGCAAGCGCTGCAACAGAAAATCCTGAACGACGCGGCACAGCAACAGGGCTCCAAATGGATCGTGATGCTGGGCGATTACGTCGATCGCGGGCCGAAATCCTCCTACGTTATCCACGAGTTGATGCAGCCGATGACCGGCGACATCGAACGCTTCTGCCTTGCCGGAAACCACGAACAGACGATGCTGGATTTTCTAGCCGATCCACGCAAGGATCACCTCTGGCTTCAGTTTGGCGGCATGGAAACGTTGCGGTCCTACGGCATCGGGGCGATTCCTGATGACATGAAGGCGTTCAAGGCCCAGCTTCATGAGATGATTCCCGCCGACCACATCTCGTTCATAGCCTCTCTGCCGTCGCTTCTGGCAGTGCCGGGCCTTTGCTTCGTACATGCGGGTGTCGTGAATGGCGTTCCGCTGCAAAGGCAGGAAGACGAGAATTTGTTGTGGATACGCCCCAAGGATCAGACCATGCCGGGCGCCGACAACCTGTTTTTGACCGTGCACGGCCATACGCCGGTACGTACTGTGTCTTTGATGGACAACAGACTGAATGTCGATACCGGCGCGTTCATGACCGGTCGATTGTCTGCGGTGAAGATCACGCGTGATGGCACCGTAACGGTGATGCACGCGGAATAGGACTGGCCCAAAACCGGTACGACGGAAAGACGCTGAACACAAAAAAACACCGGCTGATGTCAGCCGGTGTTTCGCATTTCTCAGACGACTTTAGTGGTTGTCGCGTGGCACGCCCTTGGTCTGGGCAATGCGCTGGTACTTGACGGCATTTTCCAGAACCGCGCCGGTTTCCATCTGGCCGACGAGGCCGCGCTGGATTTCCTGCCATGGGGTCTGGTGATCGGGGAACTTATAGCCGCCTTCAGCAGCCAGCGCTTCATAACGCTTGGCCAGTTCTTCCTGCGAAATCAGAATGTCCGCCTTGCCCTGACCAACGTCGATGCGCACCCGGTCGCCGGTCTGAAGGATGGCGAGGCCGCCACCGGCAGCCGCTTCTGGCGATGCATTCAGAATGGACGGGCTGCCCGAAGTGCCGGACTGGCGGCCATCACCGATGCAGGGAAGCGAGGTGATGCCCTGCTTGAGCAGGTAATCAGGCGCACGCATGTTGACGACTTCAGCCGCACCCGGATAACCGATCGGACCGGCACCGCGCATGAAGAGAACTGTGTTGGCGTCGATGCCGAGCGACGGATCGTCGATGCGGTGGTGGTAATCTTCCGGGCCATTGAACACCACGGCCTTGCCTTCGAAGGCTTCCGGGTCGTTCGGGTTGGACAGGTAACGTTCGCGGAACTCGGGCGAAATAACGCTGGTCTTCATAATGGCAGACGAGAACAGGTTGCCACGCAGAACGCGGAAACCGGCACGTTCCTTCAATGGCTGATCGAACGGACGAATGACCTTTTCGTCTTCGATGATGGCGCCACGGCAGTTGTCGCCAATGGTCTTGCCATTGACCGTCATCGCATCTTCCTTGATGAGGCCCTGTGTCATCAACTGGTTGACGACCGCTGGTACGCCGCCAGCATGGTAATAATCTTCGCCGAGATATTCACCGGCAGGCTGAAGATTGACCAGCAAAGGCACTTCTTCGCCATAGGTCTGCCAGTCATCGACCGTCAGTTCGACGTCGAGGTGACGGGCCAGACCGTTCAGGTGGATCGGCGCGTTGGTGGAGCCGCCGATGGCCGAGTTGACTCTGATAGCATTGATGAAGGCGTCCTTCGTCATGATATCGGAAGGCTTCAGGTCTTCGCGAACCATTTCAACGATGCGCAGACCGGTGAGGTAGGAAATTTCCTGACGGTCGCGATACGGTGCTGGAATGGCAGCAGAACCGGGAAGCTGCATGCCGAGGGCTTCGGCCAGCGAGTTCATGGTCGTTGCCGTGCCCATGGTGTTGCAATAGCCGGTCGATGGGGCCGAGGACGCAACGAGCTTCACAAAGCCCGCATAGTCGATTTCCCCCTTGGCCAGAAGTTCACGCGCCTTCCAGACGATGGTGCCGGAACCGGTGCGTTCGCCACGGAACCAGCCGTTCAGCATGGGGCCGACAGAGAGAGCGATGGCAGGAATGTTCACGGTGGCCGCCGCCATAAGACAGGCAGGCGTGGTCTTGTCGCAGCCGATGGTCAACACGACACCGTCGAGCGGATAGCCGTAGAGAACTTCCACGAGGCCGAGATAGGCTAGGTTACGGTCAAGGCCGGCTGTCGGACGCTTGCCGGTTTCCTGAATGGGGTGAACCGGGAATTCGATGGCGATACCACCGGCTTCACGGATGCCTTCGCGTAGACGGTGAGCCAGCTCGAGGTGGTGGCGGTTGCACGGCGACAGGTCAGAACCCGTCTGGGCGATACCGATGATCGGGCGATCCGACTGCAGTTCCGCCTGGCTGAGGCCGAAGTTCATGTAGCGCTCGAGATAGAGCGCCGTCATATCAGCATTGTCAGGGTTATCGAACCAAGCGCGAGAACGCAGCTTACCGCCCTTGCCTTGCGTTGCGGGTAGGTTGTTCTGGTCTTTCATGATTCTGGTCTCCAGCCGGAAGTGGCGAATGGGTACGACTATAGGATTGCGACGACCTTGTGATGAGCGAAAGAGAAAAGAGCCCGGCGACTGTGCGCGCAAGCATCATCAGGCTGGGGACATCGCCCCAGACGACCCGTTTTCTGAAAGCAGTCGATACCGATTGCCACGAAGTTTCCGCCCTGAATTTTTCTTTTACGCCCGCTCATCTGCGGCAATTGACTTCATCGGTCAACACCTCGGATCAGCTTTCGTATTCATATTACTATTTTGCCGGGCGACGCCTTGTCAAGTAAAGCGTCGGGCCGATCCGTTCGCCCGAGAAGAAAAATTTCGATACGGATTTATATTGAAATATAACGGGAATTTCTCGTTTTCTCAGATCTTCAACACCTAACAACATAAGAAATTGCTTGAGGAGCTCTTTTCAAAGATAATACTATATGCTCATATCGTCCTCGTCATAGCCAATTCATCTCTGGGAGGATATAAGATGAAATTAGCACTTGCGGCGGTCACCGTCGCCCTTTCCGCTTGTCTGGCATCAGGCGTATCAGCAAAATCTCTCACCGTTGGCTTCTCGCAGATCGGCTCTGAATCCGGTTGGCGCGCCGCTGAAACGACGGTGACCAAGCAGCAGGCCGAAAAACGCGGCGTGACGCTGAAATTTGCCGATGCGCAGCAGAAGCAGGAAAACCAGATCAAGGCCGTACGCGGCTTTATCGCACAGGGCGTCGATGCGATCTTCATCGCACCCGTCGTCGCAACCGGCTGGGATGCCGTTCTGAAAGAAGCCAAGGAAGAGAAGATTCCCGTCATTCTTCTGGACCGTCAGATCGAGGCTCCAGACAGCCTTTACCTGACTGCCGTGACCTCCGATCAGGTCCATGAAGGCAAGGTTGCTGGCGAATGGCTGGCCAAGGATGTCGGCTCCAAGGACTGCAAGGTGGTAGAGCTTCAGGGCACCACCGGTTCTTCGCCTGCCATCAACCGCAAGAAGGGTTTTGAAGAAGGCATCGCATCGCATGCCAACATCAAGATCGTTCGTTCGCAGACCGGTGACTTTACCCGCACCAAGGGCAAGGAAGTCATGGAAAGCTTCATCAAGGCTGAAGGCGGCGGCAAGGATATCTGCGCTGTTTACGCCCACAATGACGATATGGCTGTCGGCGCAATCCAGGCCATCAAGGAAGCCGGTTTGAAGCCAGGCACGGATATCAAGGTTGTCTCTATCGATGCCGTTCCTGATATCTTCAAGGCCATGGCTGCCGGTGAAGCCAATGCGACCGTTGAACTGACACCGAACATGGCTGGCCCTGCCTTCGATGCGCTCGACGCGTATCTGAAGGACAAGAAAGAGCCTGCAAAGTGGATCCAGACAGAATCCAAACTCTACACGGCGTCTGACGACCCGATGAAGGTTTACGAGGAGAAGAAGGGACTGGGCTACTAAGCCGGTTTCCGCTTCTGGAACGGCGTGAAAGCGCCGTTCCAACCTACTGTCCGTGCAGGAAACGATCATGTCCGAAACCAGCCCCCTTCTGGAAGCGCGCGCTATTGGAAAATCCTTCCTTGGCATTCCCGCTCTGGATAATGTCGATATCTCGCTCAACCGAGGTGAGGTTCATGCCCTTCTCGGCGAAAACGGTGCGGGGAAATCGACGCTCATCAAGATACTGACCGGCGTCTATAACCGGGACCGCGGCACGATACGCCTGGAGGGAAGCGAAATTTCCCCTGCGAATGTCGCGGAAGCACAGAATCTTGGCATTGGCACTGTCTACCAGGAGGTCAACCTTCTCGAAAACCTGACGGTTGCCGAAAATCTCTTCCTGGGCAGACAGCCGCGCCGTTTCGGCTTGATCGACAGACGCGAAATGCGCGTAAGATCGCAGGCACTGCTCGCCCGTTACGGTCTCACGATCAATGTCGATGCGCTACTCTCCAGCTACTCGGTCGCCATCCGCCAGATCATCGCCATCGCCCGCGCAGTCGATCTCTCTGGTAAGGTGCTGGTGCTGGATGAGCCAACGGCCAGCCTCGACAATCATGAAGTCGAAATGCTGTTTACCGTGCTGCGCCAATTGCGCGCCGAGGGTCTCGGCATCGTCATCATCACCCACTTCCTCAACCAGGTCTACGACATCGCCGACCGCGTGACCGTGCTGCGCAATGGCAAGCTTGTCGGCACCCGAACGATTTCCGAGCTGCCGCGGGGCGAACTCATTTCCATGATGCTGGGCCGCGAATTGCAAAGCGTGACCCATGACCGCCAGGCGCCGGAAGCAACTGTTGCGGAAGGCGAAGCACCCATTCGCTTCACCGGTTACGGAAAGCGCGGGAGCGTCGAGCCGTTCGATCTCGATGTGCGCCCCGGTGAAGTCGTCGGCATTGCCGGGCTCTTAGGTTCTGGCCGTAGCGAGACGGCGTTCCTTCTGTTCGGCATCGACAAGCCGGATGGTGGACAGGCCAGCATCGATGGCAAGACGGTTGCCATCACCTCACCGGAAGCCGCCATCGACAACGGCTTCGGCTTTTGCCCGGAAGAGCGCAAGACGGATGGCATTATCGGTGATTTTTCCGTGGCGGATAACATTGCGCTCGCCCTGCAAGCCAGACAGGGATGGATGCGCCCGCTTTCGCACAAGCAGAAAGCCGCTTTAGCGGACGGCTTCATCAAATCGCTCGATATCCGCCCGGCGGATCGCGAACGACCTATCAAGTTTCTCTCCGGCGGTAATCAGCAAAAGGCCATTCTGGCCCGTTGGCTCGCGACCGATCCACGCCTTCTCATTCTCGATGAGCCGACACGCGGCATCGATATCGGTGCCCATGCGGAAATTCTGAAAATGATCGAGCGTCTCTGTTCCCAAGGCATGTCGCTCATCGTCATATCGTCGGAACTTGAAGAGCTGACGGCTGTCGCTCACCGCGTCATCGTGCTCTCCGACCGCCGCCATGTGGCCGAACTCAAGGGCGAAGACGTCACCGCCGACAACATCATGCAGGCCATTGCCAGTGCGGCCAGAACGGAGGCCGCGTAATGAATGTGATCACCCACCGACTGAAACGGCTCGCCCCGCAGCTTGCCGCCCTCGTCATCATCCTGGCCGCCATTGCGGCCATTTCGCCCGGCTTTCTCAACGTCTCGCTCCAGAACGGACGCCTCTATGGCAGTGTGATCGACATTCTGGTGCGGGCCGCGCCCGTGGCGCTGCTGACCATCGGCATGACATTGGTGATTGCCACCAAGGGCATCGATCTTTCCATCGGCGCGGTTATTGCCATTTGCGGCGCGGTTGCGGCGATGCTGATCAGCGGAGGTCATTCTATTCCCGTCGTCATTGCCGTATCGCTGGCAGTCGGCATTGTCTGTGGCATCTGGAACGGCATTCTCGTCGCCATCCTCGATATCCAGCCGATCATCGCGACACTCATCCTAATGGTCGCGGGGCGCGGTATTGCACAGCTGATTACCGAAGGCGTCATTCTGACCTTCAACAATGACAGCTTTTCCGCCCTCGGTTCCGGCTCGTTTGCGGGCATTCCGATGCCGATCGTCATCTGGGTGCTGACCGCCTTGCTGATCGGTATCCTCGTGCGCAAATCGGCACTCGGCTTCCTCATCGAAGCGACCGGTGTCAACCGCCGCGCCGCAGCGCTTGCCGGTGTACGAGCCCGCTTCCTGCTGTTCTTCGTCTATGCGGTCTCCGGCCTTTGTGCCGCAGTGGCAGGCATGATCGTAACCGCCGACATACGAGGTGCGGACGCCAACAATGCAGGACTGTGGCTGGAGCTAGACGCCATTCTGGCCGTGGTCATCGGTGGGACATCGCTGATTGGCGGGCGTTTCTCCATTACCGCATCGCTCATCGGTGCCTTGATCATCCAGACGATCAACACCGGCATTCTCGTGTCCGGCTTTCCGCCGGAGTTCAACCTCATCATCAAGGCAGGCATCATCATCGTCGTGCTGACATTGCAATCCCCGGCCATTGGCACCGTCATCGGCTTCGCCAGATCGCGCAAACCTGATAGCTCTGCCCCGCACGCCAAACCCGCGAAACATGAGGGAGCCGCGCGATGATCCACACCCGCAATCTACCCTTCCTGACCACGCTTGCGGTCTTCATAGTCGCCTATGCGCTCTGCGTCATGCAATATCCCGCGATGTTTTCGACCCGCGTGGTCGGCAATCTTCTGACGGACAACGCTTTTCTCGGCATCGCCTCCGTCGGCATGACCTTCGTCATTCTCTCAGGCGGTATCGACCTTTCCATTGGTTCGGTCATCGCGTTTGCCAGCGTCTTCGTGGCTGTGCTGGTCGGCACGTACAATGTGCACCCATTGGTGGCCTTTGCCGCGGTGCTGGTCATCTCCACGCTGTTCGGTTGCCTGATGGGCGCGATGATCCGGTTTCTCACCATACCACCCTTCGTGGTGACGCTGGCGGGCATGTTTCTGGCGCGCGGCGCGGCCTATCTCATCTCCACGGATTCCGTGCCGATCTCGCACCCCGTCATCGATGCCATTCAGGGTTTCTATTTCCGCTTTCCCGGCGGCGGGCGGCTGACAGCGCTGGCCATTCTGATGCTGATCGTCTTTGCCGTTGGCATCTTCGTGGCAAGCCGCACGCGCTTCGGCGCAAACATCTATGCGCTTGGCGGAAATCAGCAATCCGCCGAACTGATGGGCGTTCCCATCGGTAAGACGATCATCGGCATCTATGCGCTCTCGGGCTTTCTCTCCGGGCTGGCGGGCATCGTCTACACGCTTTATACCTCGTCGGGCTATTCGCTGGCGACGGTTGGTGTGGAGCTGGATGCTATCGCAGCCGTGGTTATCGGCGGCACATTGCTGACGGGCGGCACCGGGCTGGTGGCCGGAACCTTCATCGGCCTGCTGATCCAGGGGCTGATTCAGACCTACATCGTTTTCGAAGGCACGCTGTCCTCCTGGTGGACGAAAATCGTGATCGGCATACTATTGTTCATATTCATCGTGTTGCAACGCACAATCATCTGGTATTCAAACAGACGATTGACCGGGGGACATCCGGCGTAAACGGAAGCGGAGAGTTTGTTGGGGCTGCTGGAAACGACGATTACCGGACGAAAGCGGCGTAGCAGCCACGCGCATGTCGTGGCTGAACTCGGCAGCGCCATCGTTTCAGGCCGAATCCCCGAGGGATCGCTTCTGCCGAACGATGCAGAACTTTCCCTGCGCTTCGGCGTCTCGCGGACCGTGCTGCGGGAGACCATGAAGACGCTGGCCGCCAAACGCCTTGTCGAACCGAAAGCCAAGGTCGGCACCCGTGTTCTGGAAAAATCCAGCTGGAATTTTTTCGATCCCGACGTTCTGGGCTGGCGCTGCGACGCAGGACTTGACCCCGAATTCATCAATCATCTGGCCGATATCCGCTTGGCTCTCGAGCCCGCAGCCGCGGCGGCAGCAGCCCGCCATGCCTCCAGCGAAGACATCGTCTCGCTCTACACCATCGCCGCCCAGTTCGATAATGTGAACCACACCCCGGAAACCATCGCCAAGGTCGATCTGGAGTTCCACTTGGCGGTCGCCCGAATTTCCGGCAATCCGTTCATGCGCTCTGCCAGCGGCCTGATCGAAGCGGCCCTCGCTATTTCCTTCCAGCTCTCCTCACCTGCATCCTCACCCGAGACGATTTCGGAGATCGCCTCCAACCATCTGCGCATCGTCCACGCCATTGCCGCCCGCGACGAAGCCGCTGCCATCAAAGCCATGCGGCAGGTCATCCTGGTGGGCAAGGACCGGATAAAGAACGCGATTTCAGAGTGAAGCTCCGGGGCACCCGATAGCTCAATGAAAATTGCGGCCTTTGACGGTAATGTGGTCGCCTCCATCTCCCTGCATATCCGATCGTTTGGGCAGTCGGCGTCGGTCTTCCGGTGGAATGCCATGGTGAAACTCATCGCCACGACCATGCGGCAGCGGAAACGGCCCTTCCCTTTCACCCACGCTTCTCAGCACATCCGAAAGATCGGTCACGCGATGGGCCACCAGATGCACGACTTCGCCTTCGCGCTGGATTTTGCCGTAGATGCCAACCATGCCAGCCGATAGAATAACGCGCCGATATTTCTCGAAGGTTTTGACCCAGACGACAGCATTGGCGATACCCGTCTCGTCCTCCAGTGTCATGAAGATGACGCCCTTGGCCGAGCCAGGCCTTTGACGCACCAGCACCAACCCCGCGACCTCCAGCCAGCGCCCGTCCTTCGCGCCCACGGCCTGCGCGCAAGTCGCAATGCGCCGCTTGGAAAGGTCATCCCGCAGAAACGCCATGGGGTGCTCGCGCAAGGTCAGCCCCACATGGCCATAATCTTGCACCACCTCACCACCCGCCGTCATGGGCCGCAAGGCAACCTCCGGCTCGCTCAGTTCCGCAATGACGCTGTTCTGGCGCGTCGCGGCAGCGGCAAACAACGGCAGTGGCTCATCCCGCAAGGCCTTGATGGCCCAGAGAGCCTGACGGCGCGAGAGCCCGAGTGAGGGCAGAAACGCATCGGCCTCCGCAAGAGCGACCAGAGCATTCGACGGAATGCCCGCCCTGCGCCACAGATCATCGATGGAAACGAAGGGGCGCTCTTCGCGGCAAGAGACAATATCGGCGGCATGATCGTTGGACAGCCCCTTCACCAGCCGCATGCCAAGCCGCACGGCATTTCGCTCAGGGCCGACCTCTTCTTCAAGCCTGCAATCCCAACGGCTGGTGTTGATGCAGACCGGGTGCACCACCACGCCGTGGTCACGGGCATCACGCACCAATTGGGCTGGTGCATAGAAACCCATGGGCTGGGAGTTGAGGAGTGCCGCGCAGAAAATATCGGGATGATGGCACTTTACCCATGAGGACGCGTAGGCGATCAACGCGAAGGAGGCCGCGTGGCTTTCCGGGAAACCGTAGCTGCCGAAGCCCTTGATTTGCGCGAAAAGCCTTTCTGCGAATTCCGGCGCAAAACCATTCGCGATCAACCCACTGATCAGTTTGCTTTCGAAATTGGCAATCGTTCCGACATTCTTAAATGTCGCCATGGCCCGCCTTAACTGGTCGGCTTCGTTTGCAGAAAAACCTGCGCAATCGATGGCGAGCCGCATGGCATGTTCTTGAAACAGCGGGACGCCAAGCGTCTTGTGAAGGACTTTCTTGAGCATTGGATGTTCGTACTCGATTGTCTTTCCCTGAGCTTTTTTCGCACGCCGCTTGAGGTAGGGATGCACCATATTTCCCTGAATGGGACCGGGTCGAACGATCGCTACCTGAATGACCAAGTCGTATAGTTCACGGGGTCTTAGTCTCGGTAGCATCGACATTTGCGCGCGACTTTCGATCTGGAACGTGCCTATCGTGTCAGCCTTGCAAATCATGTCGTAGGTCGGTTTGTCACCATTCTCTATGCTGGTAAGCCCGAATGTCTTGCCCTTTCGAACTGTCAGCATGTCGAAGGCCCGCCGCATGCAGGACAGCATGCCGAGTGCCAGGCAATCCATCTTCATGAAATCCACGACTTCGATATCATCCTTGTCCCATTCGATGATCCGTCGGTCATCCATGGCGGCGGGTAAGATGGGAACGAGTTCGTCCAGACGGTCATGGGTCAACACGAAGCCACCCGGATGCTGGCTGTGATGGCGCGGTGTGCCAATGAGTTGGCGCGCAAGATCAAAGGCCAGCTTTACGCGTCGGTCATTCAAGTTGATGTTGAGGTCTTTGGCTTCCTTTTCTCCCGCATCCTCCGTCCACCACCAGATTTGCGAGGACATAAGTTTGGTCAGATCTTCCGGCAGGCCTAACACCTTGCCGACATCCCGGATGGCGCCTTTGCCGCGATAACGGCTGATGACGGAACACAGCGCTGCCTTGTCATGCCCATAGTGATTGTAAATCCACTGGATGATCTCCTCGCGTCGCTGATGTTCGAAATCGACATCAATATCGGGTGGTTCATCACGATCTTCCGAAACGAACCGCTCGAACAGAAGGTCGCTCTCCTTGGGATCGATGGCGGTGATGCCGAGCACAAAACAAACGGCGGAATTGGCCGCCGAGCCTCGACCCTGGCACAGAATCTCCATCTCCCGCGCCTTACGGACGATGGCGTTTACAGTGAGAAAATAAGGGGCGTATTTCTTTTTGGCGATGATCGCCAATTCATGTTTGAGGCTCTTTTCTACCTTTTCAGGCAGACCATTCGGATACTTAACCGGCACTTCCTTCCAAACATATTTCTCCAACGCTTGCTGCGCACTCAATCCCGGCTCAATATTTTCTTCAGGATATTGATATTGCAGTTCTCTCAGTGAGAATTTGCAGCGCCGCATAATCTCCAGCGTTCGACGCAAAGCGCCGGGGTAAGCGGAAAACAGCCGGTGCATTTCCTGTGGTGTTTTCAGGTAGCGGTCGGCATGCCGTTCGCGCCGAAAACCGGCATCGTCAATTGTGCAGTTGTGGCGGATGCAGGTGACGACATCCTGCAACATGCGCCGTTCCGGTTCGTGAAACAGCACATCATTGGTGACGACGGTGGCAACGCCGATGCGCTCTGCCATGAACGAGAGATCATAAAGCCGGACATGATCGTTCGGTCGACGGCGCAGGCTCATCGCCACATAGGCGCGGTCCCCGAAATCCGCTTTCAGCCGACGCAGCCGAATGGATAGGATTTCGTCCACAAGGTCTGGCAAGAGGATAACCAGCAATCCCTCACCATAAGCGACCAGATCGCTCCATGTGAGGTCGCAATTTCTGTTGGTGGGGTCTCTCTTGCCATGGGTAAGCAGACGGCAAAGGCGGGCATAAGCAGCGCGGTCTGTTGGGTAGACCAGCACCGAGATATCCTCCGCCAAATCAAGCCTGCAACCGATGGCGAGCCGGACACCGGTTTTTTCCGCAGCTTGGTACGCGCGCGGGATGCCCGCCAAGCTGTTGCGATCCACGATGCCGAGTGCTTCTATGCCAAGGGCTTTCGCTTGGGCGAACAAATCCTCGCAAGAGCTGACTCCCCGCAGAAACGAGAAATGCGACGTAACCTGGAGTTCGGCGTATTGGGTGCTCATCCGAAGAACCCATGCAGGAACCAGCCTTGGGAGCCGGTATTGACGTGTTCGCCATCACCGGAGCGGAAAATCCAGAAGCGCTCGCCGACCTCATCCTCCACGGTGAAATAATCGCGGACTGCTGCCTGTTCGCGGTCGCGTTTCCACCATTCGCCGAAAACGCGTTCCGGCCCATCGGCGCGTTTCACCAGACGGCGGATGCCGCGCCATGTGAAGCTTTTGGGTGGGTGGTCCGGCAGCAACGCCATGGTCTGGATGGGTTCAGGGCGGGCAAGGAGCCGAACCGGGCGTGGCCAATGGTCGGGCCAGCCGAGGGGATCGTCGGCAGATTGGGCGGCAACGATCTGGACGGAGCGTTCGGGCACGTCGCTGGCGACAGCGGCGTAACGATAGACCTTGTGACCGCGGTTGATGATGACATCGACGGTTTCACCGATATCCGCCTTTGCATCATCCAGCAGTGTGGAACGCACTTGCCCCACCACCAGCGCTTCGGCATGAGTGGCCGTCAGGGTCATTTTTTCGATGCCGAAACCGGGATTGATCGTGTGGATCCGGTCGCTCAACAGACGGGTCAGTTGCTTGACGTCGCGAACCGGTTTGGAGGTTCCGGCGCGGATGGCCTGCACGCCGCTATCGACCCGGTGCAGCACAAGATCGACGCGGCGAGCGCCAAGGCCACGCTTCTCCAGTCCGAGACAAAGGTGGCGAACGAGCTTTTCGGTATAGCGCGCAATGGTCTCGGCAGCGGAAATAGGTTCGGCAAAAAATCTGAAGACTTCGACCAGTTCCGGCACACGGATCGGCTCGATGGGTTCCGACAGCAGGCCATGAGCCTGATCCAGCCTGCGCCCGACCTGCGGGCCAAAGCGCAGGGTGAGCGGCGCACGCGCCGTGGCCATGAGATCTGTGATCTGGCGAAAGCCCAACACTTTCAGATCAGCCAATATCCTTGCCTCTAGGCGCAGTGCTGCCAAAGGCAGAGCAGCGAGCGCGGCGGTGGAGCCGTTTTGCGGCACGATGGTCACGGGCTCTTTTCCAAAACGGGCCAGCGCGTGTGCCGCACCCCAGCTATCGGCAATCGCGGCACGCGCAGTAAAGCCGAGCCCATGCAGGCGGTTGACCATGCCGGTCAGCATCATCAACTCATTGCCGTGCAGATGGTCTGCCCCCGTCGTATCCAGTACCAGACCGTCGGGCGCATCAGGCGCGACGATGGGCGCGTAGATGCGCAGGAACCAAAAGGCGAGATCGCGCAGTGCCTTGGCATCATCGGCTACCTGTAATTCTTCCACAATGAGGCCGGGAATGATGGCCTGCGCCTTGCTGACCGGCATGCCGAGCCGCAGGCCCATTGCCGCCGCTGCCACATCCTGCGCGGCGATAACACGGCGGCTTCCCTGACGACCGATCATGACAACCGGGCGGTCAAGCGGTGGCGCCTGCTTGCCAAGCGTCCTGCGGTATCGGTCTGTCGACCATGTCGGCAGGTAGAGCGAGACGACCCTTTGCATCACAGGCTTCCACTTCAAAATTGGCACATTCGCCACCGCGACACCTTAAAAGCTCCAGAAACCAGTGCGCTCGACCCACCCCCTTCACGGGCAGGGGTGTGGAAGGCCGCACGGAAATACGCCACCGCGTGACGGCAGCAGTCGGCTGTCCATACTCGACGGCACCGGAGGAATGACGCCAGCGCCGTACCGCAAGCCCGACCACACCGGATGTTTCCGCCGCAAGCTGCAATCGCCGAGACGTGGTCATCGGCAGTTTCGAGACCTCGCCGATGACGGCACCGAAGCCGTTGCAGCGCAGCCCTTCCTCGAAACAGTCCAGCACGCCCTTTTCATCGCGACATTCCACAATGATCAGCCGGTTTTGCGAAAGACCCGCCTGAGTAAGAGCGGGCATGAACAGATCTGGCCGCGTCACGCACCACAGGATCTTGCCTTTCACACGCGCGGCGATGCCTGCCGAAAACAGGGCGGATGCCGCTCCATCCACGGCACCGTTGCCGGCACCGCTGACTTCGTGCAGGCTGCCCAGCTTCAGCCCACCACCCGGCAGATGATCATCGATGGGCTGCACCCCGAAGGGCAGATGGTCGTGGTGCCGGGCCGGACCCTGGGTGATCCGTTCCAGCCGCTCTCGCAATTCCTCCACAACAAGCTGTTCGGCGCGTTTATGCATGACACGGGACTTCTACAAAGCATGACGCTGAAAGATTACATGTTCACTTTTTGTTCCTTTTTTAGACAAGAGTCAACAACCCATGCGATTCCCCCTGTGGAGAACATAGTGCTGGTTTCATTACAGCAGATTAGTGGCTGTTGATGGGACGCATATCCACGCCCGGAAAAGCGTTGGAACCGACAGACGCGCGCTGCGGCAATGTCAGTTTTCCAGCGGCGTAATACAGCAGGAAGGAGCCGATCTGATAGGCAAAGATGATGTCGATTTCCACGAAGGAGCGGACGACGAACAGAGCGCAGAGTGCAAAGAGAATAAGACCTTGCGGATCGTGCTTGCGCACCAGCAAAGACCGCAGATGCCCCAGCAGCGTACCATAGAGGACGATGACCAGCAGCAGAAGGCCAACAAAGCCGTTCTCGACCACGGTCTCGATATAGGTGTTATGGAAGTGGAAGCCCGTTCGGGTGGTGATGAAGAAGTCGTTCCACAGGCGCTCCGCATCGAAAAAGCCCATGACCCAAAAGCCCTGATAGCCGACACCCAGAATGGGTGCTGCCTTGGCCGCTTCTATGCCTTGCTGCCACAGATAGGTACGGCCCGTCAGCGTCGAATCCTTGCCGAAAATGCCAAGGATGGCATCGAGCAGGCCGAACTGAAGAGCGGCGACGATAACCAGACCGCCCATTCCCACCAGCGCGAGGAAAATCATCTTGCGGTTGGCGGGAGACAGCATGCCCATTGGCAAGAAGCCGATGACGAGCGCAACCACTGCAGCAGCTGTGATAACCGAGGTTGCCGATTGCGATGCAAGCAGGCAGTAGGCGGAAATAAGACCTGCAAAACCCGCAATGCCCAGCCAGACAATGTCGCGCTGGCGCAGCACGAGAACCGAGCACGCTGCAAAGATAACGCCAAGCGAGGCATAGAAACCCAGCTGGTTTTTGGAGGAGAAAGCACCCACGAAGCTGAAGGTGCCGTCCAGCGCATCGAAAAGGTAAATCCCGAACAGCACCGAATAAAGCAGCACCACGATGATGCCGACCAGCGCGCCGCGCGTCAGCGTCGTTATGGAGATAACGCGCATAGCAATGAGCGCGCATACGATATGCGTCATATATTGAATGGAGGCGCGCAGGGTAACCGACATGGCATCCGACCAGAAGCTGGAGAGGATGGTCAGAATTCCAAACCCGAATATCCAGAGATAGCGGGTGTAGTTGCCCAAGACGCGGCGGTAATCCACGACCACCAGAGGCAGCCACACACCGTAGTAGGCAAGAACCGAAATCATGCCGAATTTGGACGAATAGGCAAAAACGAAGAACGACAGCGCCACCGCCGCCGTTCCATAGAGTCCGTTTCTATCCGGGTCGATCAGAGCCGATTTGGCAATCCGCATGCGGACCTCACTGCATCAGAACTTCTGATGACACCTTTATCACATCACCGGGCTCGATGGTCGCGTTTTCATCAACCTTGATCTCCTTGGGCTGACCATTGTCCTCACGCACGATGACGTAGGTAATGGACGCGGACTTGCCCGATGGATCGAACTTGATCGCCTCGGCAGATTGAGCCAAGGCCTCGGACATGAGCTGGTTGCTGGTGCCCAGTTGCAGGTTGAGCTTCTGGAGTTCAGCTTCCGTATCCTGCAATTCCTTGGAGCGCTGGGCGACCCAGTCATTGCGCAGGTTAATCTCGTCCTGCATTGCCTTGTTGATATCCTGCTTGGCGCGCAGCGAAGAGGTATCGATGTCGAGAAGCGTGGATTCCACTTCCGCAGCACGCTCTTCAGCGGAGATGCGCCGCTGGGCAAGTGCCAGCCCCTGCTCGTTCAGGCGATTGACTTTTTCCTTGTCCTCGTTGGCCAATTGCAGCTGACGATTCTGGGTTTCGGATTTCTTTTGCAGGGATTCGACTTCGGTTTCCAGAAGCTGCCGCAGATCGGTCAGCGCCTTCAACTGAAGCGTATAACGCTCGCTACGAGATTTCATCAGAGCGTTTTCGCTCTCCAGCAGGGCGTCGATGTTCAGGATTTTTTCAAGCGCAGGTGTCTTGGCGATTTCAGCATCGCCCCTCACCTCTGCCTGAAGCCGTGCCTGGCGCGCCAACAGACGACCACGTTGGTCGTTATAGACGGCAGCATCGCCCCGGGCATTGATGAAATCGCGCGCAAAACGCTGCCCGGCATCCGAACGACGCAGGCCACCCGAAAGGCTGACGGCCTTCAGGACAGTGAGGTTGGGAGCGTAGGGATATTCGCCGGGTGTCTGCACATCGCCGGTCAGGAAGACAGGACGGAACTGGGAGACCTCGACAGACGCAGATGGAAGATTGCGAAGCGCAAACTTGCTCTGCAATTGCGCGCCGATTTCTTCGCCCACTTCGCCAGTGGTTTTACCGGCAACGTCGAGCTGACCGATGAACGGTAGAGACAGAGAACCGGAAGCACCAACGGAATAATCACCATTGATGACTTCCCAATTGCGGATGGTGCCATCGGCTGGCTGCCATTCGGCAACGCGGATGCGCAGCTTGTCGGCGGTGCCAAGGCGATACTGATTGTCTTTCGCATCAGCGTGAAGCGGGCCTGCTGCGAGAAGCGAACCCGCAAGAAGAAGGGCAGGAACCCTGCGCCAGACAACATTCAAGGAAAATCCGGTGGCAGGGCCAACCATATGCAACTCCATAATTACGACCGCCGGGAGGCAGTCGGATTACGACCAGCGATTAAGCTGGCCGCAACTGCCACGTTTGAGTGGCCGCAATATTTTAATGCTGCAAAACGCCAGAGAACGAAAATGGTTCAATAGCTGCCGCGTGACATGCACACAGCGGGAATGGTTTTGAAGATAATGGAAACATCCTGCATCATCGACCAAGTGCGCACATACTGCGTGTCATAATCAACGCGTTCCTTGTAGGACACGTCGTTGCGACCACTGATCTGCCACAGGCCAGTCAGACCTGGACGTGTGCTGAGATAATAGGAAGCTGCGCTTTCGTAGTAGTTCAGCTCCTCATCGACCACCGGACGGGGGCCAACGACACTCATCTCACCACGAATGATGTTGATCAGCTGTGGAAGCTCGTCGAGGCTGAGCTTGCGCAGAACGTTGCCGATCGCAGTGACGCGAGGGTCGTTCTTCAGCTTGCGTGTTGCTTTCCATTCCTCGGCAGCTTCAGGATTGGCAGCAAGGTACTGTCGCAGCACCTCATCACCATTCGTCACCATCGTGCGGAACTTCAGGCAATGGAACATACGTCCATTATGACCGACGCGGCGATGCCCGTAAAAGGCAGGACCGCGGTCAGTGAATTTCACCAAAGCCATGATCATGAGAAAGATCGGGCTGAGGATGAGGATTGCTAGCAGGGCTGACGAAACGTCAAAGCTGCGTTTAGCGATTCCTCCGATCGGAAAACTCAAATCGGATTCATTTGAGCTACTAAGCGGCGAAACAGCCGATCGAGTCGCGGACTTCATAGAGAGGACTCCATTTATGTTTTGCGATGGTCGGTACCCGTTGGGCGCGTCAATTCGAGTTAGATCATTCCGTAAGGCTGTGACCAGAATTGGGTGCTTTTAGATTTTTTATGAGGCAGCGCGCCTTAGTCTTACGCTTCAGCAATCCCGAAAATACTCACAAAAGAACTGCAATGAATATTAAAGGGCTAATAAACAGCAAACCTACCCCCCGATATCAGCGGGATGCGTGAAGGGGTGGTGTTTAGACATGTATTGAAGGCCGTAATACATTTGGTTTATTCTTATAGCTTGCTCAAATCCGGCAAATTTCAAGAACGAACCGTATTGAATACAAAGCTTAAAAAGCAAAAAAACCTATTGTGCGCCGCAATAAAATTGCGGCGGCGCACACTCAAAAAGACAAGGATTGTCTCAAAATTTGTGAAGAAAAATTCATCTCGTTTGCAAATGATCGTGATTCAGGCGTGAAAATGGACGCAATCATGACCCAAAAAAGGCAACATTGTGGCGATATGCGTTTGCATAGCTCTAAATTATGTTTGGCGAGTTCTCATAGGAATATATAATCGATTGAGCTAGTGACATTTGCGTGATTCTCTTCGGCATCATGCGGATTGATATTTGAAGGTCACGATTTCGGGCCGGTCTGCCGCAGCGCGACTTCACTCAACGAGAAGAGTGGTGAGCGTCACGCCCCCCCTACAGGCGGATGACTTGATAGTCCCGCCTCCGCTCAATCAACGAGCATCTCAGGCAGGCCAGATGCGGCGCGACCACACATAATGCAACGGGCATAAAAAAGCCCCGCCGCAAGGATGCGACGGGGCCAATGAGGGTGTTCGATATCCCCCAAACAAGAAAGCCGCCACTCACGTGACGGCTCCACTCATTATATATCAGTAATCAGGCTGCGCGGCGCTCGTGGCGGCCTTCTTCGACCTCCTCGACAATCTTGGCAACAAAGGCCTCAAGGTCGTCAGGCGAACGGGATGTAATGATGCCCTTGTCAGTGACCACCTTCTCATCCTTCCAGATGCCACCGGCGTTTTTCACGTCGGTTTTGATCGAGGCGTAGGACGTCACTTCCAGTCCCTTGACCGCGTCTGCTTCCACCAGCAGCCACGGTGCGTGGCAGATGGCTGCAACAACCTTGCCGGATTTCACGAAGTCACGCACAACACGCATCGCGTCTTCATCGGCACGTAGGACGTCAGGGTTAATTTGGCCGCCGGGCAGGACCAGCGCATCGAAATCATCGACACGGACATTCTTGGCAAGAAGGTCTACGGCGATTGCATCTCCCCAATTCTTCTCATCCCAGCTTTTGATCTCGCCTTCTTCCAGCGATGCGATCTTCACATCCGCACCGTGGCGCTTCAATTCTTCATAGGGAACCCGCAACTCCGAGCGCTCATAGCCGTCTGTTGCAAGAATGACGATTTTCGCAGCGTTGATAGCTGTCATGGCTTTCTCCTTTGATTGATGGTTTTGAGGTCTGGAACTCAGTCTTCCACGTCGGAATTGACCGAGGGCAGAAAGAATTCGACATCGTCACGACGTGCCTGTTCCAGCACTTCGATTTTTTCCTGCCAGAAGCGTTCCGCTTCCTCAGGTTCGTTGTCGTATTGACGGACGAAGGTCTTGTTATCGTCGATCATGACCTGACGGGTGCCGCCGAGAAGCATGTATTCTTCCGCAAGCTTTCGCGTTTCGGTCTTTTCCATATCACTTCTCCATCGGCGGGAGTTTCAAATGTCGGAGAGCACCGGATGGGTGAGAAGCTCGTCTGCCATTTCGTTGGCCATCAGAAGAAAACGGAAAAATCCTGATGTTCTTCGGCACCATCATGTCCGCCTGACACGGTGGCTCTCCTTCCAAGTGAACGTGACCCCTGAACAATGGTTCCTGAAAAATAGATTTACGCGGACTTGGAACGATTACGTACCAAGAGACTGAATCTGGCCGATCAGCCGATGCGCCGAAGCGAGTGCGTTGCCAGTGGCAGCGACCATTTGTGGCAGGACCAGCCACTCCAGCATCCAGGCCGCGCCGGAGCGTTCCTGCTCATGCACCATGGATTGGTGGAGTGCCGAGACTTGAACCGCATTGAAACGGGCAAGCGTCACCAGCGTTTCCGCCACGACGGGGTTTTGCTTGTGCGGCATGGCCGAAGAACCGCCGCCACCGGAAAGCCTGATCTCTTGTCCGCCTTGTCCGCCTTGGGCCAGCAGCGCGATATCCTGCCCGATCTTGCCGAGTGACCCGGTGATCAGCGCCAGTATATTGCCGAACTCGGCGATACCGTCTCTCTGGCTGTGCCACTGCGGCATGTCGCTCAACTCCAGCCGCCTTGCCAGTTCAGCGCGCAACGCTACGCCCTTATCGCCAAATTTCTCCAGGGAACCAGCCGCGCCACCGAATTGCAGAGCAAAACCATGAATGCCGAAATCCACCAGTCGCTGGCTGTGCCTGACCAACGGTTGCTTCCAGCTCGCCAGCCGGTCGGTCACCGTAATGGGAATGGCCGCCTGCATGCGGGTATGACCCATCAGTTGCCGTGCACCATCCCTCAGAGTGACCTCATCCAGCGCTGTCAGCGTGGCTGACAGGCGGGCATCGAGAATGTCAGCCGCCGCTTTCAACCGTAGCATCAGGCTCGTATCGATGACGTCCTGGCTGGTCGCGCCGAAATGCACCTTGGCGGCGGCTTCTCCGCCGACAGCCGCGCGCAATTGTCTGATCAATTCAGGAATGACCACGCCATCCTTCGCCACCCCCTGCCGCAAAGCCTCCATATCGATCTTAGCAGCGGCTATGCCTGCGGTGATACTGGTGGCGGTGTCGTTGGAGATCACACCCGTTGCGGCTTGTGCCTCGGCCAGTGCCACCTCGAACCGCAGCATAGCTGCGACATCCGCCTGCGCGCTAAACAACGCCGCGATATCGGCGTCCCCGAAGAGACCGCCGAGATAAGGATGTTCGAAGGGCGTCAGGCTCATGGTCTCATCTCAGATATCAAAGAAGACAGTTTCGCTTTCACCCTGAAGATGGATGTCGAAACGATAGGTGTTTCCCTCCTCCTTCTTGGCGATCAGCGTTGCCAGACGCGGCTTGTGTTCCACGCGGGCAAGGACCGGGTCTGCGGAATTCGCCGCTTCTTCCTCGGGAAAATACATGCGCGTGTGCAAACCGATATTAATGCCACGCGCGACGATCCAGAAGGTAATGTGCGGCGCCATGGGGCGGCCATCATTGAACGGCACCTTGCCGGGCTTGATGGTTTCGAAGACAAATTCGCCACTGTCCATATCGCCAGGAGACCGGCCCCAGCCGGAAAAATTGGGGTCTGCCGTGCCACGGGTTTCGCTGGGGCTATTATAAAGTCCCTGCGCATCCGCCTGCCATATCTCGATCAACGCATCCTTCAACGCATTGCCACCGCCATCATAGACCGTGCCACGAATGGTGATGCGCTCGCCCTGCGCGCGCTCATTGTAAAGAGCGCCGGAGCCGAGATCTTCGGAGAAGACACCCTTGATGCCAACAAAATTGGGCGTGCAGCCGATATGGACATAGGGTCCTGCGGTCTGCGAGGCGCTTTCCTTGAAGTAAAACAGCGGCTGAACCATCTCAATTGCCCTCCATGCGATTTTCGAACAGGGTGGAGCGCCGACCGCGCAACACGATATCGAATTTGTAGGCCCGCATGTCCATGGGGATTGCGGAGGTCATATCGAGTGCTGCTACCAACTGTTCGATGGCGGCTTTGTCCGGGATGGTCTTGACGATGGGACATTGCCAGATCATCGGGTCACCTTCGAAATACATCTGCGTGATCAGACGTTGCGAAAAACCATGACCGAAGATGGAGAAGTGGATGTGCGCCGGGCGCCAGTCATTGACGCCGTTCGGCCATGGATAGGCACCGGGCTGGATGGTCTTGAACCAGTAATAGCCATCAGCATCGGTAATCGTGCGTCCAACGCCTCCGAAATTCGGATCGATCGGCGCAAGGTAGGTTTCCTTCTTGTGAAGATAGCGACCACCGGCATTGGCCTGCCAGAACTCCACCAACGCGCCTTCCACACCGCGACCACGCTCATCGAGAACCCGGCCATGCACCAGAATGCGTGGCCCGATGGGCATTTCGCCCGGGCGCGCATAGTTGAGAATGAGGTCGTTATCGAGCGGGTTAAGCATGCCGTGGCCGAAGACGGGGCCGGTGATCTCGCTTCTGGTGCCATCCAACGATATCAGGGCGCGCTGAGGCGAGCGCAGAACGGATGTCTTGTATCCGGGCGCATAGGCAGGCGGGTGAATGCTGCGGTCTCTGGCAAAAAAGGGTCCGGTTTCTGGCGGTGTGTTGGTCATTTCTGGTCCTCCTCACGCAAAGACGCAGCCTGCATATCGGCAAGCGTGGTCTTGGCAATCTTGAAAGCATGGTTGGCGGCAGGTACGCCAGCATAAACAGCGACATGCATCAGGGCTTCGCGAATATCCTCCTGCGTCGCGCCTGTATTGGCAGTTGCGCGCACATGCATGGCCACCTCGTCATCGTGCCCGAGCGCCGCCAGCAACGCAATCGTGACCATGGACCGCTCCCGCTTGGTCCAGTGAGAGCCCGACCAGACGGTGCCCCAGGCCGATTCCGTGATTAGCCGCTGAAACGGTTCATCGAGTGGCGTGGCCGCTGCGCTTGCGCGGTCCACATGGGCATCGCCCAACACGTTGCGGCGGGTTTTCATGCCGTCTTCGAACCGGCTAGTCTTGTCTGTATCGGCCATGGTCAAATCTCCGGCAGGGATGTAAGAAAATCACCGACAGTCCGCGCATAGGCCGCCGGTTGTTCAAGGCACGGTATGTGCCCGCAGTTTTCGATGACAGTGAAACGGCTGCCCGCAATGAGCGCCGAGAGAGAGCCGACCAGGTCCGGTGGCGTGGACGCATCGCCATCACCAGCAACGCACAGCGTTGGCACAGCAATCGCGTTTGCTGCCTCGGTAAAATCCGCATCGCGAATGGCGGCGCAGGTTGCGGCGTAGCCGTGCCTGTCCTGACGCGCCAGCATGGTGCGCGCACCGAGATAAGCGGCATTGTCGGGCTTTCGGAATGCGGGCGTAAACCATCGCTCCATCACACCATCCACGAGCGGTTCGATTCCATCCCGCTCGATCTGCGCAATACGGTCGTTCCACATGTCGGTATTGCCGATCTTGTGGGCGGTGTTGCTCAGAATAAGGGCCTGAACCAAATCCGGGCGGCAGCGATAAAGTCCCTGCGCAATCAGCCCGCCAACGGACAGTCCCCAGATAATGGCCTTCTCAATCGAGAGATGGTCGAGCAGTGCTGTGAGATCAGCGACATGGTCATCGATGGAATAGGGTGTGGAGCCGACATCGGACAGTCCGTGCCCACGCTTGTCATGCAGCACATAGGCGTAGCGGTCACCAAGCGCTGCCACCACCTCATCCCAGATACGGAAATCGGTGCCGAGCGAGTTGATAAAAACAATGACGGGCTTTGACGCCGTGAGACCTTCTGCGCGGTAATGGATCGCCGATTGACCTGATAACAAAAACTGCATGGCGCATTTCCTCCTGCCCTGGATATTGCAAGATCGGAATGGTTAAGTAAAATAAGTTTATTGGCAGTAATTCATAACCTATAGATTATTCATCATGGTAGACGCCCGCATCAAATTCCGGCACATCCAGACCTTCGTGGAAATCGCACGCCAGAAAAGCGTGGTTCGGGCGGCTGCAATTTTACGGATCAGCCAGCCAGCCGTTACCAAAACCGTCCGTGAACTGGAAGAGGTGCTCGGCGTGACACTGTTCGAGCGTGACGGACGTGGCATAAAGCTCAGCCGTTACGGCGAGATTTTTCTCAAACATGCGGGTGCGACCATGACGGCGCTGCGGCAGGCAGTGGATTCCGTTTCGCCGGATGCGGCCAGAATAGGCACGCCCCTGCGCATCGGCGCCCTGCCCACGGTGTCCGTCAGCATCATGCCGCAGGCGATGGTCAGCTTTCTGGCGGAAGATACCGGCAGCACGGTGAAAATCGTGACGGGTGAAAACGCCGTTCTCCTAGAGCAGTTGCGGGTCGGAGACCTCGACCTCGTTGTGGGGCGGCTTGCCACGCCGGATAAGATGACGGGATTTTCGTTCGAACACCTCTACTCGGAAAAAGTTCGCTTTGTCGTTCGGGCCGGTCATCCACTGCTTGCAGAGAACATCAGCATTTTCGAGCGGCTGAACAAGTTTCCCGTTCTGACGCCAACGCGTAATTCCGTCATCGGCCCCGTGGTCGATCAGTTCCTGCTGGCCCATGGCGTTGCCCCACTGCCCACCCGCATCGAAACGGTCTCGGACGCTTTCGGGCGCGCATTTCTGCGCAAAAGCGATGCCGTATGGATCATCTCCGAAGGCGTTGTCGCTGCCGATATCGCAGACGGGACGCTTGCGGTTCTTCCACTCGATACCGCAGATACGAGCGGCCCGGTGGGGCTGACCATGCGCGCCGATACGCAGCCATCGCTACCGCTTTCGCTGCTGATGCAGACAATCCGCGAGACGGCAGCGGCGCTATCATCCTCTCGCGGCTGAAGCTTGCCAAGGCCTCAGTAAGGTAGGCCGACGTAATTTTCGGCGAGCGCCGTAGAGGCCGCGCGGGATTGGACGAGATAATCCAGTTCCGCCTCCTGAATTTTCTGGCCGAAATCACCGGTGTCGGGAAAGCGGTGCATCATTGTGGTCATCCACCAAGAGAAGCGAACGGCCTTCCAGACGCGAGCCAGCGCCCGCGCCGAATATCCATCCAGACCCGCCTGCGAATGCTCGTTGTAATATTCGATCAAGGCTTCGCTGAGGTAACAGACATCGCTTGCTGCAAGGTTGAGGCCCTTTGCGCCCGTTGGCGGTACGATATGGGCGGCATCTCCGGCTAGAAACAGCCGACCGAAACGCATCGGCTCGGCAACGAAAGACCGCAGCGGCGCAATCGATTTCTCGAAGGAAGGACCTGTCACCATCGCCTCCGCATGGTGTGCCGGAAGACGGCGTCTAAGTTCGTCCCAGAAGCGGTCGTCGCTCCACGCCTCAACCTTTTCGTCCAGGCCACATTGAACGTAATAACGACTGCGCGTCGCGGACCGCATGGAGCAGAGTGCAAAGCCCCGGGGGTGGTTTGCGTAGATCAACTCATGATCAACAGGCGGCACGTCGGCGAGAATGCCGAGCCAACCGAAGGGATAGACGCGCTCAAATTCCTTGATCGCACCCTGTGGCACTGCCTTTCGGCTGGCGCCATGGAAGCCATCGCAGCCGGCAATGAAATCACAGTCGATCCGGTGGCTTGCGCCGTCTTTTTCATAGGTCACGTACGGCGCGGCGCTGTCGAAGGCATGCGGCTGGACGTTATGCGCGTCGTATATCGTGAGCGCGCCGATCTTCTCGCGGGCATCCATCAGGTCATGCGTGACTTCTGTCTGGCCATAGACCATGACCCGTTTGCCGCCGGTCAAGTCGTGCAGGTCTACACGATGGTCACGACCATCGAAAGCGAGCGAGAAGCCGTCATGTGGCAATCCTTCTCGGTGCAACCTGCTGGCAACACCCACCTGCTCCAGAAGGTTTACCGTGCCCTCTTCCAGCACACCGGCGCGCACGCGACCCAGAATATAATCCTTGCCGACGCGATCAAGGATGATGTTGTCGATACCGGCATTGGACAATATCTGCCCGAGCAAGAGCCCAGCTGGACCTGAACCGATGATAACGACCTGCGTGCGCATTGTGTTCTCCCGAATGCTTTCTCCAATGTCGAAATTGACGCTTAGCAGGTCTGCGTTCAATGGACTTTTCAATTGAGATATTGCACTATCCGACCATCGCGACTGCGGATGATCCCCATGACAACACCGGCAAAAGACCAGCTCTATGGAGAAGGTGCGCCAGCGCAGACACCGTTCCGCTTCCACTGCGAAACTCTTTTTTCGCGCAGCAGTCTTCACCGGTTTGAAATAAACCTGCACCGGCACGAGAGTTTTTTGCAAATCCTTTTCTTCACCGGCGGTGAAGGCGACACGACCCTGGAAAATGAAGTTATGGCGATCAGGCCACCCGCCGTGGTGATTGCGCCGCCGGGCTTCGAACATGGGTTTCGCTTCTCCCGCGACATCGCCGGGATGATCCTGACCTTGATCCCCGCAGCCTTATCCCCGGCAGCGCAAGCCGTGGCACGGCAGCATCTGAAACGCCCTATGCTGCTTGGTCTCGAGGAAGAACCGGCACGGCAGAGCATCATGGAATGCTTCACGGCGATCTGGAATGAGTATTCCAGCAGCCATTCCGGCCGTGACGCGATGATGGAAGGGCAGATTACGACGCTGATCGTCCGACTGTCACGCATCGCGCAACAGACCGTGCCTGACAAAAGCAGCGGTCGATTTGACCTTCTGCTGGGGCTCATCGCCAGGCATCTTCGCGACAACAGAAATGCAGAATTCTATGCGGACCAGCTTGGCATATCGCAGACGCACTTGAACCGGCTGGTGCGTCAGCAATGCGGCACAAGCCTTCAGCGGCTGATCGCACAACGCCAATTGGAGATCGCCAAACAGGAGCTCCTGTTTACATCATCGACGGTGCAAATGGTCGCGAGCGGCCTGGGGTTTAGCGATCCCGCTTACTTCTCCCGTTTTTTTACGCGGGAAACCGGCACGACGCCGAGGACGTGGCGAATGGCGGAACAGCAAAGGCTGGCGGCATCGTCCCAAGACACCGTTTAGACAAGCATTCTGCGAAGCTCTAATTGAACGGCGAGAAGCGGTGACAGGTAGCGCGCCACGAGATCGTCCATGGACGCTGCCGAGGCGGGCAGCCCGACATTCAACGCCGCGACCGTCTGCCCACGCATATTGACCAGCGGCACAGCGATGGAGCGCAGGCCCATCTCCACTTCCTGATCGATCAGCGCGTAACCACGCTCGCTGGTCGCGGCCAGTTCCGCCATCAATGACGTGATATCGACCATAGTGAGCGGCGTTCTGGGCCTTCGGTCGGACATCTCAAGGGCGGATTGCCTGGCCGAAATATCCAGCGCCGCCAGAAGGACACGTCCCATGGAGGTGCAATAGGCAGGCAGGCGGGAGCCCGGCATCAGCGATATGGACATGACGCGACGCTGCGCCGCCCGCGCGACGTAGACGATTTCCGTGTCATCCAGAATGGAAACCGATGTGCTCTGACCGATCTTTTCGGACAACGTGTCCAGCACCGGCTGCACGATGCGCGGCAGCGGCATGGCGGCGAGACAACCGGTGCCAAGACGCAGCACCTTGGGCGTTACCGTGAAATATTTGCCGTCATAGGCGGCATAGCCCAACTCGGCCAGCGTCAACAGGCATCGGCGCGTCGTGGCGCGGTCGAGACCGGCGATCTCGGCCGCTTGCGATATCGACAGACGCGGATGCTCGGCGCTGAAAGCCTCAATGACCCTTAGCCCCTTGGCAAGCCCGCCCATCAGGTCTCTTTCATTCGCCAAGCTGCAAACCTCATCTGTGCGATATACGAACAAAAATCATATAACGCACAAATCAGTTGCAGTCGAGCGTGGTTCGGTTTTACCTCACACCACGGTTTGAACGATGTCATTGCCGTCGAGGAGGTATCTGCATGGACAAGACGATCAACAGCGCAGCCGAAGCGGTTTCCGGTATCGGGGACGGTGCGACGGTTATGATTGGCGGATTTGGCGGCTCCGGTGCGCCGATCGAACTGATACATGCCTTGATCGACAAAGGCTCGAAGAACCTCACCGTTATCAACAACAATGCCGGGAACGGTCGTATCGGCATCGCAGCGATGATCGACGCGGGCCTGGTGCGCAAGATGATCTGCTCATTTCCCCGTTCGTCGGACCCGCGCGCATTTACCGACCGATATCTGGCTGGCGAAATCGAGCTTGAACTCGTGCCGCAGGGAACGCTGGCAGAGCGTATCCGCGCAGGCGGCGCGGGCATTCCTGCTTTCTATACGCCGACCGCCTATGGCACCGAGCTTGCCGATGGCAAGCCAATCGCGGAATTCGATGGACGTCATTATGTGCAGGAGCGCTGGCTGAAGGCGGATTTCGCTATCGTTAAAGCACATCTCGGCGACACCCATGGCAACCTGACCTACAGCAAGGCCGGTCGCAACTTCAATCCGCTGATGTGCATGGCAGCGACGCGGACGATTGCACAGGTTTCCAGCCTTGTGCCTGCCGGTCAGATCGACCCGGAACAGGTGGTAACACCCGGCATCTTCGTCGATGGCGTCGTCCAGATCGACAATCCACAACAGGAAGAAATCCTGATCCGCGCAGGAGTGGCATACGCATGACCGAAGCTCACGCTCTCAACACTTTCGAAGACATCAAGCTTTCCAACGCGCAGATCGCGTGGCGCGCAGCGCAGGACATCGTCGATGGCGCCTATGTCAATCTCGGCATCGGCTTTCCCGAAATGGTCGCGCGCTACCAGCCACCGGGCCGCGAGGCGATTTTCCATACCGAGAACGGCATCCTGAATTTCGGTGAAGCGCCTACCGAAGGCGAGGAAGACTGGGACCTGATCAATGCTGGCAAGAAAGCGGTGACGCTGAAGCCGGGCGCAGCTTTCTTTCACCATGCGGACAGCTTTGCCATGGTGCGCGGCGGGCATCTGGATGTGGCTATTCTCGGTGCCTACCAAGTGGCGCAGAATGGTGACCTCGCCAACTGGCGCGTTGGTTCCAAGGGCGTGCCTGCCGTTGGTGGCGCGATGGATCTCGTGCATGGTGCAAAGCAGGTTTTTGTCATCACCGAGCATGTGACCAAGAAGGGCGAACCCAAGCTCGTTGAAAAATGCGCCTTCCCCCTGACCGGTGTCGGCTGCATTACCCGCATCTATACCAGCCACGCTGTTGTCGACGTGAAAGACGGTCACTTCGTTCTGCGCGAAAAGCTTGATGGTATGAGCTTCGATGATTTGCAGGCCATGACCGGCGCAAAATTGCACACGGACGGCCCCGTTGCCGATCTTGTTGCTCCTGAACTGTGAGGCACCAGACATGACCGACGTTTTTATCTGCGACTACATCCGTACCCCCATTGGCCGTTTCGGCGGTGCGCTCTCTTCCGTCCGCGCTGATGACCTTGGCGCAGTGCCACTGAAAGCACTCGTGGAACGCAACCCGAAGGTGGACTGGGAAGCCGTCGAGGACGTGATTTTCGGCTGCGCCAACCAGGCCGGTGAAGACAACCGCAACGTAGCCCGCATGTCCCTGCTGCTGGCAGGGCTTCCCGTCTCCGTGACGGGCACGACGATGAACCGCCTGTGCGGTTCGGGCATGGATGCTGTCATCACAGCGGCGCGCGCCATCAAATCCGGCGAAGCGGAATTGATGATTGCTGGCGGCGTGGAAAGCATGAGCCGCGCGCCCTTCGTTATGCCAAAGGCCGAGACCGCCTTTTCCCGCAATGCCGAAATCTACGACACGACTATCGGCTGGCGCTTCGTCAACCCGGTGATGAAATCGCTCTATGGCGTTGATTCCATGCCGGAAACCGGCGACAATGTTGCAATCGACTACAAGGTTGAGCGCGAGGCGCAGGACGCATTTGCAGTCCGCAGCCAGCAAAAGGCGGCACAGGCGCAGGCCAGTGGCAGACTTGGCAAGGAAATCACACCTGTCACCATTCCCCAGCGCAAGGGCGATCCTGTCTTGGTCGCCAGAGACGAGCACCCACGCGAAACGAGCCTTGAGGCTTTGGCAAAATTGAAGCCAGTAAACCGCATGGAGGGCGCCACCGTCACAGCGGGAAACGCTTCTGGCGTCAACGATGGAGCCGCCGCCCTCATCATCGCATCAGAGGAAGCGGTGAAGAAATACGGACTGACGCCGCTCGCACGCGTTTGCGGCGGCGCAACGGCGGGTGTTCCACCGCGCGTGATGGGTATTGGCCCGGCACCGGCCTCGCAAAAACTGTTGGCTCGACTGGGTTGGACACAGGATATGCTCGATGTCATCGAGCTCAACGAAGCCTTCGCTTCGCAGGGATTGGCAACGTTGCGCCAGCTTGGCATCGCCGATGACGATCCGCGTGCCAACATCAATGGCGGCGCGATTGCGCTGGGTCATCCGTTGGGTATGAGCGGCGCACGCATTGCAGGAACGGCGGCTTTGGAGCTTTCACTGACCTCCAAGAGCAAGGCGCTTGCAACGATGTGCATAGGTGTTGGCCAAGGCATCGCGATTGGGCTGGAACGGGTCTGAAAAATGCAGGGCCCGCACAAGGGCCCTGCCACGGCTGGTTATTCGACCGGCACGGGGTTGGCCAAGGCTTGCCGCAAGAGATCGCTCATCGGCAGATTGACTGTGATACCAATCTCGGGAATGGGGCTCTCGAACCAGCGGCTGTAGAGCGCTGGCATTTCGGGGCTTTTGTAGATTTGCGCCAACTCCTCGTTGACGGCAGTGGCAAACGCCTTGTCGTCCAGCCGCATCATGAAGCCGAATGGCTGCGGATCGGTCAGCTTTTCGGTGGAAATGCTGTATTCGGCGGGGTCTTTTGACCGCGCAATCATGGTACCGAGCAACACCTCATCCATGGCGAATGCCGAGACGCGCCCATCGGTCACCATGTCGAACGCGGCCTGTAATGTGTCGACCGGCACGACGGAAACATTGAGTTTCTTCGTGCGGTTTGCCTCATTGATGTCGTTGACATTCACGGTGCCCAGCGCGACGCTGACGGAACGTCCCTTCAGGTCAGAGACAGTGTGGAGACTGTTTTTCGCGAGCGACACATAACGCGTTGCCCCGTAGAAATGGCTGATGGCGAACCTGACGCTTTTCCTGCGCTCTGCCGTGTTGGTGCTGGCATTGCACTCGATATCCATGTCGCCATTGTTGAGCAACTGCACCCGGTTGCTGGGCGTGCGCGGCACCAGTACCACCTCGATTGCAGGCATCTGGAGCCGTTCCTTGAGCCTGTCCGCAAGGCGACGACAGATATCTATGGAGTAACCGATGACTTTGCCATCCGGTGTCGTGAACGAAAAGGGTGCCGTCACACCGTATCCGACACGGATTTTGCCCGTCTCTTTGATGCGCTCAAGCGTGGGCTGCGTGAAATCATGAGCTGCGACGCTGGATACTGTCAAAAGCAGCGCGGCAGGTAGCGCAAAAAGGGCTTTAATCGCGCGTCTCACTGCAGGTACTCCTGCGGATCGCGAAACGCGGCCTGTAATTCCGGCGACATCGGCAGATTGAAATTCCGGCCATCCGGCGGCAGCGGTGACATGAACCATTTATCGTAGATACGGTTGATATCTCCGCTGACGAAAACCTCACGCAAGGCATCGTTCACGACTTTGCGGAAAGGCTCATCGCCCTTGCGCATCAAGATGCCATAGGGCTCAGGCGGACCAAAGGTTTCGGTCGACACCATATAATCTTCAGGTGACTTGGAAAACGCGACATGGGCGGCCAGCAGCACGCCATCCATGACGAATGCTGTCGCCTTGTTGTTTTCCACGAAGGAAAAACCATCGGAGTTCTGCCGCGCCAACATCACCGAAATATTGAGGTTATTGGCGCGGTTGATCGTCTGCAACTGCTCGATATTGACCGTGCCGGTGGTGGAAGCCACGGTTCGTCCGGCGAGATCCTTGATGTGTTTCACATCGCTGGATTTCTTCGCGACGAAGCGTGTCGCGGTTATGAAATGCGGATAGGAGAAAGAGACCTGTTCACGTCGCTCTGCGTTGTTGGTCGTGGCGCTGCATTCCAGATCGATTTTGCCTGACTTGACGAGGAGAAACCGCGAAGCGGGCGTAGCGATGACGTAATTTATATTGATCGTATCGAGCTTGAGTACCTGGCGGACATGTTCTGCAATGTCGTTGCACAGTTCCACCGTATAGCCTGTCGCCGTGCCATCGGTCGCTTTGTAGGCGAAGGGAACCTCATCCTCGCGGTAGCCGATCGATATGGTCTTGGTGCGCGCAATCGTGTCGAGCGTACCGGCATCCTGCGCCTGCGCTACCCCATGACACGCGAGCGGAGCCGCAATGGCAACATACATAACGCTGCGGCGCAGAGCCTTTGAAAATGTCTTATTCACATAATTGCACTGGGAATATCGCATTTCTTCACGCTCCTAGCGATGACACCTTCCGGGGGTACACATTGTAATGATTGCGTTGAATGTCTTCGATGCGCGCAGGGCGTCCGAGGTGGTAACCCTGACTGAGCGTGCAGCCGGCCAGGCGCACGAACTCCATCTGGTATTCGTTCTCGATGCCCTCAGCTGTTGTTTCGAGTTGCAGGCTCTTGGCCATTTGAAGCAGGCTGGTGACAACTGCGCGGCTATCGGCGCGGTCCTGAACATGCATGATGAAGCTGCGGTCGATCTTGATTTTGGTGATCGGCAACGTCAGCAGGTAGCTGATGCCGGAGTAACCCGTGCCGAAATCGTCGAGCGCGATGCTAATGCCCAGAGCGCGCAGCTCTTCCAGCATTTCCCGACATTCGAGCGAGCATATCTGGGCGCTTTCCGTCAGTTCGATCTCCAGCCGTCGGGCTGGCAGGCCGTGATTGAACAGGGCGGACTTGACCTTGTCCGCGAAGTTTCCCTGAACCAATTGCAGGGGTGAAACGTTGACGGCGATGAAAGTGTCTTCCGGGAGGGTCGCGGCCCCTGCGCAGGCGGTTTTCATGACCCAATCGCCGATGGCAACGATCTGTCCCGTCTTTTCCGCAACCGGAATGAAGTCCGCTGGCGATACCCAGCCAAGCCGTGGATGCTTCCACCGCAGCAGCGCCTCGAAACCGACAGGTTCGGAACCGTGGACAGAGAATATCGGCTGATAATGAAGCTCGAATTCATCGTTGCGGAGCGCGGCGTCGAGATCATGCTGAAGCACATGCCCGCGGTCACCAGACATTTCCATGCCCTGTTTGAAGAAACGGAAGGTGCCCCGTCCTTCGGACTTGGCAGCGTAAAGCGCAATATCTGCCTTCTTCAAAAGCTCCGAAATCTCCGTACCAGCCGAAGTCTCGGTACAGATGCCGATACTGGTGCCAACGGTGACCTCTTTACCCAACAGAATGAATGGGCGAGCAAGTGAACGGATGATGTTGGACGAAAGCTTGCTGGCTTCCCCCAGAGCATTCTTGCGCACGACCTGCAAAATGGCGAATTCATCTCCACCAAATCGCGCGGCGATATCACCCGGTCGCATGAGGAGCTGCAAGCGTTCGGCAAAAGACGTCAACAGCGCATCGCCGCTGGCGTGGCCAAGACCATCATTGATGGATTTGAAACGATCTAGGTCCAACAACATGATGTTGAAGCGGGCACCGCCCTCGCCCAACCCTGCGATCATTTCTTCGAGTTTCTTGCCGAAGAATGTGCGGTTGGGCAGGCCCGTCAGCGAATCGTGGTGGGCAAGATGCTCCATGTGTTTCGCCACATCGCGCACCTGGCGCAGATGCTCACGCTCGACGACGGCCTCGCGCAGGGTTTCGATGGCGGTAGCTAGGCGACCGATTTCATCGTGACGATCCTGAAACGGGGTGACGGAACGCGTGTCATCGCGGGCAATACGGCTGAGGGCGCTGACGAGGTCCGGCACGGGCTTGAACACCTTGCGCATGATCAGCGTCACGGCAGCGCCGGTCAACACCAGGATGGTCACCAGCAGCAGGAAAGAGTTTCGCAAAAGCCGGTTCTGACTTTCCTGCAAGGCATCGGCTTCGCCTATGGTGGTGACCAGAGCACCCTGAAGCTCGCCCTTCAGATCGACAATCGGAACATAGGCAACGAAGTGTTTGATATCGCCGATATCTGCAAAGCCGACGAAAAACTTGCTGGTATTGCCGTAATCGGGCAGTGTGAGGCCAATGCCATCGTCCGAACCGAACGCTTCGGCAGAGCTGGCGAAGGGCTTTTCTCCGGGCGTTTTCTGGAAAAGCCAGATGTTGTTCTTCGTCTGCGCGGCGGCAAGGCCCAGCACATCGGCGGGATTAAAGCCGGTATCGAGGATCGACGCGTCGTCGCCCAAAGGACGTTCGCTGATGATCTTGGTGATCTGGCCGTCATCGCTGCTCTCGATCGCGACGAAGGTGTAGATGCTGCGGATGACGGAGCTGGTCACCTGCGCATTCAACTCTGCCTGACGCCGCCACTGTTCCAGCGAATCCCGCTCGACCATGACCCAGCCGATGGCCGCGCCCATGACGTAGGCCAGCACGACGCTGGACACGAGAAAGACGTTTATTTTCCAGAACATGGAATGATACCATACAAGCCGCGTCTGGCCTGTCTGCGTATCGCCAACCTCCCGTTCAGCTTTATTCACGTAATCGACCATTCTGGCCTTGAGACCTTTTCCCCGAAGCTTCCGACCTTAGGGGAACATGCCTTAACTCATGCTTTAATAGCGCCAGATAAATTGATGTTGATCACAACCATTCCGAGACATGGCAAACAAAACCTAAAAATCACCCCTCCGTTTTTATGGCTCCACAAGATTGAGAGCGATAGACGGCCAGAACGCCAAAAACCCGCCGGGCAGAAGCCAAGCGGGTTCTTTGAAACATCCGTCTGTCAGCTGCGTTTGGAGCGCCAGCTCTCCGCGTAATTCTCACGCGCCTCACGTGCATAAGGTGTCGGTGAAACGCGAACACGGATTTTAGCCTGCTTGTGCGGTGTTTCGATCGAGGTCTTTCCAGACCCGCCATCCGGCTCGCCCCAGACCAGCGTCAGGATATCACCCACCTCGACATCGGCATTGACGACGCCGAGAGACAGCATGCAGCGCTCATTATAGGAATAGCCGTTGAACATCGACATGCCCACATGCTTGCCTGACTCATCCAGAACAAGGTCGGCGCTGGTGGAGGCATAATTGGCGACGGGGAAATCGATCCACTTGTAATTGTCCTCGCCGGGACGGAAGGCGGAAGCGATGACGTCGATCACGTCCTCCGCATTCCATTCGAACGTCACCTTCTTGCGGTGTGGCTGACCCCTTTGTTTTTCCAGCGCAGCCTTGCCGATGAAATCATCCTTCTTCCAGCCGATATAGAAGTCATAGCCGAGTTCGAAAGGGGTGAGATAATAATCCTCGATATTGTCCGACACGAAGCTGCCGCCGATAGCGCCATTCGCCTCATAGGAATCGACGCCGAGCCATTCGCGATAGGCCTGCAACATTCCATCGCCCGTATAGATTCCCGGCAGGGGAGACGGGATCCAGCCAGATTCCAGCGTGTTGGTGGAATAGGCACGGCTGCCGCATCGCACGAGATCGACGCCTGCCTCCTTCGCCGCGTCGAGGATGCAGGCCAGAACGTAGCTCTTGTCCTCATAGGGACCCCAGATTTCCAGACCCGGGGCACCCGACATGCCATGACGCAGAGCCTTGACCTTTTTGGAACCGACATTGATCCAATCCACGTGGAAGAACTTGATATCCGGCACGGGACCACGGTTCAGCTTCTCGAAAATCTTCGGCGCATCCGGCCCCTGTATCTGGTAGCGGTAATGGGTCCGCAACACCCGTTCGCCCTCCGGGCGCGAGGTCGAGCGCGGATCGTGCTTGAGGCGGACATTCCATTGTCCATAGGCCGCACAAAACATCAGCCAGTTGGACGTCGGTGCGCGCCCGACGAGGATGAACTTGTCCTGGCGCTCGCGAAAGATGATGTGATCGCCGATGACATGCCCGTTCGGCGTGACCGGCACGAAATGCTTGGCGCGGTTGAGATCGAAATTCGAGAACGAGTTGATGCCGTGGTGGCTCAGAAATTTCTCGGCATCCGGCCCTTCGACCGTCAGCTCATCCATGTGATGCGACTGATCGAACAGCACCGCAGAGTGACGCCACGCCGCCTGCTCCGTTCGCCAGTTGCTGAATTCAGGGGTGACGACGGGGTATACATACATCCCACTTTGGGAATTTCTCAAACGTCCGACGATATCGGGATTTTCGTTCAAGATATCATTCAGGCTGGTGTTGGGCATATCCTGTCCTCCTCAAGACATCTAAGTCGTGTATACATTAAGGACGAGGAAGCGGCTGGATGCAAGCGCCGATTGGGCACCAGCAACACATTAGCGATGGATGATGGCGAGGCCTGGAATTTTCGCGAGCAGGTCCGGCTCCTCATCGAAGATATAGTCGAGATTGGAACGGGCAGTGCGGGCATGCTCACGCGCAATCGCTTCGGCTCGCGCGCCTTCCCGTGCGGCAATGGCGCGGACGAGTTCGTGATGCTGCGCCTGCGCAAACCGCAGGGAGCGCCAGAATGCGGAAATCCTCGACCGGTTTGGTACAAAAGCCGAGGGGGAGGCAAAGGGGAGTGAGCTTGCCCGCTCAACCTCGCGACGGATGACATCGCTTGCCGCAAGGCCTGCCAGCTGCTGGTGAAACAGGGCGTTGAGTTCGGCGTAGGCATCGAAATCAACGTCCTCCTGCTCCTCTCCGAAGCAGGCATCAAGCTTTACGAGCGTAGCTTTGATGTGGTCGAGCGCCGCGGCCTCCACGCCGCGCTCTGCAGCCAACCGCGCGGCGGTCCCCTCCATCACGCCACGCAACTCTATGGAGTCGATGACGTCGGCATAGACGAAGCGACGCACCACGAAGCCACCATTCGGCAGACGGTCCAGCAGCCCCTCCTCACAGAGCCGTGAAAGGGCATCGCGGATCGGCGTACGGGAGATGTCGAGCTTTTCCGCAAGGGACACTTCGAACAACCGCATGCCGCCGTGTAGCTCACCGCTGAAGATTTTTTCCCGCAGCTCGATGACGGCCCGCCGCCCATGCGTTGCAGTATCGCTCGTTTTCATGTTGTAACCGCCTACACCCGGAATTGCTGCAAAAAGAATATCAGCAGGACCGGGAATATGCATGTCGAAATGTATTCATGGCAACGTCAAACTCCGGCTGCTCGCCAAACTGAAACTTCACTTGTGAGATATCGCGTTCATGTATACATTTTCAATATTCTTGGAGGAGCATCGATGGCCTTGCTGAGTTTTGGGAAAAAGGCGGGTGACCTGCCGGATCAAACGCGGTCTGGCACTGATGGTCCCTTTAACGCATGGTCCATTGAGGTCATGCCCCGAACGGCGGCCAAGATCGATGACTTCAAAGCGCTGCTTCCTGTGGGCACGCGCGTCTACATCGCCCACATTGCAGGAACAGCCATTGAAGACATGGTGAAGACGGCACGACGCATTCAGGCCGATGGCTTCACGGCGATGCCGCATTTTCCCGCGCGCAGCATTCCCGATCTTGCCACGCTCGAAAACTGGATCAGGCGTTACCGCGACGAAGCGGGAGTGACGGAAGCGCTGCTTCTGGGCGGTGGCGAGGCCAGGCCTGCGGGCAATATGAGCAGTTCGATCGACCTCATGGAAAGCGGCCTGTTCGACCGGCACGGCTTCAAGCGTCTGCATGTGGCAGGTCACCCAGAGGGCAGCCGGGATATCGACAAGGACGGCACGACGACAGAGGTGGATGCCGCGCTGGCCTGGAAAAACGCGTTCTCCGAGCGGACCGAT
Organism: Agrobacterium vaccinii; assembly: GCF_021310995.1. NCBI lineage: Bacteria > Pseudomonadati > Pseudomonadota > Alphaproteobacteria > Hyphomicrobiales > Rhizobiaceae > Agrobacterium > Agrobacterium vaccinii. The sequence goes on along the minus strand of NZ_CP054151.1, from coordinate 1,445,204 downwards.
GCCAAGATGGCCATCGTCACGCAATTCGGCTTCGACGCGAAAATCGTCACCGATTGGGCTGAACGTATTCAAAGTGCCGGTATCAGCCTGCCGATCCATATCGGCATTGCCGGTCCGGCCAAGTTGCAGACGCTGATCAAATTTGCGATCTCCTGCGGTGTCGGGCCATCTCTCAAAGTTTTGCAAAAACGCGCGATGGACATCAGCCGCCTGCTGACGCCGTACGAGCCGACGGAATTCGTTTCAGCACTGTCGCACTACAAGATGCAAAACCCGAGCACGCTGATCGAGCAACTGCATCTCTTTCCGCTCGGCGGGATCGCCACCGGAGCAGACTGGATGACCCGCAACCTCGGCAACCAGACCCAAAAGCGCACCGGCTAACCGCGCATCCCTTAGGCTGGCGCAGTGCCCAGATAGCTTTCCATCAGCGCCGGATTGTGCGCGAGTTCCGAGGCGGGACCGGAGAGCTTCACCTCCCCCAACTCCATCAGGTAACCGAAATCGGCAATGTCGAGAGCGGCGCGTGCATTCTGCTCTACCAGCAGAACGGACACACCGCTGTCGCGCAGTTCCGAAACGATCTTCAAGATGTCCGCGACAATGCGCGGCGCAAGGCCAAGGCTTGGCTCATCCAGCAGCAGCAGGCGTGGCCTGCTCATCAGCGCGCGCGCCAAGGCCAGCATCTGCCGCTCACCGCCGGATAGCGTTCCAGCCAGTTGCTTGCGGCGCTCGGCAAGCCGGGGGAAACGGTCGTAAAGTTCTGAACTGGTTTCAGCCCGCTCATGGCGCGACCGCAGGAAGCCGCCAAGCTCGATATTGTCTTCGACCGACATGGTGGAAAACAGTTCGCGACGTTCCGGCACAAGGCAAAAGCCAGCCGCGACCCGTGCTTCGACAGAGGGAGGCACTGGATTACCATCGTAAAGCACCGTGCCTGTGCTTGGAATGATGCCCATGGCCGCGTTGAGAAGTGTCGTCTTGCCAGCGCCATTGGCACCGATGACCGTGACGATGCTGCCCGCCTGCATGGCCAGAGACACGCCCTGCACCACTTCCGCATGACCGTAGGAGACGCGCAGGTCTTTGATTTCCAGCAGATGTCCGCTCATGCTGTCCCTCCCAGATAGGCTGCGATGACGGCTGGATGATTGCGCACCTCCTGCGGCTTGCCATCAGCGATAAGCGTGCCGAAATCCAGAACGACCAGTTGATCGACAAGCCCCATGACGAAGCCCATGTCGTGCTCGACAAGCAACACGCTGACGCCCTCCTCGCGCAGTTTTTTCAGTAGTGCCGCCAGTTCCTGCTTTTCCGCATGGCGAAGGCCCGCCGCCGGTTCATCCAGCAAGAGAAGCGCTGGATCTGCCGCAAGCGCACGGGCGATTTCGAGAATGCGGATCTGGCCGAGTGCCAGATCGCCCGCCGGGCGGTGCATGAGGCTGGCAAGGCCAACGCGCTCGACTTGCCTTGCGGCCTCAGCCAGCAATGTCGCCTCTTGCGCCCGTTCTGCCCGCAGGAAGCTGCGCAGCACGCCTGCCGATCCGCGCAGATGCGCGCCGAGCGCGACATTTTCCAACACCGACATATCTGGCAGCACCTTGGCATGCTGAAAGGTGCGGGCTATGCCGAAGCGGGCAATCTTGCGCGGGTTGAGACCGGAAATGGACTGTCCGCGATAGGTGACTGTGCCCGACGTCAGACCCAGAATGCCGGTGATGAGGTTGAAGGTTGTGCTTTTGCCCGCGCCGTTGGGACCGATCAGGCCGACGATCTCGCCCGCATTGATGCGGAAGCTGACATCGTTCACCGCGACCAGACCACCGAACTGCTTGCGCGCCTTTTCAACGCTCAGAAGTGGTAAGCCACGCTCTGGCATGGGTCGGCGATCAAGCTCGGTATCGGCCTGCGGCAGATGCCGCTCCCGCTTGCGCGAAGACGTCGCCCATTTGCTTACGAGCGGCCAGAGCCCCTCGCGGGCGACCTGCAGGATGGCAACCAGCAACAGCCCGAAGACCACCATTTCCACATTGGTCGCAGTGCCGACCAACCCAGGCAGAATGCGTTGCAGGACTTCTTTCAACACAAGGATCAGGGCCGAGCCGAAGATTGCGCCCCATACATGCCCGGCACCGCCGACAACCGCCATCAGCAGATATTCGATACCCATATTGAGGCCGAAGGGTGTGGGATTAACCGAGCGCTGCATGTGCGCGTAGAGCCAGCCGGAGAGCGCGGCCAGCACGCCCGCAAAGACGAACACCGTCAGCTTGGCGCGCACGATATTGACCCCGAAGGCTTCTGCCGCCTGCGCACCACCACGCAGGGCGCGAATACCGCGTCCGACACGGGAATCCAGCAGGTTGATGGCGCCGATGGAGACGAGAATGACGAAGCTCCAGATGACGTAGTAGATCGACTGGCTGCTGAGAAAGGCATAACCGCCGACGGAAAGAGGCGGAATGGCCGTGATGCCGTCATAGCTTCCCAGCACTTCCATTTTGCCGAAGAGATAATAGAGCGCCAGCCCCCAGGCGATTGTGCCGAGCGGCAGAAAATGGCCGGAAAGGCGCACTGTGATGAAGCCTAGCAGGAGCGCCATAGCGGCACCCATCAACAGCGATAGCGGCAATGTCAGCCAAGGGGAAATGCCATACGCCGTGGTCAGCACAGCCGTGGTATAGGCCCCGAAGCCGCAAAATGCTGCCTGCCCGAAGGACGTCAATCCGCCGACGCCGGTCAAGAGAACTAGGCCGATGGCCACAAGCGAGGCAAGGCCGATATTGTTCATCAGCGTCAGCCAGAACGGCGGCACCGGAAGCAGCGGAAACACGGCGAGAACGAGCAGGCCAATGAGCGGAATAGCACGACGGTTCATCATCAATCCTCCTCATGGTGTCCGGCACCGAAGGACAGCCAGACCAGCACGGGTATGATCAGGCCGAACACGATGACTTCCTTGTAGGCACTGGCAAAAAACGAGGAGAAGGCCTCGACCAGCCCGACGCCGAGCGCGGCGATGGCCGTCAGCGGGAAGTTGCCGAGCCCGCCGAGAATGGCCGCCACGAAACCTTTAAGGCCGATGAGAAAGCCGGTGTCGTAATAAATGGTAGTGACGGGTGCGATCAGCACGCCGGAGACCGCGCCGATAATGGCGGCCAGCACCAGCGCCGTGACCCCTGTCAACTGTGTCCTCACGCCCACGAGCCTTGCACCGAGCCGGTTGACGGCGGTCGCGCGCAGAGCCTTTCCCAGCAGTGTTTTTTCGAAGAACAGATAGAGCCCGACGATGATGAGGATCGTGATGCCGTAGATCCATAGGCTCTGCGTTGTAACGACCAGCGGCCCCAGCAGAAAACTGCCCTCTGCCAGCGGTCTGGCACGCAGCCCCTCGGGGCCAAAGAAGATGAGGCCGAGACCCATCATGAACAGATGCACGCCGAGAGACGCGATCAGCAGCAGCAGCACCGAGGCATCGACAAGCGGACGGTAGACGATACGATAGATATAATAGCCCATCGGCGCGATGATGACGACCGCGAGAGCAGCCCGCAAAATCGCGGGAAGCTGAAGCGGCGCCACCAGCGCAACGAGGCCATAGATGGCGACCGGGAGGGCGATATTGATGAGCAGCGCCCGAACGAGAGATGTCAGACGCATGGCGTGGCGCAGGTCCCAAAGGTCCAGCACCATGGCGGCAACACCAAAGGCGATCAGCATGGGAGCGGTGCCGGGTATCTGTCCGGTATCGAGAAGTGCGAGAGACAGCGCGCCATAGGCCACGAACTCACCTTGCGGAATGAAGATGATGCGCGTCACCGCAAAGACCAGAACGAGCGCCAGCCCCAACAGCGCATAAATTGCGCCATTGGTGATGCCATCCTGAATCAGAAAGGTTGCAATCGTGGCGTCCACGGCATTTTCCCATTTCATTGATAATTACGGTCGGCCTGCGGCTCCCAGAGCGCTACGATCCCTGGTTGGGTCGCAGCAATCTGATATCCGGAAGCACTATTTCAGCAGGTTGAACTTGCCGTCCTTCACTGTCAGCAACACCACACCCCGGTCATCGAGACCGTAATGATCGGTTGCCGAGAACTGGAAGACACCGTGCGTTGCCGGAAACGGTCCACTGGTTTCGATCGCGTCGCGAAGCGCATCCCGGAACTCCTTGGTGCCGGGCTTTGCCTTGGCAAGCGCGACAGGCACAGCCTTCTTCAGGATGATCATGGCGTCCTGCATGTGGGAGCCGAACTGGGTGCGCGTACCAGCACCGTATTTGCCCTCATAGGCCTTCACATAGGCAAGGCCTTCCGCCTTGGTTTCCGATGTGTCCGGCTGATCTTCCGCCACCATGACGGGGCCGGAAGCGAAAACGGTGTTTTCAGCGCTTTTGCCTGCGATGCGCAGGAAATCAAAAGTGACGGCACCGATGGTCTGGTAGATAGGGCCGGTGAAGCCACGTTCCCGCAGACCCAGTTGCGGAAGCGCTGCACCGGTGCCCGAAGCGCCGATGAGAACCGCATCCGGCCTTGCAGCCACGACCTTGAGAACCTGACCCGCGACAGACGTGTCGGGACGCGCGTAGCGTTCATCCGCCACCATCTTCAGACCGTACTCGCCACCCAGCTTCTTGAACTGATCGACCCATTGATTGCCGTAGGAGTCTGAGAAACCGATATAGCCGAGCGTCTTGACGCCATCCGCCTTCATCTTTGCAAAGAGGTGGCGCGACACGAGTTCCGCACTTTGCGGCAGCACGAAGCTCCAGTTCTTGGCCACCGGCGGCGGCAGTGGTGATGGCGCAAGATGCGGCACGCCAGCTTCGGCCGCCACACCTGCGACGGCAATGGCACCCGGTACCAGCGCCGAGCCGATGATCACATCCGCCTTGTCGTCATTGGCGAAGCGGCGGGCATTGGTGGTGGCAAGAGACGGATCACCGGCATCGTCGAGCAGAATGACGCGGACTTTCTCGCCGCCGATTTCCGTCGGCCAAAGCTCGACGGAATTCTTCAATGGAATACCAAGTGCAGCACCCGGGCCGGTGGTGGGTATGGTGACGCCAATGGTTATATCGGCAAAGGCCGGAAGCGTTGAAAGCGTAAACGCAACGCTCGCCAGGGCGGCAAGTCTGGTCAATGAATGTCTCATGTCGTTCCTCCCGTTAACATGCTGATGTGAATGGTTTTGATGCGTAGGCTGGGCGTTGATCGCCATCTTCCGGCAAGCGCAGGGAAAGCCAGGCGTCGACCGCCTCCCATGCCGTGCGCATATAGCGGTCCGCATGATAAAAAGCGGTCTCGGGCTCTCCCGCGAGCGCAGTCATCTCCGCGCTCATAGCCAGGAATTTTGCGAGTGCTTTTTCTGCCGCGTGCGTGGCAGATGTCGCAGCGGCCTGTTGGATATCTCGCCTCACCAGAGTTTCGAACGCCGCAAGACCGCGTCCGTCGTCACGCCATAATCTGCGGGTGAGAAAATCGAGCGCCTGCATGCCGGTCGTTCCCTCATAAATCGACATGATGCGGCTATCGCGCAGATATTGTTCCAGCGGCCACTCACGCGTATAGCCAGCGCCGCCCAGAACCTGAATGGCGCGGCTGGCGGTATCAAAACCGATCTCCGCACCGAAATTCTTCACGAGTGGCAAAAGCCAGGCAGCGAAATCCGCGAAGAAGGCACGCGTCTGCGCGGTGTCGGAGAGCCTGGCCAAATCCATCGCGGCAGCCTGCTCCACAACGGCAGCACGCAGGATTTCCGTCTGATGACCCAGAACGACAAGCTGTCGCTTCACATCGGGATGGGTAGCGATGGCGACAGGCTTTTCATTCGCGGCGCCGCCCTGCCGCCGCTCCAGCGCATAGGCCCGGGCGATATCCGATGCGGCTGATGCGATGCCCAACCCCTGACAGCCGGTGGAAAGCCGCATGCGCTCGATCATGGTGAAAAGCTGTTGCAGGCCATGGCCTTCCTGGCCCAGAAGAACGGCATTCGAACCATCGAACCGTAGCACGCAGGTGGGTGAGCCGTGCAGGCCCATCTTCTCTTCGATCCGCTCCACGGTGATGCCGTTGCGCAGATCGTTCAGATGATCGGGCACCAGAAACAGGCTGAGCCCCTTCGTTCCCGGCTGGTCGCCGGTTCGGGCCAGAAGGCAGTGACCGATGCGAGATGTGATGTCGTGATCACCGAAGGATATCCAGCATTTGGTGCCGTTAACCTGCCAGCCTTCATCCGTGAGAAAGGCGCGCGTGCGAATACGCCCGACATCTGAGCCCGCATCGGGTTCTGAGATACAGATGGTTGCGGAACAGTCTCCGGCAATCAGGCGTCCGATCCATTCTGCCGTCTCTTCGTCCGCGACCTGCGCCAAGAGAAAGGCGGCGGCGCGCGACGAGCCAGCCAGCATCATTAGCGATACGCAGGCACGCTCGAATAGCGAAGCGCAGGCCGCTTGCAGCGTTTGCGGAAGGCCCTGCCCGCCGAAAGCTTCCGGCAGGTCGATTCCCAACCAGCCTGCTTCGCAAAAACGACGATAGGCATCTGCAAAGCCTGATGGCGTTTTCACCCGTCCATCGATCAGCCTGCACCCTTCCCGGTCGCCGGGACTGTTGAGCGGCGCGAGAACGGTCTGGGCAAAGCTGGCCGCTTCAAAGAGGATGGCGGAAACAGTGCTGTCGTCAAGCTCCGCGGAAAGCGCACGAATGTCCTGCCAGCCGGGCGTCTTGCCCAGCAGCGTCATCGTTCTTTCCACCTGCTGTTCGAAGCCCGCCATCTGCGCCTACCTCGGCTGCATACGAATGGCGCCGTCCAGCCGGATGACTTCGCCGTTCACATAGCGGTTTTCGATGAGATAGCGCACCGTATCGGCAAATTCCGCCGGGTCGCCCAGCCGGGCCGGATAAGGAATGGCTGCGGCGAGGCTGTCCTGCGTTTCCTGCGGCAGACCGTGCAGGAGCGGCGTCAGAAACAGGCCCGGCGCGATGGTGTTGACGCGAATACCGAAACGGGAAAGCTCGCGTGCGGCAGGCAGCGCCATGGAGACGATTCCGCCTTTCGACGCCGCATAGGCAACCTGCCCGATCTGGCCTTCGAAAGCGGCGACTGAGGCCGTGTTGACGATGACGCCCCGCGCCTTGTCGTCACGCTCCGGCGCCTTTGCCATATGGGCGGATGCCAGCCGCATCATGTTAAAGGTGCCGATCAGGTTCACGTTGATGACACTTTGAAAGGCTGCAAGCGGCATCGGCCCCTCGCGGCCCAGAATGCGGGCAGCGGGACCGATACCCGCGCAGTTCACCAGAATACGCAGGCCATCGCCTGCCTGCGCGGCCTGCGCGCAAAGAATTTCCGCGTCGGCCTCGCTCGTCACGTCACCAGCAACCGCCACGCCGCCAATCTCGCCAGCCACCTTGGCGGCAGCATCCGCATTGCGATCGAACACATGGACGAGCGCGCCTCTGGAAGCGAGAAGACGAGCCACCGCCTCTCCCAGACCGGAACCACCGCCTGTCACGACGGCGCTTGAGCCTTCGATCTTCATGCTGCTATGTCCTTTCCAACCGTGATCACGTCAGGCGAGCCGAGGTAAAGCTGCTCCACCAGATCCTTGCGCAGCGACAGCATGGCGCGCTGGTTGAGAGAGCCCTTGTCGGTGATCTCCCCCTTGTCGAGACGTGGTGCTTCCCGGATGATGAGGAGCCGCGCAACCCGTGTTGCCGAGCCGGTCGAGCGCCTCTGATGGCGCTGTAAGGCAGCGGCCAATGCATCGCGAACGAGCGGATGCCCCAGCACGTCGTCATCCGTCATGTCTATATTGGCGACACCGATCAGCTCTCGCAACGGCGGCATGGAAGCGATGACCAGAGCACCGAGTTTTTCGCGATTTTCCCCTGTGATGACGGCATCGCGGATCAACCCGCCGAAATCGTCCACCAGTGTCGCGCGCAGCTTGCCGACCGAGACCCACGTGCCTGTCTGGAGCTTGAAGTTCTCTGCGGTGCGGCCATCGAAATAAAAGCCGTGCGAGGGATCACCCTGCTTGGCGAAACGCACGGCGTCACCAATCTGGTAGAAGCCTTCCTCATCGAACGCTTTTGCCGTCAGTTCCGGGCTGCGCCAGTAACCGGGCGTGATGTTGGGGCCCTTGAGGCGTAGCTCGTATTTCTCGTCGTAGGGCACAAGCTTCATTTCCATGCCCTGCGCGGGAATGCCGATATTGCCAGGCTGCTCCTGCGGATCCGTGCAATAAAGCGAGAACGGACCGGTTTCCGTGGCACCAAGGCCAGTGCCGAGTGGGACGCGGGTGCCGATAGTCTGCTCGGCAAGAACATTGAGCGCATCCCAGGTATGTTGGGCCATTCCGGCTCCGGCATACATCATCAGCTTCATGTTTCTGAAAAAGCTTTCGCGCAAGGCGACATCTTTGCGCATGGCCTGCACCAGCATCTCGTAGCCCGCCGGTACATTGAAGTACCACGTGGGCGAGATCTCACGGAGATTGGCAATGGTTTTGCCGATCATCTGGGGAGATGGTTTGCCGTGATCGACGTAATAGGTGCCGCCATTATAGATGGCGTTGTTGAACAGCTTGTTGCCGCCCGCCGTGTGGTTCCACGGGCTCCAGTTGACGATGACAGGCGGCTCATCGCGCAGGAAGGCGTAACAATCAGCAACCATTTCCTGATTGGAACACAACATGCGTTGCGTCTGAATGACGGCTTTCGGGGAGCCGGTGGTGCCGGAGGTGAAGAGAAACTTCGCGATCGTATCGGGACCGGTCGCCGCAAAGGCTTCGTCCACCGAAGCAGTTGCGACGGTCTCCAGAAAATCGGCGAAGACATATGTATTGGCGCGGCCTGATGGCGGGTTGCGCAGCACCACGACGGGCATATCCTGCCCGAAAGCATGATCGACCGCATCCATGAACCGATTGCCATCTTCCACGAAAACAAGGCCGGGCGTGACCTGTTCTGCAATCTCCCGCAGCTTCTCGAACTGACCGGCGAAGGCAGCGTAACTGGGCGATACCGCCGCAGAGGGAATGCCGACATGCTGGGCACCCAGGGCCAGAAGACCATGCGTCACGGAGTTCTCGGCCAGAATGACCAGCGGACGCTCGACACTGAGACCCATGTCGAGAAGCGATTGGCCGATACGCCTGACGCTATCGACCGCATCGTGATAGGTCACCCGGCGCCAGCCATCGCCATCGCGCTCTGCCATCCACACCCGATCAGGCGCGACGGCTGCCCAATGAAGCAGCTTCTCATTCATCTTGTCAGGGTAGGATCCGAGCGGATCGTCCCGCCAGACCTTGATCGAGCCGTCGCCATCCTTGCGCCAGCTGATCTCTGGCGTCCAGAATTTTACGCGTCGAATTGCGCTCTCGTTCATGACTCCTCCCAGACGTCAGTCGCGTGATGTGGGGAGTTGCGCTTTGTCATCTCCACCTGAATTTTGTTTACAAGGAAACAATCTATCTGTAAACAATCAAATCACAACTATCTGGATTTGTAGCGTGCGGGAGGCTTCTACCGATGAGCGATCATCAGCAACCGGATTTCGTGACCTATGAGCTGCGCGGCAACATAGCGCTGGTTGGGCTGAACCGACCCGCAAAGCGCAACGCCATCAGCGATGCATTCGTAGAGACTATCGCACGCGCTGTTGAGCGCGCGCAGAACGAGGCCAAAGCCGCCGTTCTGTTCGGGCACGGAGATCATTTCTGCGCCGGTCTAGATCTGGCCGAACATGTGAAGAAGACACCGATAGAAGGCGTCCGTGGCTCCCGCCGCTGGCATACGGTCTTTGCCGGTATCGAGCATGGTACTATACCCTGGTTTTCAGCACTGCACGGCGCCGTCATCGGCGGTGGTCTGGAGCTTGCTGCATCGACCCATGTGCGGGTCGCGGACAAGACCGCCTTCTTTGCCCTACCGGAAGGGCAGCGCGGCATTTTCGTTGGCGGCGGCGGCTCGGTGCGTGTGGCGCGCTTGACCGGCGTTGCCCGCATGACCGACATGATGCTGACGGGCCGCGTGGCGGCAGCGGATGAAGCGGAACGCTGGAACCTCGCGCAATACGTGGTTGACGCAGGCACGGCAGTGGAAAAGGCGATCGAGCTTGCGCAAAAAGCAGCCAGCAATGCAGAAATCTCCAATTACGCCGTCATAAACGCCTTGCCGCGCATTCAGGATATGGCAAAGGAAGATGGCCTTTTCGTCGAATCCTTCATTTCTTCGTTTACGGCAACAAGCCCGGAAGCAGAGGAACGGCTGCGGGCATTTCTGGAAAAGCGGGTCGCAAAGGTAAAAGCACCCGGCGCGGCCTAGTTCTCGCGGCGCAGACCCCAAGGATGAGAGATGGACACGCTGGTTCGTACCCCTGAGAACGTCAATCTGGAGCGGTTGAACGCAGCGCCCGGCTTCATGCTACGGTTGGCCCAGTTGCGGGTCTATGAGCAGTTCTTCTCCGAGGTCGGCGAGCGCGGGCTGAAACCGGGCGAGTTTTCGGTTCTCTGGGTTATCAGAAACAACCCAGGGATACGGCAGAGTATTCTCGGCCAGAGCCTGATGATCAAGCGCGCCCATATGACCAAGCTCATTCGTGCGCTGGAAGACCAGGGGCTGCTGTCGCGCCGGGTACCGGACGAGGACCGCCGCGCCGTGGAACTGACGCTGACGGAAAAGGGTGAAAGGGAAGCGGAGACCGCATCCGAGTGGTTTTTTGCCTATGAGGAAGGCGTCGGTGCTGCCCTGAGCGACGTGGAACGGCAGCAACTGCTGGCGCTGTTGCGGAAATTTATCGGTATCTGAACGAGTTTTTCATGGGAGGAATATCATGAACATCGATGAGCTTGTCGCCATCGACGTGCACACGCACGCTGAAGAGCCATGCGGTTGCCAGCGCGACGACGGATATCATGAGTTTCAGGCAGGCATGGCGCGCTATTTCAGAAATCCGGCTGGCGCGCAGGGCATGTTACCAACGGTTCAGGAAACCGCGACCTATTACCGCGAACGCAAGATCGGCTGCGTGATCTTTCCCGTGGATGCCGAACGCGAAACGGGCTTCAGACGCTACGACAATGAAGAGGTTGCCAAGATCGCTGCCGAAAACAGCGACATCATGATCCCCTTCGCCTCGATCGACCCTGCCAAGGGTAAAACCGGGGCACGGGAAGCGCGGCGGCTGGTTCGGGAATTCGGCGTCAAGGGCTTCAAATTTCACCCGACGATGCAGGGCTTTTACCCCAATGATCGTATGGCCTACCCGCTTTACGAAGCCATTCAGGAGGAAGGTGCGATAGCCCTGTTCCATACGGGGCAAACGGGTGTCGGCGCTGGTCTTCGTGGTGGCATGAGCATGCGGCTGAAATATTCGAACCCCATTCATCTCGATGATGTGGCGGTGGACTTTCCCGACATGCCGATCATCATGGCGCACCCGTCTTTCCCTTGGCAAGAAGAGGCGCTGGCCGTGGCGACCCACAAGCCGAACGTCTACATCGACATGTCCGGCTGGTCTCCGAAATACTTCCCGCCTATTCTGGTGCAGTACGCCAACACGTTGCTGAAACACAAGATGCTGTTCGGCTCCGACTGGCCAGCGATCACACCGGATCGCTGGTTGGCCGATTTCGAAAAGATCGAAATCCGTGACGAGGTGCGCCCGCTGATCCTCAAGGAAAACGCGCGCAAGCTGTTCAAGCTTTAAGCGTCCGGCATGGGGCCAATATAGCGGGACTGGGGGCGGATCAGCTTGCCGACCTCATCCTGCTCCAGCACATGCGCGGTCCACCCTGCCATGCGGCCTGCTGCAAACACATTGGTGAAGCTTTCGCGCGGGAAACCGACCGCCTCTAGAACCAATGCCGTATAGAATTCGACGTTGGTTTGCAGTGATCGCAGTGGCTTCTTTTCCGCCAGTAGCGCCAGTGCCTCCTCCTCGACGGCCTCGGCAAAACCGATGCGTCCGCCGCTATCGCGCAGGGCGGCAACTGCCTTCTTTAATACATCGGCGCGCGGATCGCGAACGCGATAGATACGGTGGCCGAACCCCATCAACCTTTCGCCCCGCGCCAGCGCATCGCTCAACCAGGAGTGAATGTTGTGTTCTTCACCGATGGCATCCAGCATATCCAGCACCGGACCCGGCGCACCACCATGCAACGGACCCTTGAGAGCGCACAGCCCGCCGATGACAGACGAGAACATGCCGGCCTTAGTCGACGCGATAATACGGGCGGTGAAGGTGGAGGCGTTCAGCCCATGATCGGCAACCGTGACCAGATAGGTATCGAGTGCGCTGACCTTTTCCGGCGCAACCTCATGGCCGTGCAACATGCGGAGAAAATCCGCCGCATGGCCAAGCGAGGCGTCCGGGACAATCGGCTTGCTGCCTAAATGGGCGCGCGCGATGGCAGCGGCAAAGACCGGAACAGCCGCAACAGCGACGATATGGTGGTGGTCCGGCTCTTCATCCGAGAGAGACGACAGGAGAAGCCGCAGCGCCTCGACCTGCGTCAGCGCTTGAATTGAGGGCAGCAAGCTCTCGACCTTCTCAAACGCGCGAAGCCGTGCCTGACCCAGTGCCGCGCGGATATCGGCCTCGTCACGGGGACCAGAGGCGAAACCCCGCCAGAGCAGTGCAAGAACCGCCTCGAAGCTGCGGTCAGCCAGCCTGTCGAGATCGTAACCGCGAACGACGAGCCGACCGGCAGCACCATCAACGTGGCTGAGCACGGTTTGCGCGGCGACGACGTTCTCGAGGCCGGCGCTGACTGTTTCAAGCGTGACGGAAGGAGAGGAAAGTTTCGATAGATTGTTCATGATGATCCTCATGGATTGACTTCCATAAGAATGATAATTGAATCAATATAATCAATCTTGATTCATCTAATCAACATCGAGAAAAATGACGAAGCACGAGCAGTTCATCGATGCAGACACGGCATCCCAAACCCTCGGCATCAGCCGCGCATCGCTCTACGCCTATGTCAGCCGTGGGCTGGTACGCACGATGGCTGCACCCGACGACCCGCGACGGCGCCTCTACAGCAGTCACGATATCGATCACCTGAAGAAGACCAAATCAGTCGGTCGAAAGCCTCGCGACGTGGCGGCGACGACGCTGGATTGGGGTCTGCCGGTGCTGCCATCCGGCATCACTCTCATTCAGTATGGACGACTGTTTTATCGCGGACAGGACGCGGCAAAGCTTGCCGAGCACCAGTCGTTGGAGGATGTCGCGCGTCGCCTCTGGTCCTGCGGCAATCATGATCCGTTTGCGACGGTCAGACCCTTTTCATGGAATCCGTCACTGATCGAGATGACGCGGGATTTGCCGTTGACGGAGCGCTGTCAGGCTCTGCTTTCACTGCTAGAAGCAGGACGAATGACCGCATGGCAGCGCGACAACAGGACATTATGGCCAAGCGCTGCTGCACTGCTGCGTGCTATGACCGCTGCCGCGACGGCGAGCACGCCAAGCGCTGAGCCAGCCCATCTGCATCTCGCAAACACTTGGGGGCTGGATGCCGTTGGGGCCGACATCATTCGACGCACGCTGGTACTACTGGCCGACCACGAATTGAACGCCTCGGCCTTCGCCGTGCGGGTCGTCGCCTCCACCGGGGCCTCACTCGGCGCCTGCCTGAATGCCGGTCTGTCGGCACTCAGCGGACCGTTACATGGCGGCATGACGAGCCTTGTGGACATCCTGTTCGATGAAATCGACGCGGCATCGGATGCCGCAACGGTGGTAGAGCGGCGGTTGAGGCGTGGCGACGGTCTGCCCGGCTTTGACCATCCGCTTTATCCCGATGGCGATCCGCGCGCGGCAGCACTCCTTCCCCTGCTACAGCCCGACGCAAAGCGTCAGTCGCTGATCGACACGATGGCAGAAACAACCGGCAAGCTGCCGACGATCGACGTCGCACTCGTCGCCATCCGCCGTTCCCTCGGACTTCCACCCGGCGCGGCACTGAGCCTCTTTGCGATTGGACGCACCGTCGGGTGGATGGCCCATGCCTTCGAGCAGTTTCAGGAGAAAAAGCTGATCCGTCCCCGCGCTCGCTATAATGGCCCGCAGCCGGGAGATGATGGGGAATAATTGTTTTATACTGAATATATGTTGAAGACGCTCCAAATCGAAGTTTCGCCAGGGCGCTTCACTTGCCAGCATCGCAAATGACTGCAATTAAATCTCCCCTATCTGACGTTACGGGAGGGTGTTGCATGACAACGATGACAGCCGCAAACATACAACTTGGCGCTATTCTCGCCGAGGCTGAAAATCAGCAGTCGTCCCTCAGCGTTTCCAAGCTGGAAAGCAGCGGCCTCGTGCCCGATACGCTCGAGACAGCCATGGCTGCACAAGCCATCGCAGCCGCGGCTATCGGCAAGGACGTCAGTGGCTGGAAAGTCGGGTTCAACAACAACCGCGCTATAGCGGCGCCATTGCTCGATGTTTACGATTTAGCTGCACAGAGCACACTTGCGGTTCCGAAAACCGGAGCGGTCGGCGTCGAAATCGAGATATGTTTCGTGCTCTCCGATGACATTCCGGCACCCGAAACGGGCAAGGACTATACAAGGGACGATATCCAGTCGCATGTCGCATCGGTGCATCTGGGTGCCGAACTGGTGAGCTATCGTATCGTGGAGGAAACAAATGCCCCCTTCCCGCTGCACCTCGCAGACCGTCTCGGAAATCATTCCTTCGTCTTGGGGCCGGAAATCGACAGCGCCATCATAACCCGCGTTGCCAATGAGGACGCCACGCTTCCAACGCTTGTCGTGGAATTCGATGGCGACGTGGTTCTAGCCGCCACTCCAATGCATCCGCAGGCCGATGCTGTCGCGCCGTTGCTGGCCTATGCCAATGCGCCGCTCGACCATCTGGGTGGTTTGAAGCGTGGCCAAGTGGTAACGACCGGCAGCCTTTGCGGGTTGGTGCGCCTGACGGGCCAGACATCCATTCGCGCCACATGGGGCAACATCGCGGCGCTGGACATCACCCTTCCAGAGTGACCACGTCTGCCTCCACACACCACTGACCAAACTTTCATCGCGCCATGTACCCCTGACTTTTCGCAGGGTCTCTGGCGCGATTATTCTCATTTCCGCCACAAAGCACGGCGGCATCGCTGGTACACTTGCGACTGGAGGAATTGTCGGGGAGGACAGTTTTAACAGGAGATAAGTCGATGGCGAATTCGATCATGAATGCTCTTGGAAAGCCGCTCTATTATAGCGACACATCCACCGGCTTTTTCTCGGCAACGGGTTCAGGCCCCAACCTCTACGGCACCGCAAAAAACGATTCCATGTGGGGCGATAGCGGCGTCAACGTTACCATGCATGGCGGCACCGGCGACGACATCTACTACCTCTATTCCACCATCAACCGCGCGGTGGAAGCGCCCGGACAGGGTATCGACACCATCAACACTTGGATGAGCTACACACTTCCCGACAACATTGAAAATCTGATCGTAACCGGTGACGGTCGCAATGCGTTTGGCAACAGCCTCGACAACATCATCAGCGGTGGCTCCGGCAAACAGACGATCGATGGCGGCGCTGGCAATGACGTGCTGAAAGGCGGCGGCGGTGCCGACACTTTCGTCTTCGCCAAGGGAAACGGCACCGACCTCATCACTGATTTTGGCGCTGACGACTTCATTCGTCTCGATGGTTACGGGGTAACCTCCTTCGATAACCTGTTGAGTGCCTCCACGCAAAAGGGCTCAGATCTCTGGCTGAATTTCGACAATGGTGAAAGCGTCGTTCTGGCCAACAAAACGGCCAACGATCTCTCTGCGGACCAGTTCAGGCTCACACTCGACCGGTCGCAACTGACCAGCACCTTTGCCGACGAGTTCAACTCTCTGTCGTTGAGCAACGGCCAGTCCGGCGTCTGGGAACCGAAGTTCTGGTGGTCGGGTGAGGAAGGCGGCAGCCTGCACACCAATTCGGAAAAGCAGTGGTACATCAACCCCGCCTATCAGCCGACCTCTTCGGTCAATCCGTTTTCGGTGCAAAACGGCGTTCTGACAATCAAGGCCGCGCCGACGCCTGATGCCATTTCCGATGCCGTGAACGGATATGACTACACGTCCGGCATGCTGACCACCCACCCGTCGTTTTCACAGACCTATGGCTACTTCGAAATACGTGCCGATATGCCGAGCGATCAGGGCGTTTGGCCTGCTTTCTGGTTGCTGCCGGAGGATGGGCGCTGGCCGCCTGAGATCGATGTCATCGAAATGCGCGGGCAGAACCCGAATACGCTGATCCTGTCGGCGCACTCCAACGCGTCCGGCCAGCAGACATCCACCATCAACAATGTCACGGTGGGCAGCACCGAAGGGTTTCACAAATACGGGCTGCTATGGGAGGAGGACCACATTACCTGGTACTTCGACGATGTGGCCGTAGCCCAGATCGATACGCCCGCCGATATGCACGATCCCATGTACATGCTCGTCAATCTCGCTGTTGGCGGCATCGCGGGTACACCTTCAACCGGGCTGCCGAATGGCTCCGAGATGAAGATCGACTACATCCACGCCTATTCTATCAACGATCATGCAGCAACCGCAGCAGCGACGACGGCCAGCGCCGACAATCTTCTGGTTTGATGAAATCCCGCGCTCTGGCTTTGTCAGGGCGCGTTTCATATGCCTGCTGATTTGGAGCGGAGCGCATCGTTGGCGTAATGCGCCTTCTTCTGCTCGTACATGTTGATATCGGCGCGCTTGACCATCGCCTCCAGCGTCTCGCCTTGTTCGCTGGTCGCGACGCCCACCGATATGCCAAGTGGCGCATTGGAATAGAACTGATTGTTGATCTTCAACAGTTCGAATATGGTATCCACCATGGTGGCTGCTGCCTGCTTGTCGGCACCGGGCATCAAGATGGCAAACTCATCGCCGCCAATGCGCGCTGCGTGGTTGGGGGCCGCCACCACACCGTTCAGAACTTCACCCAACCTGCGCAGCAATTTATCGCCTGCATCGTGGCCCAGCGTGTCATTGGCAATCTTCAACGCGTTGAGGTCGATGATGACGGCAGAGACGGGCCGCAGGCTGTTGCGCTCCAGACGGTTCAATTCATCCGAATAGAAAGCGCGATTGTAAAGCTTGGTCAGCACATCGTGCTTGCCAAGATATTCGAGATAGGCCTCGGCCTTCTTGCGTGCCGTAATATCCGTTAGTGCCACCTGCACAAGTGACCAGTCATTCTCATGGCCAGGGAAGACCGAGAAGTGCAGCAACAGGTGACGCTCCGACCCGTCGAGCGCGTAGTTGATGACCTCACGCTGCTGGAACAGATTGCCGTGCCACAGATCGATCAGCTGCTCTCGAAACGGCTTGTCCATCTCGTCGCGAAACACATCACCCAGACGCCGCATCAGCGTTTGCTCATCCGGTGCGCAGAAAAGATCGAGCGTGGCTTTGTTCACCTCGACCACGCGAATTTCGCTCATGCATTGACGCACGAATTCGGGATGCACATCCATGAAAACGCGGAAGTCCATAATGCCCCGACTTTTGATATCGTCGATCAGGCGCTTGATGTGGCTGAAGTCTTCGACCCAGAGCGACACAGGCGAATGTTCGAACATGCCCTCGGCGTAACGCCGGTTGGTCTGTTCCAGCCGTCTTGCTTCCTCGCGCTCCGTTACGTCCTCGGTGGTGATGAGGATGCGGTCCAGCGTATCTTCATGGCCGGGAATGATCGCGCCGCGCAACTGGATATCCAGCCGCTGGCCACTCAATGAGTAATTCACGGCATGGCTAGAGAAGCGGGCTTTTCCCTGCCACAGCGCTTCCAGTTCGGTAATGTGGCTTTCCAGCATATCGTCGCGAAAGACGCGGTGCAGATTAGCGATCAGGTGGTCAAAATCACGGGCTGCAAAGAGTTCGAGCGTCTTCTCGTTGACCTTCAGCACCCGTATCTTCTGCGAGCATGCCTGAACGCGGGACAGGTCTTCGCACAGAAATGCCCGGAGATCCGTCACGCCTTGCTGCCGCCAGAGATCGAACTGACGCTTTACGCCCGAGAAGTCTTCGATCCACATGGCAACAGGGGCGAGATTGAAGATGTCTGCATCAATGGACTGCGTCATGGCATGGTCTCGAATTTGCAAAATCGGGCGGCTCCCGCGATGGAGAAATTCGCGAAAACCGGCATCGAAACAGCCCCAATGGTTTAAGGCCGGATATCTCTCATTGCGCGGTGCCAGAAGCAGTTTTACGCAATTGCGAGCAAAAGCAAATTACCAAAGCTTAACGTGGCGGTTCACATCTTTATACAGCAGGTAGCGGAACCGGCCCGGCCCGCCCGCATAGCAGGCCTGTGGGCAGAACGCCCGCAGCCACATGAAATCTCCGGCCTCGACTTCCACCCAGTCATTGTTGAGTCGGTAAACCGCCTTGCCTTCCAGCACGAAAAGGCCGTGCTCCATCACATGGGTTTCCATGAAGGGAATGGTCGCACCGGGTTCAAAGGTGACGATGTTGAGGTGCATGTCGTAGCGACCGTCGGCAGGGTCGATGAAGCGTGTGGTCGCCCATTTGCCATCCGTTTCCGGCATGGCAGAAAGCTCGTGCTCATCTTCGTGCGTGAAAATGGCGGGCGGCAACTCCAGACCCTCCACGACGTCAAAGACTTTCCTGACCCAGTGGAACTTGACGGGGCTCGACCCTTCACCGCGCAGCGCCCACGCGTGTCCCGCAGGAATATAGGCGAAGGACCCTGCCCGCATTGGATGTTTTTGTCCGTCATGTTCGATGGACATTTCACCATCGACCACGAAGATCGCCGCCTGTGCACGGGCATCCGGCTCTGGCTTGTCGCTGCCGCCGCCGGGCAGAACTTCCATGACATATTGCGCGAAAGTCTCGGAAAAACCGGTCATCGGTCGGGAGATGATCCAGGCACGCGTATCGTTCCAGTGCGGCAGCACGCTGGTGACGATATCAGACATCACCCGCTTTGGAATGACGGCATAGGCGGTCGTAAATGTCGCTTTGCTTGAAAGAAGTTCTGTCTGGCCGGGAAGCCCGCCGAAATCCGAATAATATCGCTTGTTTTCCATGATGCACTCCAAAGGCATGCCACTTCATAGAATGCTTTAATGCCTTTCGACATCAAATGGAATCGCCTTGCATCATGAAATTTGCGCTGCCATCAGTGGGCAGCGCAACGTCTGAAGTCGCTGGAAATCAGCCCTTTTTGCGGATAATGCCATAGACGATATTGCGGTTCTCGCCGAAGAAGACTTCTGCTTCGATGGCCGAGGGATCGGCGCTGGCGTTGATGATGTTCCACATGTCTTCTTCGGTGCGCAGAAGCAGTGCCCAGTTCATGAAGGTTTCCATATAACCGTCCACGCCGATATCCTGCGAGAAGTTGGCAAACAGGAATGTGCCGCCGGGCTTGAGCATATCGAGGCAGCGCTGCGTCAGTTTGATCGAAACCTTGTCGACCAGATAATCGTAGAGGCCTGCCGCGTAGACGAAATCGAACTGACCCAGTTCATGGCGTCCGGCCAGAATGCCGCGCACGGAGCCATCGATCGCTTCGATGCAGGAGCCGCTGAAGTCGCGGGTGATGGCGCCGATGCTGAGCGGGTCCTGATCCAACGCGACCCAGCGTTTGATCGCGCCATTGGCAAGCGCTGTGGACTGGTTGGCCTCACGAAGATGTCCCGCCGCAATCGTCAGAATTTCCGTGTCGGGCCCGTGCTTTGCAGCGAGATCATCGACATGCTTCGTCAGAATATCGCGGCGCTCTCTAACTGCGACGGAGGAGGACGCGTCTTTCGTATATTCGTAGAGCGCAGCGCCGATGCGGGATGCGGCAGCAATCCGGTCTTGCACACTTGGATGGCCGTAGATGAAGTCCAGCAACTGCGCATCGCCGGAGTAGCCACGCGGTTTTTCGTGAGACCAGTAGGTGAATGGATCTTGCAGGAAATATTCTGATACCGGGTGATCCTGAACCACCGGGATCAGCTCGCGCCACACGCCAGAGTCGAATTTTTCTCTGATCTGATGCAGTCTACCGGCGACTTCATGTATAATTTGCTGCGGCGCACGCCCACTCAAAAATTGCTGGTGCGCAATACCAAGGATGAGGGCGATTTCTGCTTTTCCGACTTCAAATTTCTCTTCAAAATTGTTGTTTCTCCCACCGAATATCTCCGCCGATATTGTATCTGGAGTAATAAGACTTTCGCCGTCAAATTCTCTATTCACAAATTGGGACACACACACTCTCCTGATTAACGCCTTGTTAACTCTGAGACAATTCAAACTTAAACGGGTGCCAAGTCAATGAGACAAAAGCCTTAAATATACGGGTCTTCGGGAAACTTTTTATTAAGGTAAACGCAATTTGGATTGTACTTTTCGCGGCTCTTAAAGAAACTTAAAAGGATACAATTCATTCTTCGCAGGCTTGCAACCTCTCCATGCACCGATGGCCGCAACGGAAGGGGAGTAAAGAAACAGCACCTGGCAATAAAATTTGTTTCGCTGGAAACAATCGACTTACAGTATTATTGCAACCTATGGAAAAGTGCATGACGCACACTTTAGTGGATGTGGTTGAACTTGATCTCATCGGGGATGAGACGCAAAAGCAGTCTTCGGACGCTCTGCGGAAAATCTTCCTGGAAGAGGCCGATGTCAAAAGGCGCAAGGCGATACGCCAGGGCCTTTGGATCGCCGTGCCGATCTATCTGCTGTTTTCGATCACCGATATTTTGCTGGTGCCGGACGTTGCACCGCACACGATGTTTGCGCGTTTCGTCGTCGGCATCGCGGCTTTGCTGACGCTGGAAATGCAAATCCGCGCCAACGCCAAAACCAACCATATGGATATCGCCTGCGCAACGGCGCTGATCTGCGGCTATATCGGCTGGGTCATGCCTGCCATGATGACGACTTACACCGTCAACATGTCCTATTACATGGTGTTCGGTGCCATCTTCATGATGGGCGCCAACCTGTTCTTTACCTTCAATTTCTCGCTCTCGCTGTTTGCATCCAGCCTTGTTCTGATGATCTATTTCGCCGCGCTGAGGTACATCCACGAAGACATCTATTACCAGATCGCCAACGGGACATTCTATTTCTCCTGCTTCATCTTCACGTCCTACGTGAACCTGCGCCTCAATCGAGAGCGCTATCGCGTATTCCTCAATGCCATCGAAGCGAAGGTGCAGCAAAAGCAGGCGGAAGAGCGTGGCCAGGCGCTTCTGCATCTCTCGAACACCGATCCGCTGACCGGCCTTGAAAATCGCAGGGCGATCGACACGAGGCTGCGCGAACTCTGGGATGGATGGGTAAACGAGAACCGCAACTTTGCGGTCTTCCTGATCGACGTCGATTTCTTCAAAAAGTACAACGACTTTTATGGACACCAGGAAGGTGACCGGTGCCTGATACAGGTGGCGCAGACGTTGCAGGAAAGCATGAGCCGTTTCGATGCGGTGATCGGGCGTTATGGCGGTGAAGAGTTCATTGCATTGGCCCGTTTCAGAAATGCCCGGGATATCGAAGAGATCGCGGAAACGTTGCGGCAGACCGTTGAAGACATGTCGCTGGTACACGAGCGGCGCCGCGATGGAACATCAGTCATCACGGTGAGCGTCGGCGCATCCTTCACACGTCCCCAGCCGGACCCGAAGCTTGAACGCCTCATCAACGAAGCGGACCGCGCGCTTTATCTTGCCAAGGCAAACGGGCGTAACACCGTTAAATTGTTCGACCCCAAAGACCCGCTGAACAGCGACGATACGGAAAATGTTGCGGCTTTGCTGAACATTGCTATCGAAAAGGATCTGGTGTCTCTCGTCTATCAGCCGATCAAGAACCTCTCATCGTGCCAGATCGATGGTGCGGAATCGCTGATGCGCCTGCGGCTTTTGGACGGAACCATGGTGCCGCCGAGCATTTTCATTCCGATTGCAGAGCGAACTGGCGTCATCATGGATCTCGGCCTATGGGCCATTCGCACCGCGTGCCAGCAGGTGCTTCGCAGCGACTGCGTGCCCATCGTCAGCGTCAATGTTTCGCCGATCCAGCTGAAAAGCCCAGGTTTCGCGACATCGGTCGCCGCTATTCTCGGGGATGTCGGCGTTGCGGGCGGCAGGCTGGCCTTTGAGATCACCGAGGGGCTGGAGATGAACATGAACTCCGACGTCCTTCACTGCATCAGCGATCTCAAGACGCTCGGCATTCGCATCTGGCTGGATGATTTCGGCACCGGCTTTGCTGGACTGTCCTGGCTGCGGCTCATCGATTTCGATACGGTCAAGATCGACAAATCCTTCTTGCACGATGCCCATACGCAGCGCGGCAAGGCGATGCTGAAGGACATTATCGGCCTCATTCGCAATCGGGGCCACAAGATTCTTGTCGAGGGTGTCGAGACAGCCGAGCAACTGGCGTTGCTGAAAGAACTCGGCATCGATCAGGTCCAGGGCTATTTCGTTGGTCGGCCCACACCGGTCGACAAATTCAGGGTGGAGAAGCCCTGCTATCTGCCACGAACAGGGCTTATGCGTCCGGTCTGAACGAAAAAACCCGGCATCTGATTGCCGGGTTTTTCTTTGTCAGTGTCTTGGTATTCGCCTCAATCTGCCGCGCCCGGCACTTCGCACATCTCGCGCTCGCCCACAATGATGGACCGTTTGCCGACGTGGTTAGCGGGACCGACGATCCCCTCCTGCTCCATGCGCTCAACCAGCGAAGCTGCGCGATTGTAGCCGATAGACAGACGGCGCTGGATGTAAGACGTCGAGCACTTCTTGTCGCGCAGCACGACCTTCACTGCTTTTTCGTAGAGATCAGCCGTATCGTCTTCGGCCATGGCGGTTTTGTCGAAGACGGCGCTGTCTTCTTCCTCGCTGTCATCAACCTCGTCCGCATCTTCGGTAACCGTGCCCAAATATTCCGGGCGGCCCTGCGTCTTCAGATGCGCAACGACCTTTTCGACTTCCTCGTCTGAGACGAACGGTCCGTGGACACGCGCAATGCGTCCGCCACCGACCATGTGAAGCATATCGCCCTGCCCCAGCAGATGCTCGGCACCCTGTTCACCCAGAATGGTGCGGCTGTCGATCTTGGAAGTGACCTGGAAGGAGATACGCGTCGGGAAGTTGGCCTTAATGGTGCCGGTGATGACGTCGACCGATGGGCGTTGCGTCGCCATGATCAGGTGAATACCGGCAGCACGCGCCATCTGCGCCAGACGCTGGATCGCGCCTTCGATTTCCTTGCCAGCAACCATCATCAGGTCGGCCATTTCATCGACGATGACGACGATGTAAGGCATGGCCGTGAGGTCCATTTCCTCCTGCTCGTACACGGCCTCACCCGTTGCGCGGTCGAACCCTGTCTGCACGTTGCACATGACCGTCTCGCCCTTGGCACGGGCGGAAGCGGCGCGGGCATTGTAGCCGTCGATATTGCGCACACCCAGACGCGACATCTTGCGATAGCGGTCTTCCATTTCACGCACGGCCCACTTCAGCGCCATCACGGCCTTCTTCGGGTCGGTCACGACAGGAGTCAGCAGGTGCGGAATGCCGTCATAGACAGACAGTTCCAGCATCTTGGGATCGACCATGATCAGGCGGCACTCTTCCGGCTTCAAACGGTAGAGCAGCGACAGGATCATCGTGTTGATGGCGACGGACTTGCCGGAACCAGTGGTACCGGCGACCAGAAGATGCGGCATCTTGGCGAGTTCCGCCACGACAGGCTCACCACCGATGGTCTTGCCAAGGCACAGAGCAAGCTTCATGCGTGTCTCGGCATAGTCCGGTGACTCGATCAGTTCGCGGAAGTAGACCGTCTCACGAACCGGATTGGGCAATTCAATACCGATGACATTACGACCGGGCACCACGGCCACGCGGGCCGACAGCGCAGACATGGAGCGGGCAATATCGTCTGAAAGGCCGATAACGCGGGAGGATTTGACACCCGGTGCAGGCTCGAATTCATAGAGCGTTACCACCGGACCAGGGCGCACATCGATAATCTCGCCCTTGATGCCGAAGTCTTCCAGCACGCTTTCCAGAAGTCCGGCGCTCTGCTCCAACGCTTCGGGCGTCATCGTCGTGGTTTGCAGCACCTGCGGCTTTTGTAGCAGGTCGATGGGCGGATATTCGTATTCACCATCGCTGAAGACAGGCGCTTCGAGGAACATGGGTTGGTTGTTGCGGGCGACGGTGCGCATTTCGCGGCGCGTTTCGACCGATGGAGCTGGCTCTGGAGCCTGCGTTGCAGGAACGACGGCAGCAGTCACCGGCTGTTCCACGGGCGCTTCGGCCTGGACCGGTTCAACCACATCCGTATCAAGCTGACGAGCGGTTTTGATATCGACCTGACGGTAAAGCGAGACAGCCGAGCCCTCGATCCTTGCAAAAGCAGGTTTTTCGACAACCGGCGGCGGCTGGCGGACGATCTGCACGGCGCGCGGCAATGGCTTGGGCGCTACGGCCTGGGGAGCCGGAGCCAGTGTGGCAACGGCAGCGACACGCTGTGCTTTCACGCGCACCAGTTCAGCCAGCCGAAGCGGCTGAGAGGGTGGAAGAATGGCGCTGCCGACATCGAGGCTCATGGCCTCCCAGAACATCTCATCCGACAGCACGTCGGCAAAAGCGGGAACAGTGAGCGAAGCCGCAACATCACCCTGCTGGTCCGTCGGAAAACAGGCCACATCGATCTGCTCTGCGACGGGAGCGTCTACCGGAACCTGCGCGACAGTATCGACACCAACGTCTTGAGCGGGAGATGTCTCAGTCTGTTGCTTCAGCGCCAGTTCGCGACGAAGACGGTAGGTCAGCGCAAGTGCGCCTATGGCCCCCGGCGGCTGGGGCAGAACCGCAGGCTTGGCGATGCGGCGCTCGACCGGCGCAGATGTCACGACCGGCTGTTCCTCTGTGGCAGGAATAGTTTCGGCCACGACCGGCGCTACGGCTTCATCTTCACCCTTGGCGCCCTGCTTTCCGGCGACGATATTTTGCGGCGTGCGCGTGAAACGCACATTGGGGCCGAGCGTGAAGGCATTTTGCCAAAGCGGCATTTCATCACGTCCTTCAATAGCGTTGGCGGCGATCTGATCGGCATTGTGTCCTATAACCGCACGCTGTCCGGCGGTCAGTGGAACCATGCCTTTGGCGGCACCTTGCGGCTCCGCAACGGGCTGTTTCTGTCCCCTCTCATCTATCGCATTGACGGAATTATTTAAATTGGAACGGGGAATACGCATCACAGCCTGTACACTCATCATAAACGGACATTCGGCACAGCAAATTGAATAGAAAATAAAGGTTAATCACATATTGCCAACGGGCTCTTAAACGGGAATTTTCCCAAGCTAATTTACCGATGTGTCCGCTTGGCAACGCTCTGAGAAATCACCTGTTGCAGGTGACATCTCCCGTAAATGCTGGCTTTTGCGACCGGTTTCGACCCGGTTGACGCCTCTGCACCGACAAATCCGTGACCACAGAAAACTTTGTAGCTGACTGTCACATAGTGGCTTTACAACTAACATGTTAATGACGTATCAAGTGCATGTCAGTTTTTGGAGGAGCAGGCAATTGACTGGGAAATTCGGCCTTTCGGCAGCACTAACGACACCCTTTGCGCAGGATGGCAGCATCGATACCGCAGCCCTGCTCGCACAGGCCAAGCGCTCGATTGCCTCAGGCTGCAACAGCGTCACCCTTTTCGGCACCACGGGCGAAGGCAGTTCCATCGGCGCCCGCGAACGCACGGACATCCTCTCGGCTTTTCTGGACGCGGGCTTCGATACGAAAAATCTGGTCGTCGGTGTTCTGGTGGATTCCGCGCAGGACGCAGCTGATCAGGCCTATGACGCGCTGAAGGCCGGTGCTCGCAATGTTCTTTTGGCACCCCCGTCCTATTTCAAGAATGTCAGCGATGACGGCCTGTTTGAATGGTTCTCGGCGGTCTTTAACCAATTGGGCAGCAATGCCCGCGACATTCTGGTCTACAACATCCCCTCCGTAACCATGGTCGCGCTCTCCGTCGAGCTCATTGGCCGGTTGCGTCAGGCGTTTCCCGGCATCGTCACCGGCGTCAAGGATTCGTCCGGCGACTGGCCCTACACTCAACGCCTTCTGGCAGAGCATGGCGACCTCATCATCCTCATCGGTGACGAGCGGCATCTGGCGCAGGGCGTGCGCCTTGGCGGTCAAGGCGCTATCTCGGGCTGCGCGAACTTTCTTCCTGCGGAAATCCGCGCCATGGCTGTCGATGGCATCGACGACACGCGCGTACAGGACCTCGTAGGCGAATTGCTGAAATATCCCGTCACGCCAGCCGTCAAGGTTCTCGTGTCGCATGTCACGGGTGAGCCGATCTGGCATTCCGTTCGTGCACCGCTTGTTTCCATTTCCGCTGGAAATCGTAAAAAGATCGAAGCGGCCTTCGAGTCGCTGTTCAGAAGCAAGGCGGCTTGAAAAGGACTGCGCATGGATGAGACCGGCGAACAGACGACGTTGCGGGAAAAGGCGTATGAAAGTTTTACGCACCACCTTCTCGCGCGCGACGTTCGCCCCGGCCAGTTCATCTCGCAGCGTCGGCTGGTGGAACTGACTGGATTGCCGCTTGGCGCAATCCGTGAGGCCATCCCACGGCTGGAAGCGGACGGGTTGATCATAACGGTGCCGCAACGTGGTCTTCAGGTTGCGCATATCGACATCAACCTCATCCGTGAAGCATTCCAGTTTCGTATTTTTCTGGAAAAGGAAGCGGTTGCGATTTTCACGCGCACGGCTTCGGATGAAACGATAGCGGAGATGATAGGGAATCACCGGGACATTGCGGAGGCGGCCAGTTCGGGCAAAAGCTCGCCGGAACTGGATGCGCAGGCACAGGCAATCGACTGGGGCATGCATGATGCCTTTATTGACTCGTTGGGCAATTCCATCATTTCCAACGCCTACCGCGTCAATTCCATCAAGATGCGCCTGATCAATCAGGAACGTTTTCGCATTGCCGGCCACGTCAAATCCGTGATGGCGGAGCATCTGACCATTCTGGAAGCCGTCGAAAGACGCGCACCCGAGGAAGCCGCCGAAAGGCTGGTTGCCCACATTCGCAACGCGCGGGACAGGGCTCTGGCGGTTTAGAAACACAGCATAAGCAATCGGCCGGGGGTGAGGAGATTTTCGGCCAACACAAGAGGAGGAAGACATGACACATTCACTGCTCAACCCCACACGCCGTGGGTTCATGGCCGGAACAGCCGCCATTGCGGGCACTGCCGCATTCGGCATTCGCCCGGCCTCTGCTGCGGTCGACTGGAAAAAGCACGCTGGCACGACGCTGGAAGTCAATCTCGTCAAAAGCCCGCGCAGCGAAACGTTGTTGAAATACATCAAGGAATTCGAAGACCTGACCGGCATCAAGGTCAATGCCGAGGCGACGCCTGAACAGCAGCAGCGCCAGAAGGTCGTGATCGAGCTGTCCTCCGGCAGACCAAGCTTCGACGTGGTTCACCTGAGCTACCACGTTCAGAAGCGTCAGTTCGAAAAGGGTAAGTGGCTGGCCGATATCAGCGGCTTCCTGAAGGACTCCTCGCTGACCGATCCATCGCTTGTCGAAAGCGATTTCGCCGAAGCGGGTATGCAGTTTGCCAAGGATAGCGACGGCGTTCTGCGCTCCCTGCCCTTCTCGGTGGATTACTGGATCCTCTACTGGAACAAGGAACTCTTCGAAGCCAAGGGTCTGAAATACCCGCAGACTTTCGAAGAACTCGTCACTGCCGCAGAAACCCTGACCGATCCATCGACCAATACCTACGGCTTTGTTGCGCGTGGCCTCAAGAACGCCAACACGCCGGTCTGGACCTCGCTGATGCTGGGTTACGGCGCAACGCCGATCGTAAATGGCAAAATCGATACCACGACCAAGGAAGCAGTCGACGCGGCAACGCTTTACCAGCGCCTGATGACCAAGGCGGCACCTCCCGGTGTTTCCGGCTTCAACTGGGCTGAAGCACAATCCGCCTTCCTTCAGGGCAAGATCGGCATGTGGCTGGATGGCGTCGGCTTTGCACCGCCTATCGAAAATCCGGAAAAGTCCCGCGTCGTCGGCAAGGCAGGCTATGGCGTCATGCCAAAGGGCCCGGCCCAGCAGGCAGCTGGCACATTCGGTGATGGCCTCGGTGTTGTCGAGGCCAGCCAGAAGAAGGAAGCCGCGTACCTGTTCTGCCAGTGGGCGATTTCCCACGAAATGGGTGCACGCCTGTTGCAGGCCGGTGCAGGCGTTCCGTTCCGCCAGTCCATTCTGGAAGACCCCAAGGTGCGCGAAGGCGTGAAAATGCCCGCGGAGTGGCTGGATGCCGTCGTCGGTTCCGGCAAGGTTTCCAAGCTGGCACTGCCCGTCATCATCCCCGTCACGGAGTTCCGTGACATATACGGCGTTGGCCTCACCAATATGATCGGTGGCGCAGATCCGGCGGCGGAACTCAAGAAAGCAACCGAGCAGTTCACACCTGTTCTGGCCCGCAGCGAGGGATAATGGTGTCCGTCAGCATCGAAAACACAACAAAAACGACGAAACTCGTCAGAAGGAGCAAGCCCACGCGGCTTGCTCCCAACTACTGGCCTTTCGTCATTCCCGCTCTCATCGTCATCGCCGCCGTTATCGTTTTTCCCTGGGTCTTCACCCTGTGGATGAGCGCACAGCGCTGGACGCTGGGGCAGGAACAGAGCTTCATCGGTTTCGACAACTACATCCGTCTGGCAAGCGATGCGCGGTTCTGGGAATCGCTCTGGCATACGCTGGTCTACACGACGCTGTCGGTTGTCGCGCCCTTGTTTCTTGGTACGCTTGCGGCTTTGCTATTCGATGCACAATTTCCGCTGCGCGGCTTTCTGCGCGGCGTCTTCGTCATGCCGATGATGGCAACTCCGGTTGCCATCGCGCTCGTCTGGACCATGATGTTCCACCCGCAGCTGGGCGTGCTGAACTATCTGCTATCCTTTATTGGCATCGGCCCGCTGGAATGGATTTACAATCAGTCCACCGTTATCCCGTCGCTGGTCTTGGTGGAAACATGGCAGTGGACGCCGCTCGTCATGCTCATCGTTCTCGGAGGCCTCGCGGCCGTGCCGCGTGAGCCCTACGAAAGCGCCGAGATCGACGGCGCAAACGCCTGGCAGAAGTTCCGTTATCTGACCATGCCGATGATTGCCCCCTTCCTGATGATTGCCGTCATCATCCGCTCCATCGATGCCGTCAAAAGCTTCGATATCATCTACGCGATGACGCAGGGCGGGCCGGGCACGGCGTCTGAGACGATCAACATCTATCTCTACAACACCGCCTTTGCCTATTATGACATCGGCTATGGCTCAGCCATGGCTGTCATGTTCTTCATCGTCATCGTCGCACTCTCCTTCGTGCTTTTGATGGTCCGCGCCCGCACACAATGGAACGAGATGGAGGACCGCTGATGAAACGCAAAACACTCGACCAGATCGGCCTCTTCTTCGTCGCCCTTGTGATGATCTCGCCCGTCATTCTGTTCTTCCTCTGGATGATCTCGCTGTCGCTGAAATACGAGATCGACAACGGTGCCTATCCGCCCATTCTCATTCCAGAACGTTTCGCATGGTCGAACTATGTAAAGGTGTTCGAGGAGAATAACTTCTTCCTCTATTTCTGGAATTCCGTGCTCGTTACGGGTGCTGCCACCTTCCTCGCCCTCGTTATCGGCGTACCCGCCGGTTACGGCATCGCGCGATTGAAGGCGGAGAAAGCGGCTATCGTTATCATGATCGCGCGCATGACGCCCGGCCTCTCCTTCCTCATTCCGCTGTTTCTCCTGTTCCAATGGCTGAACCTGCTCGGCACGCTGTGGCCGCAGATCATCATCCATCTGGTCGTTACCGTGCCCATCGTTGTCTGGATCATGATCGGCTATTTCGAGACGACGCCGAAAGAACTCGAGGAAGCAGCGAGCATCGACGGCGCATCGTCATGGCAAGTCTTCCGCCTAGTGGCTCTGCCCATCGCCAAGCCCGGCATCGTCGTGTCCTTCATTCTTGCCGTCATCTTCTCCTGGAACAACTTCGTCTTCGGCATCGTGCTGGCCAGCCGTGAAACGCGCACCCTGCCCGTCGCGGTCTACAATATGTTGTCCTTCGAGCAGGTCAGTTGGGGTCCGCTGGCGGCAGCGGCGCTGATCGTCACGCTTCCGGTGCTGTTGCTCACCATGTTCGCGCAGAAACAGATCGTAGCCGGCCTCACCGCTGGCGCCGTCAAGGGCGGTTAACTCATCAGAGCATTTCATGCTCTGTCTCTTTTGTTTAACGCAATTCCGAACGCAAAACCGCTTCACACTTTTGCTGGAATTGCTTTCATTACGGGATCAAAACCATGGCACCGGTCAATATTCAGAACGTCCAAAAGCGCTTCGGCGCCGTCAACGTCATCCAAGGCATCGATATCGATATCGATGACGGCGAATTCGTCGTCCTCGTTGGCCCCTCCGGCTGCGGGAAATCGACACTGTTGCGCATGATTGCGGGCCTTGAGGAGGTCAGCGGCGGCGAAATCCATATCGGCGCGCGCGAGGTCAGCAATCTGCGCGCTCGTGACCGCGATATTGCCATGGTGTTTCAGAATTACGCTCTCTATCCGCACATGACGGTCAAGGAGAATATGGGCTTTGCCCTGAAGCTCAAAAAGGTCAGTGCGGACGAAACCGCCGCCAAGGTCAACAATGCCGCTGGCATTCTGGGCCTCGACAAATTGCTGGACCGTTATCCCCGCCAGCTCTCCGGCGGCCAGCGCCAGCGCGTTGCCATGGGCCGCGCACTGGTGCGCGACCCGCAGGTCTTCCTGTTCGACGAGCCGTTGTCCAACCTCGATGCCAAGCTGCGCGTGCAGATGCGCGGCGAGATCAAGGCTCTCCACCAGCGCATCGGCACCACCACAATCTACGTGACGCACGACCAGGTGGAAGCCATGACAATGGCCGACAAGATCGTTGTGCTGCATGACGGCGTCATCGAGCAGATCGGCGCGCCGCTGGAGCTTTATGATCGTCCCGCCAACCTCTTCGTTGCTGGCTTCATCGGCTCTCCCGCCATGAACTTCATTCGTGGACATGTTGAAGAGGGCGTTTTCCGCACGGCGAAGGGTCTCACCCTACCGCTGCCACAGACGGCGAACCCGGCAGAGCTTGGTGGACGCGATCTCGTTTACGGCATTCGCCCGGAGCACATCAGGGCAGCTACAGACGGCATCGAGGGCCGGGTGGAAATCGTTGAGGGGACCGGCTCGGAAATCTACGCCAAACTCAATTGCGGCGGGGAGGATATTTCTTGCCTGTTCCGCGAAAGATTGAACATTCGCTTTGGGGATACCGTTCGTATTGCCATCGACCCGGCCTCCGTCCATCTGTTCGACAAAAACACGGGAAAGCGGATCTGATCATCCATGGGTGAGACCAGACATTTCGGCAAGCATGTGCTGTGCGTCGGTGCAGCCGTGCTGGACACACTCTTTCGCGTGCACGACATGCCAACCGGTCAAGGCAAAGTGCTGCCATACGAGATGCTGCAAATTGCCGAAGGCATGGCGTCGAGCGCGGCCTACACCGTCCACCGCATGGGTGGCCGGTCCAGTCTGTGGGGTGCGGTCGGTGACGATGAAACGGGCGTACGCATTCTGCGTGAACTCACGGAAAGTGGCACCGACACATCCGGCATGACAATCGCGAAGGGCGCACGTTCCGCTCTGTCCACGATCATCATCGATGATAACGGCGAGCGGCTGATCGTGCCATTCTACGATCCCAAGCTCCATGACACCAGACGACCCTGCACAGAAGGTGACATAGCACCCTTCGATGCAGTGTTGGTGGACGTGCGCTGGCCGGAACTGGCGCTTGATGTGCTCACCGTCGCGCGCGCACTCGGCAAGCCCGCCATTCTGGATGGAGATGTTGCTCCGGTCGATATACTGGAAATGCTGGCGCCAGCCGCCTCACACATCATTTTCTCAGAACCCGCGGCAGAGCGTCTGACCGGCACCGCAGACGTTGCTGCTATGCTGTATATCCTACACGAGCGCTATCCGCAGACCTTCCTTGCGGTAACAGCAGGTCCCGGCGGTTGCTATTGGTGCGAACCCTGCGAAGCCACAGTTCATCACCAGCTCACGATGGCGGTAAAAGCCATCGACACATTGGCGGCGGGCGACGTCTTTCACGGCACATTCGCACTGGCCATCGCTGAAGGCATGCAAAGCCGTCCCGCAATCCAGCTTTCATCGGTTGCCGCTGCCCTGAAATGCACAGTTTTCGGCGGTCGCGCAGGAACGCCAACACGCGCTGAGACAGAGACCCAGCTTCATGCCTGGCTTTCAGAGCAGCGTTGAAGACAGGCCTGTTCCGGCTACTGCACCTTCGCAGCGCTAGACTTCGCGCTTGCCAGTTCATCGATGTACGCGCTGATCATCGCGACAGTGGAAGTGCTCCAGACCTCCGCGTAGGCTGAAACAAGCGCTTTCGTTTTCGCCTCACCATAGGAGCTGGCATAGAACTTCTGGATGGCGGCTAAATCGGCGTCCGAGAGGGTGGCAAGCGAGAGCGTCAATATAGTGGTCGCGCCAAGCCGCGCCGTGTCCCTGGAGTAAGCACCCTCGTTTTCGCTTCGTTTGCGCAACTCGGAGAGAACATTGGGCAAGTCTGCCTTGAGTTCCTTATACACATCCGGCGAGTAATCAGGCGCCAGTGTTTTCTCTTCCATCGTCAGTGAAACGTTGATCGCCTGCTGCGTGACGGCAGTTTCGGCGGCGAGCGCAGGCGATGCCATGCGACCAACGATGTCATCGATTGTGGTTTTTGTTTCGGGCGCTGCTAGACGTTCTTGCAGCTTTTTACCCGTCGCTTCGTCCTTGTCGGCGTACATTTTATCGACCGTACGATGACCTTCGGCAAGGGCAGCGGCAGCGTGCTCGAATGCAGCCGCGTCTTCATAACTACCATTCTGCTCCTCAAGCGCCGAACGGATTTTTTCCTGCATAACGTTGGGGTCGAAGGCCTTTTGAGACGCATTGACAAGGGACGTCTCGGCTTCCGACACATCGATGCTTTCGGCTTCTTTTTTGGCAACAGCGACAGTATGGATCAGGGTTTCAGCCTGAGTCAGCCGCTGCTCCACCATCTCGGCGCGCAGCAGCGCATCATCAACCGTATCCTTCGATTTCGCAGCCCACACGTCGCAACCGGCCAGCCCAAGCGCCAGAACCGGAACTGCCATAACAAGCGCAGCTTTGCGAGCGGCGTTGATGATCACGGCGGAATTCTTCATTGCAATCACCGGCCTAAATCATCTTCACATCGGTCAAATCTTTTGGCCGCGCAGCAGCGGAAAGGCGGTTGATGACCTGTTCGGCCTTGAGCAATTGAGCACTGCTCGTCGGGTCGATCAGCATCCTCTCCGCAAAATTCTGCTCCGGGTAAAAGGACGAGTTACCCGTCATTCGGCTGAGCGTGTCGATACGCTCTCTGACGGCAGAGCCGATATTGTTGTATTCCACACGCTGACCTGGCTCATAGGGCGCAAAAGGCATGCCCGTAAACTTGGGCGCTATCGCCTTGGGGTAATTTGCCGCTGATGGCATTTGTGAAATCGGCTTGCTGCCATATTCCGTGTCACGCCCCATCGATCTCTCACCAACGGCCGGGGCATAGGTCACGAGCTTGTCGGATTCCAGAACGGCGTCCATGTAGAACAGAAGTTCCATTTTCTGCGACAGGCGGTTCTCGTCTATGCGGCGGCCTTCCGGTGGATTGCAGAACGGCGTCTGGCTGACCAACTCCGCGATGCGCATTTTATCCGCTTCTCTGACGCTATCGTCGTCGCGTACGCCCTGTACAAAATTGTGCACGCAAATGTGGTTCGTGTTGATGAAATCTTCGATACGCGTCAGAAAATTCAATGCTGTCGGCGCAGAGGCGATAGAGGCGCTGCTGACCAGACCTTCTGCCGCGCTGGTGATCTGCTTTCCGGCAAGCTTCTTTGCCTCATCCAGCACGCCGCCGAGGGCAAACATCAACACCTTGTTGTTGTTCGCCGCATGCATCGCATCGAAGGTTCTGTTTAAATTGTTGTTGCAGATGACGCGCAGAGCCGCGCGGCTGGCCAGCACGCGGAGCGAACTCGTAGCGAAGGCCGCCATCATCACGCTGCCCGTCAGGATCGAGGCGGACATGACGAACAGTTCAGCCGTCAACTTGTCGCGCGCCTCCTGCGATTTCCTGGTGCGCTGAAAATTGTCGATAGCAAGATCATAGGCGCGAACATAAGGGCTCGCGATGTTCAGTTGCCACTGTGATTTGTATTTCGGAAGTTCGAGGAGGATATTGTTCAAGCGATCTTTTGCCAGCGACACGACCATCTCCATTGATAAAACTGGATAAAATTCACCGTCACCTGCAAAGCCGCATGACGACTGCGTGCAGGACATGGGAGCACACATGCGATACAACAGGTGCCGGCATCATGCCGACACCTGCCGTTTCAAAGGATGTTAGCCAGCCTTTGTCGTCGCCAGATCGTAAGATGCGATCATTGGTGCCTGCGGTGTGTTGTTTTCATCAGCAGGTGTGTACTTGACTTCCATCTTGGTGAAGTTGAGCCGTACTGTCTCAACAGGGCGGTCACCGCTGGAGTCGATGGAGTAGCTGGCAATCAGAGTGTTCGTCAGCAGGTACTGGATGTACGTGTTACCTGGATCGCCAGTCGTGACGAGGTGGATCGTCGCGAGTTTGCCCTGACGACCGGAGCATGCTTCCTGGAACAGCTTCGTGGAAGACGAGTCGCTGACTTTGGTCAGGATGACTTCCGAAATCGTGGGCTCAGAAGCTTCACGGTTCGTCGCAGAACCGGCAGATGTGTTCATGTTGCGTGTTACGTTCCAGTGAATGGCTTCGATATCCATCCACTTGCGGTGTTCCTCATGGGTCGCATCGCCCTGAATACCGTCGAGCTGCAAATAAATTGGCATACTGTAAACTCCTGTAATGACTGAAAGGCCTCTTGCTCCGAGGCCGGTTTGCCTTTCCACTACTGCCGCATGCGTCGGGGCTTCCCTTCCGACGCGGCAACCTTATCCACGCCAGCCGGTGCAGCCGTCGCGAATTCATCAGCTTCCCCAACCGCTTCGGCGTGAATACCGAACCCGGTGCTATCAAAATCAACAGTGATCCGCTTGACCTTGTCCCCTGTGATGACTTTCTCGAGAAAGTAGGTGGACAGTGGCGGTAGCAAATCCCTGCCGATCATGATTTCGATGGCGCGTGCGCCGATTTCGCTGGAACCCGCACGTCCCACCAGCGCCTCTCGCGCCGCCGGAGAAAGCGTCAGTTCCGTGCCGTAAGCTGCGCGAACACGCTCGGCAATTTTGCCGATCTGTATATCGACGATGCGCGACAGTTGCTCTGGTCCGAGCGGCATGAACGGGAGAATGACCGTCCGACCCAGAAACGCTGGCTTGAAGTGCTTCGTCAGTTCCGGCATCAGCAGAGCTTCGAGCGCTTCACCTTCCGGCATTGTGTCAGGATCAGCCGCAAGCGACGTCAGCAGTTCCGATCCCGTATTTGCGGTCATGAAGATGGTCGTGTTCTTGAAGTCGATGTCTCGGCCTTCACCGTCTTTCAGCATGCCCTTGTCGAACACCTGATAGAATATGTCCTGAACACCGGGATGCGCCTTGTCGATTTCGTCCAGCAGCAACACGCCAAAGGGCCGACGGCGCACGGCTTCCGTCAACACACCGCCCTCACCGAAACCAACGTAACCGGGGGGCGAACCGAGAAGGAGCGAGACCTTATGCTCTTCCTTGAACTCAGACATGTTGATAGTCGTCAGATGGCTGTTGCCGCCATACAGCAGATCGGCAAGAGACAGCGCCGTCTCCGTTTTGCCGGTGCCTGACATGCCGACCAGCAGGAAGACGGCAGGTGGGCGGCGGGGGTCCGACAGGCCCGCGCGGGCGGCACGCATGGCATCGGCAATACGGCCTATCGCCAGATCCTGACCGATGACGCGCTGTTTCATACGATCATCAAGTGACTTTGCACTTTCGATCTGGTCGGCAAGCAGTTTGCCAAGGGGAATGCCTGTCCAGCGGGAGACGACGGACGCAATCATCTCGCGATCCACGACGGTCGGCACCAGCTTTTCGCTGCCGCCATCTTGGGACGTCGTAACTGGTCTCAGCGTTGCGACGTTGGAAGCCTCTGCGGTAAGCTCGGTTATCTCCGCATCGAAGCGCGTCCGCAGGTCATCAATCCCGATATCGAGTGCCGAAATCTCAGCTGCGACAGCGTCGATCCGCGAGGTCGCTTCTTCACTTGTCGGTTCTCGCAGCAGCCATTCATGTTCTGTTGATAGCAACTGCCGTTCGCTCTCCATGTTGCGAAGCTTTTCAGGCAAAGTCTGCCTCGCGAGAGAGACGGCAGCAGCAGCCGTATCCAGCAGGCTTACGGCCTTATCCGGCAACTGCCGCGACGGCATGTAGCGCGCTGAGAGCTGCACCGCTGCGACGATGGCTTCATCGCGAATGGTCACGCCATGATGCTTGACGAAAGTGTCGGCGATGCCGCGCAGCATGCGGATGGCGGTGGTTTCATCCGGTTCGCGCACATGGACCGGCTGAAAGCGCCGGGTGAGCGCAGCGTCCTTCTCGAAATATTTTTTGTATTCGCTCCAAGTCGTCGCCGCGACTGTGCGAACTTCACCGCGCGCCAGAGCTGGCTTCAGAATATTGGCTGCGTCACCCTGACCGGCGGCAGCACCTGCGCCAATGAGGCCGTGCGCTTCATCGATGAAAAGAATGATCGGTTCCGGTGAGCGTTTGACGGCATCGATGACGCCATGGAGCCGCCGCTCAAACTCGCCCTTCACACCGGCACCGGCCTGAAGCAACGACAGATCGAGCGTCAGAAGGCGAACATCGCGCAACTTTTCCGGCACGTTGCCTGAAACGATTTCCAGCGCCAAAGCCTCGGCGACCGCAGTCTTACCGACACCGGCTTCGCCAACCAGAATGGGGTTGTTCTGCCGACGTCTGGTGAGAATATCCACCATCTGCCGCAACTCGTCGTCACGCCCGATTACAGGGTCGATTTTGCCCTGACGGGCGTCTTCTGTCATGTCCTGCGTGTAGAGGCGAAGGAACTCGTTTTGATCTTTGGACTGACCCAGTCCCTGGAGCGTCTCATCTTTTGAAGCGGTTGAATTTGCAGCGCTTTCACGCAGGCTCTCCAGTGCCGTGCGATCCATAGCCTTGAGCGCCGGAAACGCGGCGCGCACCATGCTGCGCAGCGACGTCTCTTCTTCCAAAGCCAGAAGCAGGTGGACTACAGCGATATGCGAGCGGCCATCCTGCAAGGAAGCCAGCAACCATGCTTCTCGTCCAGCGGTCAGAACGTTCTGGGAAAGCGAAAGCGCCTCGCCATCACCGATAGCCGCATCATCGAGCGCCCTATCAATTTGAGCGCGCAGTTCATCCTGCGAGATTTTCAACCGGGCAAAGACGTCAGAGAAGGCGTCAGCGTCTAAAACCGCACTCAGCCAGTGGGCAATATCGACAAACTGCTGACCCCGCCGCGCAGCGATAGAAGCTGCTGTTTCCAGCGATATACGCAGTTCTGGCTCAAGCGCTTCGACAAGGCGATTGAGATCAATATGCGACATGCAGCGAGCCTCCGGTTTGGATCAATCCACAACGTGACGTGGCATAGTTAGGTCGATAAAACTCACTTGTCCAGCAAAAGTTGCTTTTTTTATTTGACGAGCTTAAAATCAAGTCGCCACAATTTTGCCTTGTTTTCCATAAGTCTGTTTAGTGAATAACCTTACGTAACGGAAGTAACAGACACATATCTATCATACTTAATGAGGGATAAACTGACATTGAGTGCGCAAGAGCCGGTCCAAGTTATAGAATACACGAGTGATTGCGGAGAAAATATTCGAAGCAATGCAAGAACTCGTGAAATATACTATAGAATTAAGGATGAAAGAAACCAAGCACGGGCAGAAGAGCGCACAGTTTCGCCACAGGAAGTTCTAAGGGTTTCCAGCAACTGGGCAGAAGTCAGCAATCTCGGATTGCATATTATATATTCTGAAAGTCGAGACGTTGAAATATTGGCATGGCTGGCGGAAGCAGAACTCCGGTTGAAAGGCTTTCGCGGTCTGCGAGAAGTTTACCGGGTTACGTATGATATATTTTGCAACCATTGGGATTCTCTGCGTTCCATCAGCGACGATGATGACGAGGAAAAATTCGCACCTTTCGCTGGATTGAACGGTATTGGCAGCGAGGGGACGCTTATCCAGCCCCTGCGCCTAAGCTCGCTGATTCCCGAAGGCAAATTTGGAGAGCACACGCTTTGGGATTTTCAGCTCGCGCAGCGGTCCGGCGAGAGCAAACGCAAGGAAGACCTGTATAGCGCTGCCTCCGAAGCTGGCATTGCTGCCATGTCTTCGCATCTGGCAGACGTGAACGCATGTCTTTCGACATTCGACTCCATCACCGCCATTCTGACGGAGCGTTGCGGCCACAATGCACCTGCCAGTTCCAACATCAGAAATACGCTGATCGAGGCTGCGGCGGCCATCCGCACGCTGGGTGGAAGGGACGACAGCCAACCCGCGCAAACACCGAATACACGGATAACGGACAGCAATACTCACGAAACACAGCCCGAGGTTCAAAAAAAATCACCTTCGGCGCCAGAAGAAATCGCTTCACGTGACGAAGCTTTTGAAACTCTTCTTCAAGTTGCGCGTTACTTCCGCCGGACGGAGCCGCATTCTCCGATATCGCTGGCTATTGAAACATTGGTTCGCAGGGGGCGCATGGATTTTTCAGAACTGCTCGCAGAGCTTTTACCCGAGGCGCAGGCACGCCACGCTGTTTTGACGGCAGCGGGGATAAAGCCCGAAAGCGAGACCAACGGAAAATAGTGAAACCAGGGGGAGCCTGGCGCTTCCTCAAAAGTCAGTCGTGCCCGGAGGGCACCAAGGAGGTTTGAATGCCAAGTGTACACGAAAAGCTGGAGCGCGTCCGCAAGCCTCGCGTTCACATCAAATACGAAGTCGAAACAGAAGGCGCGATGGTGGTGAAAGAACTGCCGTTCGTCGTCGGCGTTCTCGGTGATTTTTCTGGCAATCCAACGCAGCCGCTGAAGCCGTTCGGCGAACGCAAGTTCGTTCAGGTCGACCGTGACAATTTCGATGAAGTGATGCGCCGCATGACACCGGGCCTCAACATCGCGGTTCCAAACACGCTGCAGAATGACGGCACCGACATTCAGGTCAATCTGAAATTCGAGAGCATGGACGACTTCCTGCCAGCTTCCGTTGTGGAGCAGGTTCCGGCGCTGAAAGCGCTTCTGGATGCGCGCAATGAGCTTCGCGATCTGCTGTCCAAGGCCGACCGCTCCGAAGATCTGGAGCGTCTTCTGGAAGACATTCTCCAGAACAAGACTGACCTCGGAAAGCTCGTATCCGAACTGAAAGAGAAAAACAGTGCAGGCAACTGACCTCGCCCATTGAGGACTGCTTCGTTGAGACGCCCCGGCATCGGGGCTTCATCTGTTCTCGCGGCCAGACAAGAGCCGCATTTGGAAGGATTTAACCATGAGCGCTGAAAGCCTGCTGAAACCCGATGCACAGGCAACAACCGCCGAAGAGACCGGCCTGTTGTCCAAGGTGGTTGCCGCAACCCGTCAGACCGAACCGGACCGCGCGCAGAACCTGTTGCGCACCTTGACCGATCAGGCGCTGAAAGGCACCGTCAAGTACGATCGCAACCTGACCGTTACACTCAATCACGCTATCGCCGAGATCGACCGC
Source organism: Agrobacterium vaccinii (assembly GCF_021310995.1). Classification (NCBI taxonomy): domain Bacteria; kingdom Pseudomonadati; phylum Pseudomonadota; class Alphaproteobacteria; order Hyphomicrobiales; family Rhizobiaceae; genus Agrobacterium; species Agrobacterium vaccinii. Next base: position 1,405,253 of record NZ_CP054151.1, on the reverse strand, counting down.
GCGATTTCTGCGCAGCTTGCGGCGATCATGCAGGCACCGGAGTTCGCAAAGCTGGAAGGCACGTGGCGTGGCCTCAACTATCTCGTCAAGAATTCCGAAACCAGCGTCAACCTCAAGATCCGCGTTCTCAACGCGTCGAAGCGTGATGTAGGTCGCGATCTCGAAAAAGCGGTAGAGTTCGACCAGTCCCGTCTATTCAAGTCGATCTACGAAGATGAGTTCGGCACGCCTGGCGGTGAGCCCATGGGCGCCATCATCGGGGACTACGAGTTCGACAACTCCTTCGATGACGTCCAGCTTCTGCAGGGTGTTTCTTCCATCGCTGCTGCGGCCTTCGCACCCTTCATCTCGGCTGCAAGCCCGCACATGTTCGGCTTCGAGGACTACCGCGATTTGGCACGACCACGCGATCTTGAGAAGATTTTCGACACCGTGGAATACGCCAAATGGCGCAGCTTCCGCGAAAGCGACGATTCACGCTTCGTAACGCTTGCACTGCCCCGCGTGCTCGCCCGCATGCCGTACGGCCCGAAGACCAGCCCTATCGACGAATTCGGCTATGACGAGACCCGAGGCTCGGCCAATGGCGATTTGCAACATGATGAATATTGCTGGATGAACGCAGCCTATGTCATGGGCACTAAGCTGACCGACGCCTTTGCAAAGCATGGCTGGTGCACGGCCATTCGCGGTGCGGAGAACGGCGGCAAGGTGGAAAACCTTCCCATGCATGTCTTCTCCAGCGATGACGGCGACCTCGATCTGAAATGCCCGACCGAAGTCGGTATTACCGACCGTCGCGATGCAGAACTGGGCAAGCTGGGCTTCCTGCCGCTCTGCCACTACAAGAACACCGATTACGCTGTGTTCTTCGGCGCGCAGACCGCCCACAAGCCGAAGCTTTACGACCGCCCGGAGGCAACGGCCAACGCCGCCGTGTCTGCCCGCCTGCCCTACATGATGGCGACCTCGCGTTTCGCCCACTACCTCAAGGTCATGGGCCGCGACAAGATCGGCTCCTTTATGGAGGCGTCTGACTGCGAAGTCTGGCTGAACCGCTGGATATCCAATTACGTCAACGCCAACGATGTGGCTGGCGAGGAATCCCGCGCAAAGTATCCGCTGCGCGATGCGAAAGTGACTGTTCAAGAAATTCCCGGCAAGCCAGGCGCCTACAACGCCGTCGCCTGGATGCGTCCTTGGTTGCAGATGGAAGAGCTGACGACCTCGCTTCGCATGGTCGCCCGCATCCCAACCAAGAACTGAACAGGGCAAGGGGCAGACATGCCCCTCGCCTTTCATTTCCGCCCGGAGCCCATTCATGACGCCCAGGTCCGTTTCGGACATACGCAGTCAGGCCGACCAGCTCATCGCGTTGATAGACGACGCGTTGAACGGTCAGGTAAACGCCATCTTGCACCACGCCGCGTTTCAGGCGATGGAAGCAAGATGGCGGGGGCTTGCCATGGTGGTGCGCGAGGCCAGCCGCTGCCCTGAGGTGAAGGTCAAGTTGCTGAACGCAAGCTGGCGCGAACTGGCCCGCAGCATGGAACGCGCGACGGATTTCGACCAAAGTCATCTGTTCGAAATCATCTATAACCGTGAATTCGGCATGCCGGGTGGTGAGCCCGTCGGGCTTCTGGTGGGTGACTATACCTTCTCTCCAGATGACTTCGAAGGCATCGATTCCATCACCGCGCTGGCGCAGATCGGAATGGTGGCCGCCGCCGCATTCTGCCCGTTCATCGCGGCAGCGGCCCCTGCCACCGTTGGGCTGGAAGACTTTTCCGAGTTGAGCCGCGTCCAGGATTTCTCCTGGCTGAAGCAGGAGAAAAGCCGCCTGCGCTGGAACGCGCTGCGCGCGCGTGATGACAGCCGTTTCGTCGGGCTTGTTGCACCCCGTATTCTGCTGCGCTCTCCGCACAAGCCGTACTCGCGCCGCCGCGAAGATCCGTTTCCCTTTCGCGAACACGTATCGGAAGACGGGCAGTCTTTGCTGTGGGGCAATGCGGCTTTCGCCTTCGCCTCTGTCGTCATTCGCAATTTCACCGATAGCGGCTGGTTTGCAGATATTCGTGGCGTGACGCAGGATGAGGTGGACGGGGGCATGCTGTCGCCTACGCAATTGCCGCCGCTCGATCTTGGCATCGAAAGCAATGGTCTTTCAGCGCAGCCGCCGGTCGAAATGCAGCTGACCATGGGTCAGGAACAGCAGTTTTCCGATCTCGGCATCGTCCCGGTTTCCACGACATATCTCTCCAGCATGGCGATTTTCAACGCCAACCAGTCGCTGCACGCTCCCGGGCATTATTCCAAGGAAAGCGCGCGGCAGAACGCCCGACTGGCTGCCATGCTGCAATATGTGCTGTGTGCCTCTCGTTTCTCGCATTATCTCAAAGTCATCATGCGCGATGATATCGGCCAGCTCAGCGACGCCATCACCATCGAGCGCAAGCTGGAAAACTGGCTGTCGTCCTACACGCTGGGCAACGACGATGCGGAGGCTGCCCTTCGCACACGGTATCCACTACGGTCAGCCGGAATCAAGGTTTTCGAAATTCCCGGAAAGCCGGGCAGTTTTTCCTGCACCGTGCGTCTCCAGCCGCATTTCCAGCTGGATGACGTCTCCACCAGTTTTCATCTCATCGCCGAAACAAACACATCCGCAGCCTCTATTGCGCGTTCGTCGGCAGAGCCACAAAGGATACCCGCATGACATTGCGCGACAATATTTCCCGCCTGCTCGACGATAACCAGCTCGATGAAGCCATCGCGAAATCCCGGGAACAGGTCAAGGCGACACCGTCCGACAAGACAGCGCGCTATCTGTACATCGATCTGCTGATCCTTGCCGGTGACTATGAAAAGGCCGATGCACAGTGCAATCTGGCATCGACATTCGCACCGCAGGACGCGGTCGGTTTCTCGCTGTTTCGCAACCATCTGCGCGCGATGGCCGCACGCGTTGCGTGGTTTGAGACCGGTGCATTGCCGGACTTCATCCATGGCCCTTCCGAACTCGACCAACTGGCCATAAAAGCCAATGTCGCCACACGCGAAGGCAACGATGCCGAGGCAACAAAGGCGCTGCTGGAACTGGATGAAAAACGCGGCGAGGTGCAACTCGTTCTGAACGACGGGGCGGCAGGCGACATCCGCGATCTTGACGACCGTATTCCGCATGCACTCGAGGTGCTGACCAATGGCGGCAAGTATCTCTGGATCGACTTCAACCGCATCGACACTGTCGTCATTGAGCCAATGACGCGTCCGCGGGATCTGGCGTTCCGGCAGGCTGACATCACACTGCTGGACGGTTCCGTTGCCTCTGTCCTACTGCCAGCCCTCTATCACAGCGGCGACAGCAGGCCGACGCTGCTGCTTGGTCGCGAGACGGAATGGAGCGAGGACGATGGCCCGTTGGTGACAGGTCGTGGCCAGCGCTGCGTGTTGATCGGCGATGATCTGGTGCCCTTCCACGAAATCTCGAGCCTTTCGGCCCCAACCGAAGCCAGGGAAAGGCAGACAGCGCGTGGTTGATCCGCTCGAGCAGTATCGCCCGAAACAGAGGACGCTGGCCCGCTCGGTGCTCGACCGTTTGCTGGACGATGCGCCCGATATGGAGAACGATCCGCCTGCGAGCCTGTCGGATCAGGTTCGGGAAATGCGCGAGGTCATCAGACGCGATCTGGAATCCCTGCTGAATACGAGGCGCAATCCCGCTGGTCCGCCTGCTGATTTCAAGGAGCTTTCGGATGCACTCGTCAGCTACGGCGTCGATGGTATTTTGTCTGCAAATCTGGTGACGGATGCTTCGAAAGCCAAGCTGGCCAACACCATAGAGCGGCGCATTTCCATGTTCGAAACGCGGCTGTCGGATGTGCGCGTGACCATCATGAAGAACCGCAACGATGGCGACCGCGCGTTGCGGATGCGCATTCAGGCGACGTTCCGCCTGCACGAAGGCATGCCGCCGATCAGCTTCGAATCCAAGATCGATCCTTCCACGCAACGTTTTCTGGTGGAGACAGCCAATGGCTGACGGTTTTCTGGAAAAATATAATGACGAGCTTTTTGCGCTGAGAAAACGCGCCTCACGCTTCGCCGCCGCTTTTCCCAAAATCGCGGGCCGCCTGCGCATGACGGGAGATGTAGCCGACGACCCGCATGTAGAACGACTGATCCAGAGCTTTGCCTATTCCGCCGCGCGCGTTCGCCAGAAGCTGGACGACGAGTTTCCCGAACTTTCCGACAGCCTGCTGGAGACGCTTTACCCCCATTATCTGGCACCGCTTCCATCCATGAGCGTCGCGCATTTTGCGCCGAGCCCCGCATTGACGACTGCGCAGACCCTGCCGCGCCACAGCGAGATATTGTCGGAGCCAATTGGCGGTGAAAGTTGCAGGTTCCGCACGGCGCAGGACGTGACCATCGTTCCGCTGGAGATTGCCGCAGCAACACTGGCCAGCCAGCCTATCGATGCGCCGTTCTCGGCAACATCCGCCGGTGCGGCTAGTTGTCTGAAACTGTCGCTGCGTACGACATCGCCGCGTCCGTCCACGTTCAACGAAATCGGGCTAAAATCGCTACAGATATTCATTTCCTCTGCATGGCAGCAGGCAACGGCGCTCTATGAGCTGCTGGCCAACCATTGCGTGGGCTTGGCTCTTGCCCAGCATTCGGAGGACCGAAACGCGGTGTTCCTGCCAGCCGCCAACCTCAAACCCTCTGGCTTTTCCCGCGATCAGGCCATGCTGCCTTATCCCGCCAACAGCTTCGATGGCTACCGGCTGTTGACGGAATTTTTCGCGCTGCCACAGAAGTTCCTGTTCCTCGATATCGATGGACTGGACCGCTGGAATGGTGGTGATTGCGAGCTTTATATCTATCTTGATGCCGCAGAAACCCGGCTTGAGCGTATGGTTTCGGCTAAGGATTTCGTGCTGAATGCCTCGCCTGTCATCAATCTCTTCCAGCAAAGCTGCGAGCCGTTGAGCCTCGATGGCACGCGAACGGAATATCGTCTTCTGCCGGATGCGAGACGCCAGCGGACCCGTGAAATCTACGGCGTTGAAAAGGTCGAACTGACCAGCCGTTCCGGCCAGATCGAAAAGACCTCGCCCTTCTTTGGGCGCACGCAGAGAAGCAACGGCTCCAACGTCTTCTGGCAAACCTACCGCCGCTTCGATGATGACGATGGCTCATCCGATACGGACATCGCCTTCGTGGATGCGCAACGCGGACCCCTGGGTCCACTGGATGTGGTCGCAAGCGTCGATACGCTGTGCATCAATCGCGAACTGCCCAGCCAGTTGCCGTTTGGCGGCGGCCATCCGTTTCTGCAACTGTCCGCTGGCAACGAGGCCGTCAACTCCGTTCATGCGCTCATGCCGCCCACATCTGCTGTGCGGATGAACGAGCGATCGGCGCGCGAATGGCGGCTGGTGTCGCATCTGCTTTTGAACCACCTGTCGCTGTTCGATAATGGTGGTGCGCCGTTGAAGGACATTCTATCGCTTTATGCGTTCAGGGACACGCCCGAAACGCGCCAGCTCGTTGAGGCCATCACCTCTGTGGAAGCTCGCAATTCCCATGCCCGGATCGGCTCTGCCATGGTGCCTGGCACGGATATCACGCTGGAATTCGACCCGGCGCTGATCGACAGAGCCGCAGCCTTCGTGTTTTCGAGCGTTCTCAATCACTTCTTCGGCCTTTACACGTCGATCAACAGCTTCACCCGCCTGACCGTGACCATGCGCGGGCAATCCGAACCCTTGGCCAGGTGGCCTGCCCGCGCGGCAGACCGTCCGTTGCTTTAGGAGTTCGCGATGCAGCAAGCGGCAAACGACATCAGACAAAAACAGACGGCGCTGCTGGCGAGCGATCCGGGCAGTTTCGATCCGGCAACCGCGTTTAGGGTGGCCCAGCATCTTGCTCTCGAAGACGAACTGACGGTTGGCTCCCACAATGGTGCGCGCCCCACACCCGTCGCCATCGGCGGCTTCCGCAGCAAGAACGGCAAGGCGGAGCTGCGGTCGGCCTTTGCTCCCATTATCGGACCACTCGGTTCTTTGCCGCCGAGTTATTCGGAATTGCAGCAGCGGGAAGAGCGCAATCGCTCGAAGGCGCTGACGAGTTTCTTCAATCTCTTTGCAGCCCGGTTTAGCGAGCTGTTCGTTTCGGCAACCGAAAAATACCGGCTGGCACGGGGTTTGCGCTGGGCACGCAACCATCAGGATAATGCCTTCCGCAAGACGCTGCTGTCGCTCACGGGATTCGGTACCGCAGGTCTGAGCGAAAAAGTCGGCGTCAAACAGGACGTGCTGCTGCGCTTCAGCGGTCTGCTCGCCAATCGCAACCGCAATGCCACCGCGCTGACCTCCATGCTGTGTGAATTCACTGGTCTCGATGTCGAGGTCGAGCAGTTCCGCAGGCGCTGGGTGCCGCTGCCGGTGCATGAACAGAGTCAGTTTGGCCAAGGCGGAGGCCTGCGGTTGGGACAGAATGTCACCGCCGGAAGCGCAATCGAGGATTTCAGCGGCAGTTTCCGCATCGTGATCGGCCCCGTCGGTTATGCGGATTATCTGGCGCTGACGCCGGGCTCGAAGCGTCTTGCGGAAATTTTCGCCGTCGCGCGGCTCTTCGCTGGCAGCGGTTTCGACTTCGACGTTCAGGTGATCCTGAGAAAAGAGGACATTCCCTTCTGCCAGCTCGGCGCAACAGAAGCACCGGCACGGCTGGGCTGGAACAGCTGGGCGCGACTGGCGCCAGCGCAGAAAGACAGTACCGACGCAATCGTGACCGAGCGCGAAGGCTCGGCACTTTCAGCGTGAGGATGGAACGATGAAACTTGTTCTGAAAGAAAAGACACCTTCTGGCGGCGCAAAGCCTGCACAATGGAGTTTCGAGCAAGGCAGCCGCACCATCGGTCGCTCGACGGATTGCAATTGGCAGATCGCCGATGACGCACGTCGCGTCTCCAAACAGCATTGCACCTTGAGTTACGACCGCGAAGGCTTCTTCATCACTGACCGCAGCGCGAACGGCACCCAGGTGGATGGCCGCCTTTTGCTGGAAGGCGAGACCGCCCGGCTCAGCGATGGATCACAAATCGGCATCGGCGCACAGACATTCGACGTTGTTATCAGCGGTGAGGCCGAAATGGATTTCGGCGATCCTGACCGCTCGCTGAGAGTGAGCGACGAGCACATGACGATTTCGGCCATTCTTTCGGATATCGCCCCCAATGGTCGCTCCGCACGGGGCGTGATTGCCGGAGGCATGACCCAGGATGACTGGGCCGACGCTGCGCCCAGTCTGACCGGCAAAAAAGCCAAGTCCATTTCCCGTAATGTCGAAGTCGGCTGGAACGCACCGCCCTCCACTGCCGGTGTCGGCGCGGTGCTGCCCAATGACTGGAATGAAGAACCGGTCGAAAGCAGCAAGCACGAACATACCGATGCCATGAACATTCCCGTTCTCGTTTCCCGCCCCGCAAAAAAACCGCCGGTGGAAGACTTCGATGCCGTTTTCATGGATGCGGATGAGCCAGACGACATCGAGCCGAAAGCCTCTGTCGCGCCCATGGCGAGCGACCCGGTCGATGATCTCCTTCTTCAGCTGGAAAAGGAAAGCGCCGAATGTCTCGCGGTCCTCGATATCGATCCGGCATCCATCGGTGCTGAACCGAACGGTGCGTCGGCCCGAGCGCGACTGGAGGCTCTCATTCGCCAGCAACGTCTGCTCGCGTCTTCTCTGGAAAACCTGATCCAGACCTGCACGCAAAAGCTGGAGCCGAGACTGGTGGAAGCAAGAGCGGATGCGCAGAACGACTGGCGCGACAAGCTGGCGCGCAAGGAATGGCGGTCTGTCATCGCGAGAACGGACTATTGGTCCACCTTCAAACAGCAATTCGAAGACGAGGGCCGACAATTATCGGTCCGGCAGTTTTTGCAACGCGCAGCACAGGGCGAGGCTGAGCCCTGCGATGCGCTTCAAACAAATATCAAGGGGGTAAGCAACCAAGATGAGGCATGAAAACCGCGTCGCATGGAGCGAGGGCATGTTCCTTCGCGTTCAACATTTTCAGCAATCGGACCGCTGGACGGAGCGTTTGGTGCGCAACACTACGCGAAATCTCTCGCCCTACCCCTGGGGCGTGGCGGAAATCGGTATAGATCGTAGCGCGCTCGCCATTGGTCAGTTCGCCTTGTCCAACCTGCGGGGCATCCTGCCGGATGGCACGCCGTTCGAAGCGCCCGAAGATTCCGATCTGCCGCCGCCGCTCGACCTAGATGAAGGTGTCAAGAATGCCATCGTCTACCTCGCGCTGCCCGCACGGCAGCCCGGCAAGGCGGACATGTCCAGTGGCACAAAGGCAGATACCAACAGCGTGCGTGTCGTCGCCACGACCTACGAGGCGTCGGATGCCAATGTCGACACGGACTTCGTCGCCCCCATCGATGTCGGTCGCCTCAGCCTGAAATTTCTGAAGACGGGCGATGATCTTTCAGGCTACGACCTGATCGGGCTGGCGCGGATTATCGAGGTACGGTCGGATCGCGCCGTCATTCTCGATCCCGATTTCATTCCCCCCTCCCTCAACTGCGCCGCCTCATCGCGCCTGAGCGAGTTGCTGACCGAATTGCTCGGCATTGTTCGGCACCGGGCGCAGGCGATATCCGAGCGGATCGGTGATCCCACAATCCGCGGAACAGCGGAGGTGGGCGACTATTTCCTCCTGCAAATCCTCAACAGGGCGGACCCGCTGCTGGCGCATCTTTCGGCGAATGCCACGCGGTTTCACCCCATCCGTTTTTATGAAGACTGCATTCAGCTTGCCGGTGAACTGGCCACGTTCACCACCGACAAGAAGCGCGCCACGGATTTCCCGCCCTATCGCCACGATGACTTGAAGGCGAGCTTTGCGGCGGTGTTCGATGATCTGCGCACCTCGCTTTCCGCTGTGCTGGAACAGGCGGCGGTGGCAATCGAACTCGTAGAGCGCAGGCACGGCGTGCGTGTCGGCACTATCCACGACCGCACTTTGCTGCGCGATGCGGGTTTCGTGCTCGCCGTGCGGGCAGACATGTCTGCCGAAGATATCAGGCGCAAACTTCCAGCCCAGATCAAGGTCGGACCTGTGGAGCGTATTTCCGAACTCGTCAACGTGGCATTGCCCGGCATTCCGGTGCGTTCGCTGCCGGTACTGCCGCGTCAGTTGCCGTATCGCTCGGGCACGATCTATTTCGAAATCGATACCAAGACACCACTTTGGAAGCAGCTCGAAACCTCCGGCGCCATTGCGCTGCATCTCGCTGGTGAATTCCCCGGTCTCGAGATGGAAATGTGGGCATTACGCGAATGAGCAATGACACGCCCTCCTCCTGGCAGGACCTTCCAACGGTGGTCGAGATCACCGAAGAAAGTCGTCGCCGAAACCAGAACGCCCGCAACATGGCGGCCATCCTCGATGACATCGTCGATGGCGACGACGCACCCAAGCGTGCGACGCAAGGCGATAGCGCGTTGCCGATCGATGCGCTTCTCGCGAACTTTCGCTTTGGTGGAGAGGAAGTTCCGACACTGGTGCAATCGGCAGCGCCGCTGCTCAACCTTGCCCATGTGCTGCGCTTTTCTGATGCACAGCCGGACCCGGACCATCTTCGCCGTGCCTGCATGGAAGCCATCACCCGATACGAGCGGGATTTGGCGTCAGCACGCATTAGCCCCGAACGGGCAAGGGCGGCGCATTACGCCGTGTGCGCAACCGTTGATGACGTTATTTTGAGCAAGCCGTGGGGCGTGCGCGCAGGCTGGGCTCGGTCCGGCCTCGTATCCACATTTCATAATGATGTGACCGGCGGTGACCGGTTCTTCGATATTCTTGACCATTTCCACCAATCTCCCGGTACCAACAAAGACCTGTTGCTGCTGATCTATCTTTGCCTGTCACTGGCTTTCGAAGGACGAACACGGGTGTCCGCCAAGGGTGCTCTAGAGTTGTCGCGCATTCGCGACAGCCTCTATAAAACGCTGATCGGCCAGTACGGCGTTTTCGAACGCGAATTATCACCCCACTGGCAGGGCGTGGAGGCACGTCACACTCCGCTTCGCACCATGGCGGCGTTGTGGACGCTGCTGTCCCTGATCGCGCTCGCCTTCGCCTTCGGCTATCTGTTTTTCACGCTGACTTTGAACAGCGCGTCCGATGCAACATTCGAGCGGCTGGCGTCACTGCCTCCGACGGACACACCCAGTGTCTTGATCGCAGCAGCACCGGAGCCACCCCAGGAAGTCGTGACGAAACCGGAAGAGCCCGTGATCCCCGAGCAGCCGCCAAAAATTGTCGAGATGAAACCGACTAGGCTGGACAACCTCATGGCGTTTCTGCAGCCAGAGGTGCAGCGCAATCTGGTCACGCTCGCCAACGTCAACGGGCGCCTGCGCGTGCGCATCAACAACTCCGGCCTCTTCAATGTCGGCAGCGCAGATGTCAGCCCACAATTCCGCGATCTGATCCAGCGCATTGGCGGTGCACTTGCGGCGGACAAGTTCCGCGCCGTAGTCATCGGCTATACCGATAATGTGCCCATCAAGACCGTCCAGTTTCCGTCCAACTGGCACCTGTCCGAGGCCCGCGCAAAAGCCGTTGGCGATCTCCTGTCCAACTATACCGGCCCGGATGCAATTCTGACCGAGGGACGTGCGGACAGCGACCCCATTGCCGACAACAATACGGCAGAGGGCCGCGAGAAGAACCGCAGAACAGAGATCATGGTGCTGACCAATCCTGGCGAAAAACTTAGCGAGGCGGGCATTCTCTCGCCAGCCGTCACAACGACAAACGGACAGCAACCAGGAGAGACCCAGCAATGAACCCGCTGAGTTATTTTTATACGATCCGGTCCTACGTCGATAGCTACGCATCGATCATCGGCAGGCGCTTCATCTCGCTGTTGTGGGCCGTGGCGCTGTGCGTCGTCATCTGGTTTTACGGTTATCTCGTCAGCTTCGGAAACTTTAAACCCTTCGACACGACACAGGAACGCCTGATCGCGATTGGCATCATCCTGCTGATCTGGGTGATCTACATTGCCGTTACCCTGTTTCGCGCTCGTAAGCAGGACAAGGAACTGGTCGATAGCATCGAGCAGGAGGCGTTGGGCAACCGGCAGGCCGAAGTCGGTGAAATCCAGACCCGGCTTAAGGAAGCGCTGGCGCTGCTGCGGCGCGTCACCAAGAAGCGGTTCGGCTATATTTACGACCTGCCCTGGTACGTCATCTTCGGCGCTCCCGGTTCAGGCAAGACCACGGCACTGACGAATTCCGGGCTGCAATTTCCGCTCGGCGATGCGCTCGGTGAAACTGCCGTGAAAGGCATCGGCGGCACGCGCAACTGCAATTGGTGGTTCACGGATGAGGCGATCCTCATCGACACCGCTGGCCGATACACCACGCAGGACGATCTCGACGGCTCGTCCAAGGCCGGTTGGGAAGGCTTTCTCAATCTGCTGCGCCGCTATCGCCGGTCCCAGCCCATCAACGGCGCGCTGGTCACGCTATCCATCCCCGACCTGCTCAGCCGGGACCCTGAAGAGCAGCGGCAGGAACTGCGCTCAGTGCGACAGCGCATGGCCGAACTGGATGAATATCTCCACGCTCGCGTTCCTGTCTATGTAGTGCTGACCAAGGCCGATCTTCTGGATGGATTCGTCGAATTCTTCGATGGCTTCAACAAGACGGATCGCCATCAGGTCTGGGGAACGACGTTCAAATTGGATGAAAGCTATGCGGCGAAGGACCTGCCGCAACGCTTCCTCGAAGAGTTCGAGCTGTTGCAACAACGCGTCGATGCGATGCTGATCGAGCGGCTTCAACAGGAGCAGAATGCGGAAATCCGTGGCCGCATCTTCCGTTTCCCGGCGGAACTGGCAAAGCTAAAGGACCGGCTGCACGAGGCATTGAGCGAACTGTGCGCCAGCTCGCCTCTCATCGAGGCGCCTCTCCTGCGCGGCGTCTACCTCGCATCTGGAACACAACCGGAGGCCGGAACGGCCGCACCTCGCGCCCGCCGCAGCTATTTCCTCGCGCGCCTGTTCAAGGAAGTCATCTTTCCAGAAGCGGCGCTGGTCATGCGTGACAAGCGGCTTTCGGGCAGGCAGCTTCTGGTCCGACGCATTGCCTACGGTCTATCCGCAGCCGTCGTTACGATCGTCTTCACCGGCTGGATTCTGACCTATTTTGCCAACACCCAGGCACTGGCCGAAGCCGATCGCAAGCTGAACGCCTATCAACAACTGGTGCAGGGCATCAATGTACGTGACGTGTCTGACGCAGACTTCCTGCGCATTCTCCCCGCGCTCGACAATCTGCGCGATGTCAATTCCGGCTTCGATACGGACCGCGTCTGGAAGGTCGGATTTGGACTTGATCAGGAAGAGAAGATCGCCGGACGCCAGCGTGATGCCTATCAACGGGCACTCAACGCGCTGCTTTTGCCCCGCATGATCGTGCAATTGCAAAAACAGTTGCAAGACCAGAACGATGTCACGCGCACGTTCAACTCCCTCAAACTTTACGGAATGTTGGGTGGGCTGGGAACGCTGGACCGTGATTTCCTGAAAGTGCAGTCGCAGGATATGTTTGCCTCGCTTTATCCCGGTGACGGCAGAGCAGCGGCAAGAGATGCCCTGAATCGGCACGCACAGGCGCTCTCCGACGGTTTGCTGGCACCGATCGAGCTTGATGCCCGTCTGATTTCCAAGGCCCGTGATACCATCAAACAGCAGGCAGTCGGAGCCCGCGCCTATGACATTCTGGCAGGCCTGCCGCAGGCACGTGCGCTGCCCGAATGGAGCCCCTCGGGTGCCTTCGGCCCCTTGGGCGAGCGGGCGGTGGAGCGTGAAAGCAAGGCACCGATGGTGGACGGTATCGAAGGTCTGTTCACGGCCAACGGTTACCGCGCAGTCGTCATTTCGCAGGTTGCTTATGCGTCCCGTGTCGCGCTTTCGGAGGCGTGGGTGCGCGGGTCAGATGATGCTATTCGTGGCGCAACGGTCGAAAATGTGGCCCAGGCCGCCTTGCAGATTTATTTCGACCGCTTTGAAAAACGGTGGAATGAGATTTTGACGGACGTCCGCATCAAGCCATCCCAAAGCCTTGGAGATGCGGTGGAAACGACACGTATTCTGGCCAATGACCGGAATCTCGTCATCGAAGCTGCAAAATCCATTGCCGATGCCACCGATCTTCGCCCGAATGCGGGCGACAGCCTGACGACGCTTGCCTCCACGGCAGATGGCGATAGCACTGCCGCGATCCTCTCGGCCACGGTCGATGCCGCCGATCCCTATGCCCGCCTGCGGGAAATGTTGGCAGCCAAGGGCCCGGGCTCTGGGCAACCGACAGAGAGTGCTACAGGCAATGGGAGCAAGCAGGCGGGTTCGCCATCCGAGCAGTTGCTGGCAAACATCAAGGCTCTGCATGAACAACTGGCGCGCTCATCCACTACTTCAGACGAGGTCGCGCGCGTCTTCGACGTCGATAGCCAGCTGACCAAGGCCAACCAAGACCTGCTGCAACAGGCGCGTCAGCTTCCGGCACCGCTTGACGTCTGGGTGGCCGGGCTTGCTGCAGATGTCGGTTCGCTTGCGGTCAAATCGGCGCGCGGCCGCATTGCCGATCTCTGGGCGGCGGAAGGGGCATCACTCTGCTCATCCATCGTTGCGGGCCGTTATCCTTTCGACCGTACCTCGACGCGTGATGTCGCCATGGCGGATTTCACGCGACTGTTCGGGCCAACCGGCACATTCCAGACGTTTTTCAAACAGCGCATGGAGCCGTTCGTCGACAAGACGGCAACCCCATGGGGCTGGAAGGGAACATTTGGCGCGACGGGAATGCCAAGCGACGCAATCGCCCAGTTCGAGAATGCCGACAAGATTTTCAGGGCATTCTTCCCGAATGGCAGCGAGGTCCCGGCGGTCTCCATCAACGTCAAACCGGTCTCGCTAACCAACGAGTCGAGCGCCGTCATGCTCGAAATCGAAGGCGAACGCGTGGTTTACTACCACGGCCCGGTGCAGGCAAAATCGATTACCTGGCCTTCGGAAAGCAACTCTGCGAACCTGTCACGCATCGCGTTTCAGCCCGGTGGCTGGCAGCAGGCGAAAACGGAAAATGGTGACTGGTCACCCTTCCGTCTGTTCGACGATGCGAAAATCGAAAATCAGGCAGGCGATTTGTTAAGGGCAAGGTTCGAAAATAGCGGTCAGGTCGCTGAGTTCGACATTCAGTTCGGGTCAGTTCTCAACCCATTCAAACTGGATGCCATCGCAAACTTCGCATGCCCGGCGCAGTTCTGAATCATGCGCCGGTTCAAAAAGAATACAGGAGGAGATCATGACCAAGCCGCAACCTCGCTACAACGCCGCCGTATCTGACTGATGGCCACGCCGGTTACCAAGCCCGTAAAAGCCGCAGTCGAAACCGACAGGATCGGCTTTTACGGGAAAATTCCAAGCCACGGAGATTTCATTTCCGAGGGCATGGATCGCGAACTCATCGCCTCGCTCGATGCGTGGATCCGTGCGGGCATGCACGCCTGCGCAGATGTTTTCGCAGGCCGCTGGGATTCCATCTTCACGACGTGCCCGCCCATGCGTTTCATCATCGAACGCGGGATCTGGGGACGCAGCGCCTATGTCGGTGTTCTCCTACCCAGCAAGGACCGCGTCGGGCGAAAATATCCACTCGTCATTCTGGCGCAGATGGTCGATTTCAGACAGCACCCCAGAACACTCTATCTCGACGATACCTGGTTCATGGCAGCGGAAGCTTTGGCCGAGACATCGATGACCCTCGATTTCGACATGGCCCGCTTCACCACATCCATCAAGCGCTTGCGCATGCCAAAGCCACGCGACGATGACGAGGATACAGGCTTCTCTAAACCATCGGCGCAACCAACGAGCCTCTGGTGGTACATCGATGCCACCAGCCGTCGCCCTCGTGGTTTCAAGTTCGAAGGCAAACCGGCGGCGGCGGACTTCGTGCGGTTATTCAAGGAAAAGACCAACGGCGAAGACGAAGCATCCGCCCCCCCGCAGCCCAAACCTGTCCCGAAACCGGTTGCCGCTGAACCCAAACCCGTCGTCGCACCCGTTCGCGATTTGGCGCCCGAGCCCATAGCGAGCGCCCCAGCGTCTGTCATCTACAGCTACGCCACTCACCCCGGCACCCGGTTGACCGTCAATGCGGATGCGTTGTTCGTATCCAAGGAGCCCGCACTTTTTGCCATAGCCGACGGCTTGGGGGACGCCGGAGCCGCTGTCGAGGCAGCGCGATTGACGACCAATGCGTTGAAAGACATGGACAATAGCGACCACGTCGACTTCCTGACGCAGGACATCAAGGGCAAACTCGGCACCGTCAACAGTCTGCTGCTATCACGGCAGATACAAGAGGGAGCCGTGAGGCCTATGGCGAGTGTCGTGGTTGCCTCCATCATCGGCACGACGCTGACGGCTTTGTGGTCAGGCGACGCGCGCGCCTATCTGCTTCGCGATGGCACGATGCATCTTTTGTCCCGCGATCACGTCATCGTCGGCATGAAGAAACAGCTTTCGCAGTGCGTTGGCCATTCGCAGCAGTTCCGCCCGAGTGTGACGACGCAGGAGTGGGGCAAAGACGATCGCCTGCTGCTGTGCAGCTATCCGCTGATGCAGGCACTCAAGGAACGGGTGATTTCGGAAATTGTGCATGACACGCCCATTCCCGACTGCGCCAATGCCCTGATGCAGGAAGCATTGATCGAAAATGTTCGCGAAAACATCAGCGCCGTCGTGATCGGAAGCCGCCTTGAACGGTGACGATGTTGAAAGCGAGGTCGCCCAGTATTTCAGCGACCTCTGGCGTGCGATCCATAGTTCGGAACGTCCGCAGGACCTGATAGACCGCATCCGTGACGCGCTCGACCGGAAAGCCGACACGCTGGCGCGGCAGCAGCCGACGTTCATCGAGGGCAGTTTTACGGTCTTAAGCGTTGCCCACCAGACGGAAAGCACCCTCATCCTGAAGGTCCGCCACCGCGATCTCGGCAGGAGCTTTGCGATCAAGACAATGCCCGAAGACCAGCGTGGCGACGCTTCGCTGGAGCAACGCCTGCGCAGAGAGGCGGAAATCGGCATGGAGCTCCGCCATCCCTGTCTTCAAGAAGTCTCTGCTCTTCTGCGGCTGACGGACGGACGGCCCGGCTTGCTCCAGCCATGGGCACCCATATCACTGGCATCGCGCCTCTCGGCAGAACCTCCCTCCGCTGCTGATATCAAGCATCTGCTCAGACGCATGGTGCATGCCATTGCCGCTGTCCATGCCGCTGGCTATGTCCACTGCGATATCAGCCCAGCGAATATTTTGTTGTCTGCAGATAACCTGAGCTCGGCTCGGTTGAGTGACTTTGGCATTGCCTTGAAGATCGGCGAGCGGCATGCAGACATAGGCGTGGAGGTTGCCGGCTCGCCGGACTATGCGGCACCGGAGCAGCTTTCGGATATGCCAGCCCATCCGCACCAAGACATCTATGCCTTGGGCAGGCTAACGCAACGTCTGCTGGACGCTGGAGGGATCGATGATGACGAAACCTTGACGCGATTTGCAAAGACTTGCGCGGATGGAGACGCTGCAAAGCGCCCTCAATCTGCCGGTGAAGCACTCCGCATTCTGCTGTAGGTCGTGGCAGGCACTCAACACCTGCCACATGCTCACCTGATTAGTTGGCGCTGCCCGGCTGAGGTGCAGCCGCAGTCGGCACGCTCTTCTGGAAAACGGTCAACAGCTTGGCAGAATCCACCAGCGGCGCGTTGCTGGCATACAGCACGTCGCCCTTTTGCATCTGGAACAGCTGCATCAGCGCAATGCTCGAGGCATCACGCATATTGACGTGGTAGATCACCGGTCGCATGGTCGTCGTTACGGCAACCGGGTCCTTGGTGATGGCCGTGGACTTCGAGGTTACCTGCACGACTTCGTTGCGGAAGACGTAGACATTGCGCGCATCGGCACGGTCGTCCAGCAACCCGCCCGCGCGGCCAACCGCCTGTGCCAGCGTCATCTTGCCGGTTTCGAACTGGAATTCGCCCGCACTCTTGAAAGCGCCAAGAGCCGTAAAGCTTGAGGCATCGCCATCGATCATGATCTGGTCGTCGGGCGAAAGGCGAATGTTCTGGCGATCTTCCCGCATGATCCGGTCGAGCGAGGCCGAAGCGCGCTGCTGACCGCGAACCACGGTCACGCTTGCAGCACCCGGCGCAACCGTTGGACCACCAGCCTGATTGATGGCGTCTAGCACACGCTCCTGCCGCGCCGTCAGGGCAATCTTGCCTGGCGTCTTGACAGCACCACTCATCATCACAGCACTCGTCGGCTTGTCGACAACGGTCACGACCGCCTGCGGATTGACCGCAGAGCCCTTGAGGCCCGTGACGACTTGTGACTGCAAGCCTTCTGGCGTGGAGTCGATAACCCGCTTCTTGCCAATGAAAGGAAGATTGACGCTGCCGCCCTGATCGACCGTGAAGCGTCCGAGATTGAGTGTCTTGCTTTGTGTGGACGAAAACAGGCCATCCTCGCCCGTATCCAGCACGGTAATGTCGATCACGTCGCCACGCCGCAAACGCTGCGAGTTATAACCCGTGTTGCGAAGTGCCGTCAGGCCAGGCCCCGTGGCGCTGTCCATGATGGATGGGGAGGCGGAAGTGGTCGGAGCATTGGCCAGTTCGACCACGCGAATTTTCTCGTTGGTGTTGGGAAGAGTGGCAGACCTGATATTGCCCGCAGTCGGCCCATCCGAAGGCTTTGCGCATCCACTCAACAAAGCCAACAGGAGAACCGTAACAGCCTTTTTCATTCCCATTCCCCAAGCAAGAATCACCTACACGCAGGAATAGCACCAAGACGTTAAGCTGCAATAACTTTGAAGCTGAAAATTGAAAAAGATGGCGAAGTTATGCCGACCAATGTGGCCGTTTGGCAACCAGTCACGTTACGTCATGAGGCCTAACGGGAGGGTTCGCTACCGCAACAGCCCGTCGCCGACGAAGTCGTCCCAACCGCGTAGCTTCGTTGCGCCCTGATCAGCACCCGCATCGGATGGAGACTTCGTCTTATCTCGCTTGTTGAGAGAGCGCGTCAACTTCGCCTTCATGGCGGATTTCCGCCTGTTTTCCGCGGCCATGGCAACATCGTCTTCCCGCCATTCATCGACGAGGCCACGGTCCAGAATGTCAGCAACCGTTGACGGATCAAAGACGTGGAAGGTTATCGCCCGAGCTCGCCCTCTAAGCTTAACCGTGCGAGTTCCAGCAGACGGCAGACGACCGTCCTCCAGCCAGCGACGGCGTTCCGTCGTCGTGATCGTGAGGATGTCTTCGATCTCACGCGGTATAACGGAAAGCCTTACAATATCGGCGAGAATATCCGTAACGGTAGCAGATGCAGCGCGAAAAACTGCTCTGGATTTACCGGGCATCGCCAAGGTGAGGACATTCGCTTCCTGTTCGAGCGATTTTCGAACCGCCAACGGAAGGCGGGCCCTCACCTCTTGCACGATGCCCTTTATGCGCACGACGGAGCCAAAGGTCGCGGACGTGTCTAGCGACCATGTTTTGATCAGTTCGAGGCTATCGGCGTTAGTCTTCTTTGCCATGACGATATAAATGGATATCCCATCTCAAAGCGTCAACGGCTGAGATCATTTTGCAGCCTACACGTCATACAGCGCCCTTATTAACGGCACTTGTGCTCGATACGTCGAGACGACCATTGTCTTCGCCATCCCAATATTCAATCGTGCGTGCCGAGACTTTGATCAGGATGATGCCGGGGGTGTCTATACCATCCGGGAACCAGCGATCCAAATCCTTCACCCAGTGCTTTTCGAATTGCGCTTTGTCGCGAATAAGATGCGCTTCACCATCGAAGGCGATGAAAATGCCCGGTTTACCGAGAAGGCTTGGCGGCGCGGTAAACGTCAGGGTTACCCCACTGTTGCGCTCGATATCCTCGATTTTCTTTGTCGCTTCATAAGAAAAGAACCAGGAGTCGCCATCATATTCGACATCGCCATTGTTGCTCATCGGGCGGGTATTGATACGCCCCGAACCCGCAGTGTTGAGCATGCAAAAATCGATCTTGGCCAGCTTTCCTGAAAGCTCTTCCATTGTCATCGTCGTCATCGGGCTCTCCTCATTTGATATAGAAGAGAACCGTCCGCGACGGCCAATGTTCCGATGCGGATGTTAGGATACATAAACTCGGATAATACGATCGGGTCCAACCGCCTCCATCAGGAGCGCCGTCAGCACTAGGAATGGCGTCCACGAGAGGATTCGAACCTCCGACCCCAGGATTCATACCACTTCGGCTTTCGCCGCCGCTTCCGCGTTCGTGGTCTGGACTGTCCCTTCACCATGAGCCAAAGCTGTTAGGTGCCGCCCGTCCAGTCTCTACACACTTCCCCGAATTTCTCCAGGGCTTGGCTCGGGATTGGCATGCCGGAAATTCCAGCGAAGCGTCCCCCGACTTTGAGCGGTTCGATTGTAAAAGTTTCCAAATACAACCCCCAATTGAGGAATCCTGTGCTCTATCCGACTGAGCTACGTGGACATTCTGTTGTTTTACGCCTCACTGCTAACGGAAGCGCCTGCATATTGTCAATCCAGATGTACCGGTAAGTTTACCGGGCACCAGAACCTCGGCCTTTCAACGGCTCCATGCCAACCGGTAAGATTTTTGCCCCTAAAGGTACTCTATCCTACTGAGCTACGTGGACATTTCAGTTGTTTCACGGCGCTTGGATACCCCATTGGAGCGAATTCGGCAACGCCCTTTTCGAATATTGCGCGTGCTTCATTCGCCACGGGGAAACCGCTGGTTTTCTTCGAGGACGTTGAGGTCCATGTGATTTCGCATGTAGCGTTCGGACGCTTTCTGCAATGGCTGGTAATCCCAAGGGTAATGGGCGCCGTTGCGCAGTGCCTTGTAGACCACCCAGCGGCGGGCCTGGCTTTCGCGGACGGACCTGTCGAATGCGGGCAAATCCCAGCGGTTGCGGACTTGTTCCAAGAGAGAAGCAAGCGTTGACTCGTACTCTGATCGGACGGCCAGATTGTTTAGTTCGTGCGGATCGGCCTCGATGTCGAACAGCAGCGGCGGGTCCTGTTCGCAAATGGTCAGCTTGTAGCGGCCATCTCGAAGGGCAACGAGCGGCGCTATGGAGCCTTCGGCGGCATATTCCATCGGCACAGGGCCTCGGCTGGCGAAGGGGGAAAGCTCCTCGCCATCGGTCCATTGTTTCAGCATCGACATATCCAGCCCTGCCAATGCGCATAGTGTCGGCGTGACATCAAGGGTGGACACAGGCGTGTCGATCCGGCCTGCGTCCATAGAGGGTGCGGCGATCATCAATGGAACACGGGAAGAGCCTTCGAAGAAATTCATCTTGAACCACAGGCCACGCTCACCCAGCATGTCGCCGTGATCGGACAGAAACAGGATGGTGGTGTTGTCCTCCATCCGCGTGCGTTTCAGCACATCCAGCAGCTCACCGATTTTCTCGTCGATGTAGGAGATATTTGCAAAATACCCTTGCCGGGCCCGCCTCACCTGCTCTCGGCTGATATCGAACGCGCGGTGATCGCAGGCTTCAAGCAACCGCTGCGAATGTTGATCCTGCTGCGCGAAGGGTAGCGCATCGACCTGCGGGTCCAGCGCCGGGCAATCGTCGTAAAGGTCCCAGAACCTCTTGCGTGCGACATAGGGATCATGCGGATGCGTGAAGCTGACGGTCAGGCACCAGGGGCGTTCGTCCAGTCCGCGCGCGAGATCGTAAAGTTTGCGGGTCGCGTGGTAAGCGACCTCGTCATCATATTCCATCTGGTTGGTGATCTCAGCGACACCAGCGCCGGTGACAGAGCCGAGATTGTGGTACCACCAGTCGATCCGCTCGCCCGGCTTGGTGTAGTCAGGCGTCCAGCCGAAATCCGCAGGATAGATGTCCGTCGTCAATCGCTCCTCGAAACCATGCATCTGGTCTGGACCGACGAAGTGCATCTTGCCTGAAAGGCCAGTGTAGTAACCGGCAGAGCGCAGATGGTGGGCGTAGGTCGGGATGTCGGAGGCGAATTCGGCAGCGTTGTCATAGACGCGGGTGCGGCTGGGCAATTGACCGGACATAAAGGACGCGCGCGCGGGCGCGCACAGAGGACTTGCCGTATAGGTGTTGGCGAAGCGCGTGGAGCGCTCCGCCAAAGCTTTCAGATGCGGCGCATGAAGAAAATCCGCCGGTCCGTCAGGAAAGAACGTGCCGTTCAACTGATCGACCATGAGGATGAGGAAATTCTGACGCGCCATGCAATGCTACCCTGGAATCAAAGACCGACAGCAGCCTTTACCGCGTCGCTGCCCGGTTTGCCATCGAGTGTCGTAACACCTGATAGCCACGTGTCGAGAACCTGCGGGTTGGCTTTCAACCAAGCGGATGCGGCATCGGGTGCCGTCTGGCCACCCAGAATTTCACCCATCAGCTTGTTTTCCATGCCGACATCGAACTTCAGGTTTTTGAACAGAACAGCAGCATTGGGGCACTGCGCGGTCCAGCCGGTGCGGGCAAGGGTGTAAACCTGCGCGCCGCCGTAGTTGGGGCCGAAGTAATCGTCACCGCCGGAAAGGTATTCGATTGAGAATTTCTCATTCATCGGGTGCGGTGCCCAGGCAAGGAACACGACACCCTTCTTGGATTTTCCGGCGCGCTCCACCTGCGAAAGCATGGCTTGCTCTCCGGATTCGACCAGCTCCCAACCCTTCAGGCCAAATTTCTCGTCGGCGATAATCTTCTGGATATTCTGGTTTGCAGGCGCACCCGGCTCAATGCCGTAGATTTTGTGGTTGAATTCATCGCCGTGCTTTGCCAGATCGGCAAACGTTTTGATGCCTTTTTCCGCCATGTAGGAAGGCACGGCGAGCGTGAACTTGGCACCTTCGAGGTTCTGGCCGATCACGTCCACAGCCTTTGCGGCCGTCAGATCATCGATGAAGGATTTCTGTGCTGGCATCCAGTTGCCGAGGAACACATCGATTTCACCGTTCTTCATCGCCTGATAGCCAATCGGCACCGAAAGCGTCTTCACATCGGGCGTATAGCCGAGTGCGGTCAGGACAACGGATGCCACGCCATTGGTGGCGGTGATGTCCGTCCAGCCGGGATCGCTAAGGCGGATCGTCTTGCAGCTTGCGTCGTCTGCGGCCTGCGCGTTGCCAGCAAAACAGGCAGTCATGAGAAGGAGGCCTGACGCTATGTGCCCGATACGAGAGTTCCTGATCATTGCTGTTCTCCGGTTATTCGAGAATTTTAGTGAACAACGGATTGATCTCTGTCGTGAAGCAGATAATTTTCGATATCTGATAAAAGGATTTTTTATGGCAGACAGGCCGGTCGATCTGGGATGGATGAGGGTGCTGATGGAAATCGGCAAACGTGGCAGCCTAACTGCTGCCGCGCAAGAACTGGGCTTGACCCAGCCAGCGGTCAGTTACCAGATGCGGCGGCTGGAAGAGCAATTGGCCACCCGCTTGCTCACGCGCCAGCATCGCGGCGTGGAACTGACACCGGAAGGGCGTCGCCTGTGCGATCTCGTCAGCCAGCAGGTCAGCGAGATCGACCGTTTAACCGACGACTTCAAGGCCCATGAAAGGCCGACAGTTCGGCTGCACACCGACTATGCCTTCTCCTCGCTGTGGCTCATTCCGCGCATGCAGGATTTTCGCGCACGCCATCCTGATATCAATATCCAGATTGCCGCGTCGCAAAACCCGCGCCGTCAGACTGCGGGTGACAATGACGTGCTGATCATCTTCAGCACGCAGGTCGAAGCGGGAAGCGACGCGACGCTGATTCTGCCGGAAAAAGTCCGCCCTGTTTGCGCGCCGGGGTTTCTGGACAACCTGGCTGAAAAGGACGTTCCGCAGCAGCTTTCCGCCAGCAAACTCATCCATCTGGAAAGCTCTTGGGCCTCCACATGGCATGATTGGCCGAGTTATTTCGCAGGCATCGGCGTCAAAAGACAATCCGGTGAAGAAAAAGGCGATATCAGTTTCAACACCTATTCCCTCGTGGTGCAGTCAGCCATCACGCATCAGGGCGTGGCGCTGGGCTGGGCAGGGCTGGTGGATGACCTTGTGCAAAGCGGCGCCCTGGTCGGCGTCGGCCCTACGCTGGAAGCCCCTGATCGCGGCTATTGGCTGGTGGGCTCCAAGGGTAGGAAAGCCGCTGCGGGCAAGCTGGTAGACTGGCTTTTGCTACAGGCCTGATGGCCCCTCACATCGCCACGCCGGGTCGCGAACGCTTCAAGCCCGATGATTTCAAATAGGCGCTGGGTGAACTGCCCAGCATACGCCGGAACATGGTGGTGAAGGCGGAGACATTTTCGTAACCGGCATCCAGCGCCACGTTCGTCACGGTTTCGCCGCTCGCCAGCCGGGGCAAGGAGGCGAAAATGCAGGCCTGCTGCCGCCACGTGACGAAACTGACGCCGGTTTCCGCGCGAAACAGGCGCGTGAAGCTTCTGCGGCTCATGCCCAATGTCTGCGCCCAGTCATCGATGCTGGCATTGGCGGCGGGCGCGTTCAAAAAGCGACGACACAGCCCTGCAATGCTGGCATGGGCGGGAAAAGGAAGCCCGAGCGGCTGTTCGGGAAGTACGCTGATTTCATCCACCAGAAGCTCCATCACCAGTTCGCGACGTCTGGTATTTTGTCGTCTGGAATCATCGCGAACGAGTTCTTCGATGAGATTGCCCGCAAGAACGGTCACCTCCACCACGCGCGGTCGCTCCGTAGCGATGACGTCTGGGTGGACATAGACGGAATGCATCTCCACCTGACTGATCATTTCGCTGGAATGCTCCAGTCCGGCTGGAATGATCAGGCCGTGCCCCGGCGGTATCATCCAGCGGCCCTTGGCTGTACCGACGACGACCACACCACTGCGGGCAAACCACAGCTGTGTCTTGCGGTGCGAGTGAACAGGGCTTTGAAAACCTTCGGGATAGAGGCGACGAAGCGCCAGCACCGATTCATTGTTTCCATCGATGAAGCTCAGCATTTCTTCATGCTGATCACCGCTCAGAAAGCCGAGTTCTTCGAAATCATAGCGCGGCATTTTGGCCCACTCTCGTAAAAACTAGACCACAGCACAAAAGCAGGCCGCAAACAATGCGCCTATAAGGCCCGCGGAGTATTCCATAACAAAATACCGTCTGACGACGACGATCTGGAGAGAAACCCATGGCGAGTGTGACCAGCACGAGCTTTTCCGCTGAAAAAACGACGTTTTCGATCATCGCTGCTGCAAGCTTCTGCCACATGCTCAACGATATCATGCAGTCGCTGCTGACATCGCTTTATCCGCTTCTCAAGGCAAATTACGCGCTGGATTTCGTCCAGATCGGCCTTTTGACCTTCGCGTTTCAGGTCACGGCGTCACTGCTGCAACCGGCCGTCGGCATTGCCACGGACAAATGGCCCATGCCGTTCTCGCTGCCGGTTGCCATGCTGTCCACCTGCGCCGGTTTGATCACACTGGCCTATGCACATAGCTTTCCGGTTCTCGTGATTGGCGCATGCCTGATCGGCATCGGCTCGGCCATCTTCCACCCGGAAGCGTCGCGTGTTGCCCGCGTCGCATCAGGCGGGCGCCATGGTCTGGCACAATCCTTCTTTCAGGTCGGCGGCAACACGGGAACGGCGATTGGTCCGCTTCTCGCTGCGTTCGTCGTTTTGCCGATGGGTCAGCAGAGCCTAAGCTGGTTTTCGCTGATCGCCCTTGCCGGATTTGCCGTGCTCTCCTGGGTCAGCGTCTGGTACAGCCGTCACCGCCGCAGCAATGCGGGTCGTCCACCCGTCAGCCGCGCGCTGCCGATGGCGAAAAACAAGGTGTTGATGACGCTTGTCGTTCTACTCATCCTGACCGCGACCAAGAATGCCTATCTGGCAAGTCTGTCGAGCTATTTCACCTTCTACACGATTGAGAAATTCGGTCTTGAGGTCCAAAGCGCGCAATTGCTTCTCTTCCTGTTCCTCGGCGCGTCCGCTGCCGGTGTGTTCTTCGGTGGCCCCATCGGTGACAAATTCGGTTCGCGCGTCGTCATCTGGTTCTCGATCCTCGGCGTCATACCGTTCGCGCTGTTGCTGCCTTACGCAAACCTGACATGGACTGCCATTCTCGTGGTGCTGATCGGCTTCGTCTTTTCCTCCGCATTTTCGGCCATCGTCGTCTTCGCGCAGGAGTTGGTGCCGGGACGCGTGGGCTTGATCGCAGGCATGTTCTTCGGCTTTGCCTTCGGCTTCGGCGGCATCGGCGCCGCTGTCCTCGGCGTGTTCGCAGACCGCGAAGGCATAGAGTTCGTATACCGCATCTGCTCCTACATGCCGCTTCTCGGCCTGCTCACAGTCTTCCTGCCGCAACTGCCGAGCCGCAGAAAAGCAGCCTGACGGCAAAACACAAAAAGACCGCCCGAATTGTCATCCGGGCGGTCTTTTCATTTGAAGAGACGTGATCAGGCGGCGCGCAGGCTGGCAGCCAAAGGGATTTCGACATCGATTTCCAGCAGCGAGACATGCTCGTCGCTGTCCATCTTGACGTGAACCTTGTCGCTATCGATCTGTACGTGCTTGGCGATAACGGCGAGAATTTCTTCCCGCAGCAAAGCAACAAGCTCGTTGCCCACGCCGTTGCGTTCATGCGCCAGCAGAACCTGCAACCGCTCACGCGCAAGAGGCGCGGATTTCTGTTTGCGGAAAAGGTTAAAGATACTCATGCGGCCCTCCCGAAGAACTTGGCGAAGATGCCACGCTTTTCACCGGGGATCATCATCGGAACGTCTTCGCCGCGCAGACGACGTGCCGCATCGAAATAAGCCATAGCAGGTGGGGACTTAGCATCCGCCAGCGTAACAGGCGCACCGACGTTGGAGGCGCGAAGAACATCCATGCTCTCAGGAATGATGCCGATCAGCGGGATGGAGAGAATTTCCAGCACGTCTTCGACCTTCAGCATGTCGCCACGCTCTGCACGAACGGAGTCGTAGCGGGTCAGGAGCAGGTGCTTTTCCATCCGCTCGCCGCGTTCGGCCTTCAGCGTCTTGGAATCCAAGAGACCGATGATGCGGTCGGAGTCGCGTACGGAAGAGACTTCCGGGTTGGTCACCACAACGGCAACATCCGCATGGCGCATGGCCAGCGTCGCGCCGCGTTCGATACCGGCAGGGCTATCGCAGATGACCCAATCAAAATGCTTCTTGAGTTCGCCGATAACCCACTCGACACCCTCGGGCGTCAGATTGTCCTTATCGCGTGTCTGCGAGGCAGGCAGCAAAAACAGCGTGTCGAGACGCTTGTCGCGGATCAGCGCCTGCGGCAGTTTCGCATCGCCCTGGATAACGTTGACCAGATCGTAAACAACGCGGCGTTCCGCACCCATGACCAGATCGAGGTTACGAAGACCGACGTCGAAATCCACGACGACGACCTTTTCCTTGTTCTGTGCCAGCGCCGCACCGAGCGCGGCAGTCGACGTGGTCTTGCCTACGCCTCCCTTGCCGGAAGTAACGACAACTACCTTCCCCATCCTGCTCTCCTGTTTTCTGCCGCTTACGGCTTAATTGAGTTTTTCGGCTTTGATCGTATCGTTTTCCAGCCAGAGCTGAACGGCCTGGCCGCGCAGCTTCGGATCGATATCTTCAGCCACCTTGTAGACACCATCGATGGCCAGCAGCTCGGCTTCCAGCTTCTTGCAGAAAATCCGCGCCGAAGCATTTCCAAGCGAACCTGCCATGGCACGACCACGCAGCGCTCCATAAATGTGGATCGACCCGCCCGCGATGATCTCCGCACCCGAGGCGACCGACCCGACAACGGTCACATCGCCCTCGGGAAAGATCACCGACTGACCAGAGCGAACCGGCTCGCTGATCATCAGCGACTGCACCGTGCTGCGAATCTCCGTCACAGGAACCCGCACTGGCTCCTCCTCCACTTCGGTGGTGGCGAGCGAGACAGGCTCGACCTCGATATCCGAGGCAGCCTTTCCACCCTTGAGTGCCGGTGGCATGCCCGCCTCGATCATGGACGGGCGTGCGCCTTCGATCCCCATGATGGCAACGTTGCGCGAAACGAGTTCGGCTATCAGCCCCTTGAGACCTGCCTTATCGAGTTTCAGATCCGCGACATCGAGCACGACGGCACGCGACAGGAAGAAACCGGCAGACCGCGCTGCCAGATCATCAAGCCGCTCCAGCCACTGGTCCAGAGGCTGCTCAGGCGACAGCACGACCGCGAGAAACGATCGGCCTTTTATACGAATTGAGCGTGAGGTGTCTGTTAGCACTTTGGTCATCTTGGTAAACAAATCATTGATAATGAGGTACCGCAAATGTGGTTAATAAATGGTTAACGCGCCCTGTGTCGAGGGCGAGAAATTAACCTCAAGATCGCCTTGACAGCGCAAATTCTCGAGAGGCCATACCGCTGATTTTTAAAGTGATTCTGCGCTGTGAGAGAGCGCTTGACGCGTTTTCGGAGAGTGTTCGTCGAGCACTCAACCAAGCAATCCGGGCGAAGCGTTGAGGAAGAGAAAAATATTCTCCCAAGCTGCATCTTTTTGCGTCTTTTTGCCGTTTAAACGGGCAGGATTTATGGGATGAGACGTTATTAGAAATTCCTGAAAGGAAAACCGATGAGCTGGCTCAAGACAATCGCAACCGCCGCCGCAGTCAACGCTGCCATTTTCGCACCTTCCTTCGCTGGCGAAAATCTTGACCAGATCAAATCTGCTGGCGTGATCAAGATCGGCACCGAAGGCACCTACGCACCATTTACGTTCCACGATGCCAGCAACAAGCTCGTTGGCTTCGACGTGGAAATTGGTGAGGCTGTCGCCAAGAAGCTGGGCGTGAAGGCCGAGTTCGTGGAAGGCAAATGGGATGGCCTGATTGCCGGTCTCGATTCCAAGCGCTACGACGCCGTGATCAACCAGGTCGGCATCACCGAGGCACGCAAGCAGAAATATGCTTTCTCCGAGCCCTATATCGCATCGAAAGCCGTCTTGATCGTCAGCGACAAGAACGACGACATCAAGGGTTTCGAAGGCCTGAAGGGCAAGAAGTCCGCGCAGTCTCTCACCAGCAACTTTGGCAAGCTGGCCACGGAAGCAGGCGCTGAACTGGTCGGCACGGATGGTTTCGACCAGTCTATCCAGCTCGTTTTGACGGGCCGCGCCGACGCGACGATCAATGACAGCCTTTCCTTCTATGATTTCAAAAAGAAGCAGCCAAAGGCGCCGGTCAAGATCGTTGCTGAAAAGGCCGATGCCGATTACTCGGGCATCATTGTGCGCAAGGGCGACGACGATCTGGTGGCGTCCATCAACAAGGCCTTGGCCGACATCAAGACAGACGGCACCTACAAGACGATCTCCGACAAGTATTTCGGTCAGGACGTCTCCAAGTAAGGCGTCATACAGGCCTGTTCTCCCCTGCGGAAATAGGCCATGATCAGAACAAGACCAGACAGTCCGGCGTTCGCGCCGGACTTCGTTTTTATTGAGGGGCTCGCCGTGCCGCATTGGCTGCAATTGATGATGGACTCTTTGCCGACCCTGCTCTGGGCTGGCGTGAAGTTCACGATACCACTGACATTGCTTTCTTTTTTTTTCGGATTGATCCTCGGGCTGGCAACCGCAGTCGCTCGGCTGTTCGGACCAACGCCGTTGCGATTGCTGGCGCGTTTCTATGTCTGGGTCATCAGAGGCACGCCGCTGCTGGTCCAGCTTTTCGTGATCTTCTACGGCCTGCCCAGCATCGGCATTTTGCTGGATGCATTCCCGGCAGCGCTCATCGGCTTTACGTTGAATGTCGGCGCTTACACGTCCGAGATCATCCGCGCAGCCATCTCATCCGTTCCAAAGGGTCAGTGGGAAGCCGCGTTTTCGACAGGCATGAGCTGGCGTCAGGCCATGCAACGCACCATCCTGCCGCAGGCGGGGCGCGTTGCCGTGCCGCCGCTGTCCAACACCTTCATTTCGCTGGTCAAGGACACATCCCTTGCCGCGGCCATCACCGTGCCCGAACTGTTTCAGTCCGCCCAACGTATCGTCGCCAACACCTATGAGCCGCTCATCCTCTACATCGAGGCAGCGATCATCTATCTCGCGCTGAGTTCCGTGCTGTCCACCTTGCAGGCGCGGCTGGAAGTGCGCTTTGCCCGTTATGGCGGCATGATGGAGAACAGCCGATGATCGAGCTTTCCAACATCGAAAAACGCTTCGGCGATGCGGTTATCCTGAAAGACATTTCGCTGAGCTTTCCCGAAGGCAGCGTTACCGCACTCGTCGGTCCCTCCGGTGGTGGCAAGAGCACGCTGCTGCGCTGTATCAACCTGCTGGAACTGCCCACAGAAGGAACCGTGCGCATCGGCGACGCCACGACGTCCTTTACCGCAGGTCAGAAAACCCCATGGCAGTCCATCCAGAAAATTCGCCGCCAGACAGGCATGGTGTTCCAGAACTTCCAGCTTTTTCCGCATCGCACCGCCATCGAGAACGTCATGGAGGGCCTGTTGATCGTTCAGAAGTGGTCGCGCGAAAAAGCGAGAGATCGCGCCATGGAACTGCTGACCAAGGTCGGCATGGCACACAAGGCGGATGCTTGGCCCGCCAACCTTTCCGGTGGCCAGCAGCAACGCGTCGCCATTGCCCGCGCGCTCGGGCCTTCCCCGCAAGTGCTGTTGTGCGACGAACCCACATCTGCCCTCGACCCGGAACTATCCGAAGAAGTCGTTGACGTGCTGGGCAAGCTTGCGCGTGAAGGAACGACCATGGTCATGGCAACGCATGACCTGCGTCTGGCGTCTCGCATTGCCAACAACGTCGTGTTTCTGGAAGCGGGCAAGGTGGTGGAAACCGGCACGGCAGACGCCATATTCCGCGCACCGACGCAGGAGCGCACGCGGCGCTTCGTGTCGTCCATCAATGCGGCGCAGTCCCTTTGACCATGGCAAAATAGGCGCCATCTCCCTCATAAGCTGTTTTCAATTCTGGATTTCCTGTCTAAGTCTAGGGTTCTGAAATTCGCATGAGGGAGGAGCCATGCCGACGGTTCTCGAAGAATTGGAAGCACGCCGTGCGCAGGCAAGGCTCGGCGGTGGGCAAAAGCGCATCGATGCCCAGCACGCCAAAGGCAAGCTGACGGCGCGCGAACGGCTGGACGTTCTGCTCGATGAAGGCTCCTTCGAAGAATACGACATGTATGTCACCCACCGCGCGGTGGATTTTGGCATGGCCGAACAGAAGGTCGCTGGCGACGGCGTCGTGACCGGTTGGGGAACCATCAACGGCAGACAGGTCTACGTCTTTAGCCAGGACTTTACCGTTCTGGGCGGCTCTCTTTCCGAGACCCATGCGCAGAAGATTTGCAAGGTCATGGATATGGCAGCCCGCGTCGGCGCCCCTGTCATCGGCCTCAACGATAGTGGCGGCGCGCGCATTCAGGAAGGCGTCGCTTCACTGGCCGGTTACGCAGAGGTCTTCCGCCGCAATGCCGAAGTGTCCGGCGTCGTGCCGCAGATCTCCGTCATCATGGGGCCTTGCGCGGGCGGCGCGGTCTATTCTCCTGCTATGACAGACTTCATCTTCATGGTGCGCGATACGTCCTACATGTTCGTCACCGGGCCGGACGTCGTCAAGACCGTGACGAACGAGATCGTCACGGCGGAAGAACTGGGCGGTGCGTCCACCCACACCCGAAAATCATCGGTCGCCGATGGCGCCTATGAAAACGATATCGAGGCACTGGAGGCCGTGCGGGCGCTGTTCGATTTCCTGCCGCTCAACAACCGCGAAAAAGCCCCTGCCCGCCCGTTTCATGATGATCCGGCACGGCTGGAGCAGCGTCTCGATACGCTGATTCCCGACAGTTCCAACAAGCCCTATGACATGAAGGAACTGATCCACGCGCTGGCCGATGAGGGCGATTTCTTTGAGATACAGGAAGCATTCGCCAAGAACATCATTACCGGCTTCATTCGGCTGGAAGGCCAGACGGTCGGCGTGGTTGCGAACCAGCCCATGGTGCTGGCCGGTTGTCTGGATATCGATAGCTCACGCAAGGCCGCCCGGTTCGTCCGCTTCTGCGATGCCTTCAATATCCCCATCCTGACGCTGGTGGATGTACCCGGCTTTCTTCCCGGCGTGGCGCAGGAATATGGCGGCGTCATCAAGCATGGCGCGAAACTGCTGTTTGCCTATTCGGAAGCGACCGTACCGCTGGTGACGCTGATCACCCGCAAAGCCTATGGCGGGGCATACGATGTCATGGCTTCCAAACACATCGGTGCCGACGTCAACTACGCCTGGCCGACGGCGGAAATCGCCGTAATGGGCGCAAAGGGTGCGGCGGAAATTCTCTACCGGTCCGAATTGTCAGACCCGGACAAGATCGCCGCCCGCACTCGGGAATACGAAGAACGCTTCGCCAACCCGTTCGTGGCCGCAGAGCGCGGTTTTATCGATGAGGTCATCATGCCGCATTCTTCCCGTCGCCGCATCGCCCGTGCTTTCGCTCCACTGCGCAACAAACAGGTGACGACGCATTGGAAGAAACACGACACCATTCCGCTTTGAGGCTGCACCCATGATCTCCAAAATCCTCATCGCCAACCGTGGTGAAATTGCCTGCCGCGTCATCCGTACGGCCAAAGCCATGGGCATCAAGACCGTTGCGGTCTATTCCGATGCCGATGCCAATGCCCTGCATGTGCGCGAGGCCGACGAAGCGGTGCATATCGGCCCGGCCCCATCCAACCAGTCGTATATCGTCATCGAAAAGATACTCGACGCCGTAAAAAAGACGGGCGCAGACGCCGTGCATCCCGGCTACGGTTTTCTGTCGGAGAACGCTGCTTTTGCCGCTGCTCTGGAGAAGGCAGGCGTCATCTTCATCGGTCCACCCGTCAAGGCCATCGAAGCGATGGGCGACAAGATCACATCGAAGAAGCTGGCTGCCGCGGCTGGCGTCTCCACCGTGCCGGGTCATATGGGGTTGATCGAGGATGCCGAGCAGGCGGTGAAGATCGCCGTAACGGTCGGCTATCCTGTCATGATCAAGGCGTCAGCGGGCGGTGGCGGCAAGGGCATGCGCATCGCATGGAATGATGCAGAGGCGCGCGAAGGCTTCCAGTCCTCCCGAAACGAAGCGAAATCGTCCTTCGGGGATGACCGTATCTTCATCGAAAAATTCGTCACGCAACCGCGCCATATCGAAATTCAGGTGCTGGGCGATCAGCATGGCAAGGTGCTTTATCTGGGTGAACGCGAATGCTCCATTCAGCGCCGCAACCAGAAAGTCATCGAAGAGGCTCCCTCGCCATTTCTCGATGAAGCGACCCGCAAGGCCATGGGCGAACAAGCGGTGGCTCTAGCGCAGGCGGTCGGCTATCACTCGGCGGGCACCGTCGAATTCATCGTGGATGGCGACCGAAACTTCTACTTTCTGGAAATGAACACCCGCTTGCAGGTGGAGCATCCGGTCACCGAACTCGTGACCGGCATCGATCTGGTCGAGCAGATGATCCGCGTTGCATCCGGTGAGCCACTGACGTTTTCACAGGAAGATGTGCGGCTCGATGGCTGGGCCATCGAGAGCCGACTTTACGCCGAGGACCCCTACCGAAACTTCCTGCCTTCCATCGGTCGTCTCACGCGCTACCGTCCGCCGCAGGAGGGCAAGCAGCCTAACGAAAGCATTTTGCGCAACGACACCGGCGTCTTCGAAGGCGGCGAAATTTCCATGTATTACGATCCGATGATCGCCAAGCTCTGCACATGGGCACCGGACCGGCACCGCGCCGTCGCGGCCATGGGAGAAGCGCTAGACCATTTCGAAGTCGAGGGTATCGGTCACAATCTGCCCTTCCTGTCGGCAGTCATGCAAAACCAGCGCTTCAAGGACGGCAGGCTGACAACCGGCTTCATCGCCGAAGAGTTTCCCGATGGCTTCACTGGCGTTGAGCCTGATGAGGACGCGGCAAGAAAACTCGCGGTCATAGCCGCCGTCATCCAGCATCGCATCCAGACCCGGGCCACGCAAATCTCCGGCACCATCGGCAATCATCGCCGTGTCGTAAGCGACGATTGGGTGGTCGCGTTCGGAAAGATCCACCACACCGTTTGTCTTCAAATCTCCGCGGGTGGTATGTCAGCGGTTTTGGAAGGTGACATATCGCTATCCGTGGAAACAGACTGGCTGCCCGGCAAGACACTCGGCATCTTCACCGTCGGCGACACGCAGATGGCCGTCAAAGTCGATCTCACGCCATCCACCATCCGTCTGCGCTGGCGCGGCAGCGATCTCGTTACGCGCGTGCGAAGCCCCCGGATTGCCGAACTGGCAAGGCTGATGCCCGAAAAGCTGCCGCCGGATACCTCCAAACTGCTGCTCTGCCCCATGCCGGGGGTCATTACCACCATAGCGGTGTCGGAGGAAGAAACCGTGGAAGCGGGACAGGCGCTCGCAACCGTGGAAGCGATGAAGATGGAAAACATTCTTCGCGCCGAGCGGCGTGCGAAAGTTTCCAGAATTGCGGTCGGCCCCGGCGATAGCCTTGCCGTCGATGAGATCATTATGGAATTCGAATAGCGGTTTGCGGGAAGAAACGACATTGTTTGCACTGCCGTTTTGCCGCAAATCACGCTAATGCTTGGCCATATGTCAGACCATGAGTCTCGGCCAAACGCCGAGTGTAGAAGGACCTAACCATGCCCAGCGCAACCGACCGCATCGTCTATCTCAACGGCGAGTTCCTCCCCGAATCCGAAGCCAAGCTTTCCATATTCGATCGCGGCTTTCTCTTCGGCGACGGCATTTATGAGGTGACATCCATCATTGATGGCAAGCTGATCGACAGCGATCTGCACATGGCCCGGCTGCAACGCAGCGCCGGTGAAATCGACATCACGCTGCCGGTCACGACGCAGCAGATCGTGGAGGCTGAACGGCGCCTGATTAGGGATAACAATCTGACGGAAGGTCTGATCTATCTTCAACTGACGCGCGGTGCCGAAGACCGCAACTTCCTGTTCTCCGACGATCTCGCCCCGACACTCGTGATGTTCCCGCAGGTAAAGAAGCTGGTCGGCACGCCGCAGGAAGCAACTGGACTGTCGGTGAAATCCGTGCCGGACCAGCGCTGGGCCCGCCGCGACATCAAGTCCGTCTGCCTGCTGCCGCAGGTCATGGCCAAGCGCATTGCCAAGGCCGAGGGCTGCGATGAGGCATGGATGATCGAAGACGGCTTCGTCACTGAAGGCGCCTCATCGACAGCCTATATCATCACCGCTGACAAAAAACTCGTGACGCGCGGCAACAGCAACAAGACGCTGCCCGGCTGCACCCGTCAGGCGGTTCTGCAACTGATTGAAGAATCAGGGCTGACGCTGGAAGAGCGCGCCTTCACACTTGAAGAAGCGCTGACTTCTCAGGAAGCGGCACTCACCAGCGCCGGTAACTTCGTGATGTCCGTCACCAAAATCGACGGCCAAGCCGTCGGCGACGGCAAGCCCGGCCCGCTCGTCACGCGTCTGCGTGAATTGTATCTCGAGCATGCGCTGAAGACGGCGATCTAACGCCGATCGACGCTCGGGCTTTTCAGGTCGAGCGTCGGTATTCGATCATCCGCGCGCGGCTGGACACCAGTTCGATACGGTCTTTGTCCAACATGTGCAGGCACACTCTTTTGGTCCAGGGGCCGTCCACGAGGGTAAAAAGATAGCGTCCGTTGCCGAGTGCCTTCAGCGGCGTGGTGGTACGAAGCGGGCCAATTCCCGTCGTGAAAGCGCCATCGGCAATCTCGAATTCCGACCCTTCCGGCGAGCGCCAACGCCCTGCAAGAGCGGGATCGACCTCGTGTTTGCCGACCGGGAGAAATCGGCGAGGTGCATGCCCGGCTTCACCGACCAATGCCTTTCCATCCAGCCGCAGCCGCATGGGAGACGAGGCGGACCGCGACGACGCCCAGCCGTCACCATCGTCATAGAGCGTATCGTCGGCATCGATGAAGGTGCAGGTGCTGCCCTTGATCTCCAGCCACCACAGCCCCGTTTCCGTGACATAGAGGCCTTCGGGCAACCCCGTCATCGGTCGCGGTAACGGCAGTCCGGTCAGTGCCGCCATGGTCTCCAGAGCGATCTTGAAACCGTTGGTGTCCTCACGGTTGGAGACGACAACGACGCCTTTCCTGTGGTCCGGGTCCAGCAGGAAATATGTCTTGTACCCGGGGTGTGAGCCGCCATGCCCCACAAAACGCCGCTCGCCCAGATGCGACCAGCGCACGCCAAGCCCGTATTCGCTCAGTGCTCCGTTGGCGAGGGTACGTTCCACCGAAAGCGCCTGCAACGTACCGGCAAAGCCCTGCTCACCGTTCAGCAGCGTCTGAAGCCAGCGCACCAGCGCTTCCGCGCTGCCAGCCAGACTGCCGGATGCCGAGAGATGCAGGCCCGCCGCCGAAAGTTGCCAGCCACGGTCATTTCGCCAATAACCCGGCACAAGACCATCGACCGGATCGTTCCAGACATCCGGCGCCTTGAGAAAAATGCCGAGCGGGCCTGCGATGTTCTCCTGCACGAAATCATCGAACCGTCGCCCTTTGCGCTCCAGCGCAGCCTCGACCAGACGATATCCGGTGTTGGAATAGGACACCTCATGCCCGGTCTCAAAATTGAGGCGGGTGAGGCGTGAGAGATAGTCCAGCAGCGGCCCTGCCTTCGTCTCCGTGTAGACCGAGAGCCCAAGGAGAGAGAGACATTCGCGGACATCCGGCAGGCCACCGCTCATGTCCAAAGCCTGCCCAACCGTCACATCGGCAAGCGGGGATTGCAGCTCTGACAGATGTTTCCCGAGGGGATCGTCAAGCGCGATGAGATCGCTGTTTGCAAGCACCATGGCAGAAAACACATGCTTGGTCACCGAGGCGTAGCGCACGATGCTGCGGGCGGTGAAAGGAGCCTTCGTCGCCATGCTCTCAACGCCACCAGCCTTTGAAAACCGGATGCCGCTGATGTCGAAACCGATGATAGCACCGCCCGGCTCGTCGTTTTTCCACTGACCTGCAAATTGCTCCGCAACCGCCGATGCGGCGCTCCAGTCATTGTCATCCAGCATGTATTTTCCGTTCAAATGCTTCCCGCTTTGCGGGTTCAGACCTGTTGCGGCATTGCATTTGCACCTATCTGACGCATACAGCAATGCCAGTGATACACTTTCCGAAAGCGAACGCCTCATGACCAGCTCCACCGCCGTACCCGTCTTCGATGGCCATAACGATACCCTGCTGCGGCTTAAACTGTCCGATTATCCGGTACCGGAAGAACAGTTTCTGAACGGCGACGCGGCGGGGCATATCGATTTGCCGCGGGCGCGGAAGGGTGGTCTAGCCGGTGGTCTCTGCGCGATCTACGTCCCCTCCCCGCGCGGTTTCGATGCCAATGGCGATTTCATCGCGCCTGCGCAGCCGGATGCGCTTGCGACCACACTCGGCATGGCCAGCCTGTTGTTTCGAATCGAAGCCGCCTCGAACGGCGCGGTCAAGGTCTGCCGCAGTGCTTCAGATATTCGCGGCGCGATGGATCGTGGCGCGTTCGCCTCGGTTCTGCACATCGAAGGTGTCGAAGCCTTCGATGCCGACCTGGATGCGCTGCACGTTTTGCATCAGGCGGGTTTGCGCACGCTGGGCCCGGTGTGGAGCCGCCCCAATATATTCGCGCACGGCGTTCCCTTCCGCTTCCCTTCAACGCCGGATATCGGCCCCGGCCTCACCGAAGCGGGCGTGCGACTGGTGAAGACCTGCAACGCGTTGAAGGTTCTGGTCGATCTTTCCCACATGAACGAGCAGGGCTTCTGGGATATCGCCAAAATCTCCGATGCCCCTCTCGTCGCGTCCCATTCCAACGCGCACGCGCTGTGCAATCACAGCCGCAATCTCACCGACCGGCAGTTGGATGCCATCAAGGACACGGGCGGGCTCGCCGGTGTTAATTTCGGCGTGCTGTTCATGCGCCAGGATGGTGTGAAGAATGCCGATACGGACCTTGGCGAACTGGTGCGGCACGTCGATTACATGGTGGAGCGCATGGGTATCGACCACGTCGCATTCGGTTCGGATTTCGATGGCACCACCATTCCCGCTGCAATGAGAGATGTCGCCGATCTCCAGCTTCTCGTGGATGCCCTGCGAAATGCCGGTTACGAGCAGGCCTCGCTGGAAAAGATTTGCCACGGCAACTGGGTCCGGGTGCTCGAAGCGACCTGGGGCGCATGACCGGTTAAAAATATACCGTCGCACAGCCGCCGGTATATTGCTTTCATGTCCATGCAGGATCAAACCGACGCAACAAGACCGGTTGCTGGGTCGCCGCGCCGATCATTCAACGAATTTATGAAATAAAAATCAAATCTTCGTATTTGTGAAAACACAACGAACTAGCGTCAAAATGTTGTGGTTCGCAAAAAGCAATCTGATCCTGTGGAAAAGCCTATGACAGAGAAGACAGACGTAGCGCAGATCGAAGAGGCCGAAGCCGGTCTTGAAGGCTTTTTTGAGCGGTACAGGCCGCATATCACATCCATCGCGGTGACGATCGTCTTCGTGATGATGACCTTCACCATCTACAAGCTGACATCGGAAGTGCGCTATGACGACATCGTCGATGCCCTGGCTGATACCAGTTGGCGCGCGGTCGCACTTGCCATCCTGTTCACGGGACTGAGCTTCGCAGCGCTAATCTGTTACGACGCCAACGCCATCGAATATATTGGCAAGAAGGTCCCGACACCGTCGGTCATTGCCACCGCCTTCATCGCCTATGCCGTGGGCAACACGGCGGGCTTCGGGCCGCTCAGCGGCGGTGCCATCCGCTTCCGTGCCTATTCGCGCATGGGGCTGACGCCTTCGGATATTGCGCGCATCATCGCTTTCGTCACCCTGTCCTTCGGTCTCGGCTTGCTGGCCGTTAGCGCCCTTTCAACCCTTATCGTTGCGCCGCGCGTAGCCGCCATCATCGGCGTTGATGCCATCTGGTTGCGGGGTGCCGCACTTGTCGTCATCTGCATCATGGCGGCACTGATGTTTCTGGGCCGCAATGGCCGCGTGCTTCAAATCAAGCGTCTGAAACTTCGCCTTCCCGATAGCAGAACGTCATCCCGCCAGTTCCTGGTTTCCGCTCTCGATATCGCGGCGTCGGCCTCGGTGCTTTACGTGCTGCTGCCAGAGACGAATGTCGGTTGGCCAAGCTTTTTCGCGATCTATGCGACGGCGGTGGGTCTTGGTGTTCTCAGCCACGTCCCGGCGGGTCTCGGCGTGTTCGAAACGGTGATGGTCGCGGGCCTTGGCAATGCCATCAGCCTTGATCAGCTTCTTGGCGGCCTCGTGCTGTATCGCATGATCTACCACGTCCTGCCGCTTCTCGTCGCCATCATGCTGATGCTGGCAACGGAGATGAAACAGTTCGCCTCCAAGCCTGTCATGGCCGATATCGGCAATCTGGCCGGGCGGCTTGCGCCCTCTCTGCTGTCTGCCTACGCCCTCATTCTCGGCACCATGCTTATTTTTTCGAGCGTGACGCCAACACCAGATAGCAACCTGGACTTCCTGTCCGGCTTCGTACCTCTGCCGATCATCGAGGCCGCGCACTTTCTGTCGAGTATCCTCGGTCTCGTGCTGGTTGTTGCCTCACGCGGCCTCAGCCAGCGTCTCGATGGCGCATGGTGGGTAGCACTGGTGGCGGCTGCCGGTGGTCTGTTCCTGTCGCTGATCAAGGCCATCGCGGTTTTCGAGGCGATTTTCCTCGGCATTTTCATCGTTGCGCTGTTCTTCAATATCAGAAGCTTCACACGCCACGCCTCGCTGCTGCGCCAGGCGCTCGGGCCCACATGGCTTGCCGCCATGGCCGTCATCGTTGCCGGTGCCGCCACCATTCTGTTCTTCGTCTACCGCGATACGGATTACAGCCAGACGCTGTGGTGGCAGTTCGAGTTTTCCGAGGAAGCACCGCGAAGCCTGCGCGCGCTTCTGGGGCTGGTTCTCGCCTCGTCCACGGTTGCGATTTTCAGCCTGCTACGCCCGGTCATCTACAAACCGGACGAAATTCACCCTGATGATGTCGAAAAAGCCACTGCTATCGTCCAGAAGCAGGATGTCGCCGACGCCAATCTCGTCCGCATGGGTGACAAGCACGTCATGCTGTCGGAAAGCGGCAACGCCTTTATCATGTACGGCATTCGTGGCCGCTCTTGGATTGCTCTTGCCGATCCTGTTGGCGACGAAAAGGATTTTGCCGATCTCGTCTGGCAGTTCGTGGAAACGGCACGCTCTTCCGGTGGTCGCGCGGTCTTCTACCAGATTTCACCTGCCATCCTGACCTATTGCGCCGATGCCGGTCTGCGCGCTTTCAAGCTTGGCGAACTGGCCATGGTTGACCTTACCAAGTTCGAACTGAAGGGCGGCAAGCTCGCCAATCTGCGACAGTCGCTCAGCCGTGGTGCCCGCGATGGCCTGACCTTCTCGGTCATCGACACGCCGCAGGTTCCAGAAGTCTACGAGGACCTCAAGCGCGTCTCGGAATCCTGGCTTGCGCACCACAATACCCGCGAAAAGACGTTCTCCCTGGGGTCTTTCGAGAAGGACTACATCCTGTCTCAGCCGGTTGCCGTCCTCTACAAAGACGGTCAGATCACGGCTTTCGCCAACCTTTTGATGACGGAGACCAAGCAGGAAGTCACAGTCGATCTCATGCGCTTTTCACCCGATGCACCGCGTGGGGCGATGGACTTTCTGTTCGTCAGCATTATTGAATATATGCGCGAACAGGGTTACTCCTATTTCAACCTTGGGATGGCCCCGCTTTCCGGCATGTCGAAGCGTGACGCTGCGCCGGTCTGGGACCGGATAGGCGGAACTTTGTTTGAACACGGCGAACGTTTTTATAATTTCAAGGGATTAAGAGCGTTCAAGTCTAAGTTTCACCCGAAATGGGAACCACGCTATGTCGCGGTTTCCAACGGTACCAGCGCCGCATTGGCGCTTATGGACGCAACCGTTCTCATCAGCGGCGGCGTCAGAGGAGTGATTGGTAAATGACAGGCCTGACATATCTGAAAGCCGCCTTGATAGCAGCGACACTTTCCATTCCGTTTTCAGTGTCGGCACAGGACGCCAACGGCTTTCAGACAGGCATGATCCCGCCAGATCACATCATGCTGCCGGATGGCGACGTGGCAGCCAATATTTTCCTGATCTCCGGCCAGAGCGGCTGGGGTGAGCAGGAGCAGACCGAAGCCGAAGCGCTGGTGGAAAAGGGTGCGGCAGTCGTCGGAATCGATTTTCCAAAATATATGGCGGCTCTTCAGGCCGACGATGATGACTGCGTCTATATGATCTCCGACATCGAGGAACTGGCGCAGGAAATTCAGCGCAAGGCCAATGTCTCCAACTACCGCCCGCCGATTATCGCAGGTATGGGTGATGGCGCGACGTTGGCGCTGGCCATGATTGCGCAAAGCCCGGCTGCCACCATCGGCGAGGCCGTGGCCGTCGATCCTGTTGCAGGTATTCCACTTGAAAAGATCCTCTGCACCCCCGCCACCAAGCAGAAAGACGGCAACCGCACGATTTACGGCCTGACCGACGGCGCCCTACCCGCGCCCGTTAGCGTCGTCTTCACGCCCAAGGCCGATGCCAAGGGTCGCGCGCATGTCGAAGAACTGCTGAAATCCCATTCCGACATCGACATCAAGGACGTCACCGACGAGCCGCAGGCAGCGCTTGCCGAAGCCTTGCAGGATCGCATCGATGCCGCCGGCAATACGGATAATCCGCTCGGTCTGCCGCTGACCGTGCTGGAAGCAAAGCCAACCATGGATACGATGGCGATCATCTACTCCGGCGATGGTGGCTGGCGCGATCTGGACAAGGATGTCGGCAGTTTCCTGCAACAGGACGGCGTGCCGACAATCGGCGTGGACTCGCTGCGTTACTTCTGGTCCGAAAAAAAGCCTCAGGACATCGCCGATGATCTGTCCCGCATCATCGACACTTACCGCAAGGAGTGGAAGGTCAAGAACGTTGTGCTGATCGGTTATTCCTTCGGTGCCGACGTCATTCCCGTAACCTATAACCTGTTGCCGGAAAAGGACAAAAGCCGCGTCGTGCAGATGAGCCTGCTGTCGCTGTCCCATGAGGTCTCCTACGAAATTTCGGTGGGCGGCTGGCTTGGCGTCTCCGGCTCCGGCACGCAGGACCCCGTCACCGATCTGGAGAAGGTCGATCCGAAAATCGTGCAGTGCGTCTACGGCACAGATGATGAAGACGCTGCCTGCCCGGCATTGAAGGACAAGGGCGCCGAGATCATCGGCATCGACGGCGGCCACCACTTCGATGAGGATTACGAAGCGCTGACGAAACGGATCGTGGCCTCTCTGAAGAAGCGGCTACAACCCTAAAACTCTTCGCTCAAACGTCTGTCGACATATTGAATACAAGGCAGCATTTCTGTATTCCATCCCCGTGCGATGACAGAGAAAGAACGACGATGCTCCTGGGAATGAAGCCGGACCTGATTGGCGATGCGGAACGCAAGCAGCGGCTGGATCGCCTGCGCCGCCTGATGGAGCAACAAGGTGTTAGCGCTCTGCTTCTGGGTTCGTCGGAAAGCCTGCGCTATTTCACCGGTCTCGTCTGGCATCAGAGTGAACGCCTGCTGGGCGCCGTCGTTACGCAGGATGCACTGCATTATGTCGTGCCCGGTTTCGAAAAAAGCCGTGTCGATACCTTGCCCCATCTCGATGGCGAGGTTCACATCTGGCAGGAAGAGGAGCGCCCGGCAGCACTGGTCGCCTCTCTCGTTGGCGCCACGGGTCGCGTCGCACTTGACGATGCGCTGCCGCTCTTCATCTATCACAGCCTTGCCAGAGAACTGGGTCAGGACCGGCTTTGTGACGGCGGGCCGATGATTGGCAGCCTACGGGCTTGCAAATCCACGACCGAAATCGCCATCATCCAGTATGCCATGAACCTGACGCTCGACGTACAGAAGCGGGCGCATGGCATCATGAAGCATGGCATCCGCGCATCCGAGGTCGTGCGTTTCATCGATGAGCAGCATCTGGAACTCGGCGGCGAAGGCGGCTCGTCTTTCTGCATCGTGTCCTTCGGCACTGCCACTGCCCTGCCGCATGGTGCGGATGGCGACCAGATTTTGCAGCCAGGAGACGCGATCCTCGTCGATACCGGCACGCGCATCGATGGCTACCATTCCGATCTGACGCGGACATACATGATCGACGAACCATCGCCGGATTTCGCAGAGGCCTGGGCCATCGAGCGCGAGGCGCAGCAGGCGGTTTTCGATGCGGCCAAGCTCGGCACGCCATGCAGTGCACTCGATGACGCCGCCCGCCGTGTCATGGCCGGGCACGGTCTGGGCCCGGATTATCAGCTTCCGGGCCTGCCCCATCGCGCCGGTCATGGGCTTGGGCTCGAAATTCACGAGGCTCCCTATATCGTGCGCGGAAACACCACCCCGCTCGCGCAGGGCATGTGTTTTTCCAACGAACCCATGCTCGTTTATCCCGGCCGTTTCGGCATTCGCCTTGAAGACCATATTTATATGGACCACGATGGCGCGCACTGGTTCACGCAGCCCGCGAACTCGCCTACGGACCCATTCGCGTAAAAAACGCAGTCAACAATGCCCTTGAGTGATGTATATAAAATATACTTTTCTAAAAGCGAATCATATTGCTGGAGCTGACGATGCCCGTGGCCGAAAAAAGAAAAACAAAAACACCGGTTTTGGTCGAGCGTATCGCGGATTTCATCGAGAAGGTGAAGCTCACGCGCAAGCCGGATGGCACGTTCGATCCCAAGAAGATCAGTGCCCTATGGAATGAAGAAGTACGCTTCCATTTCGACAATGGCCGCACGGAAAAGACGCTTGAACTCTACATCGTAAAATATAGATACGCGCTCAAGGATGCCTTCGGGCCAAAGACGACACCGCTTGCCATCTGCAACATGAAAAAACTGCGGGAGCGGCTGGACACCTATATCCGAACGGTCGAATACCCGCTGCGTGGGGTTGCCAATTCCATTCAGGAGAAGCTGGAGCGTGCCGAAAGCAACATGGCAGGCCGCAAACCCCGGTTTCTGCTGCGCGTGTCGGACTTCATCGCGGCCACCAACGGGCTGACGACGAAACAGGAGATGCAGACTCTGTGGGATGCCGAGATGGCGTCCATGGGCGACAAGGCGCAGGCGACCGTCATTTCCTACATCACCAAATACCGCAATGCCGTTCGCGAAGCCTTCGGCGATGACCACCCGATGTTGCGCATCGCCGCTGGTACGCCTCAGCTTTACGACGAAGCCCGCAAGATAAAAATGGCGAAGATCGCCACCAAGCACGGATCGCTCATTACCTTCGAGAACTATGCCGAAGTCATGAGACGCTGTCGGCGCTATCTGCACTCCTCGGACCCTATGACGATCGCCATAGGCCTGATGGGCACCACCGGGCGTCGTCCCTATGAAATCTTCACCCAGGCTGAGTTGACACCCGCGCCCTATGGCAAAGGCGTTTCCAAATGGAGCGTGCTGTTCAATGGGCAGGCCAAAACCAAGCAGGGCGAAGGCACGAAATTTGGCGTTACCTATGAAATCCCGGTGCTGGAACAATCGAAAATCGTTTTGGATGCCTATGGGCGCCTGCGCAACAGCAGCGATGGCAAGCTATGGCTCGGCCTCAATGTCGATGATTTCACAGCCGAAGTGCGCCTGCCGCTACGCGACGCCGTTATGGCCAAATTCGAGGACATCTGGCCGAAGGAAGAACCCCCGAAGCCCTACGGCCTGCGCCATCTCTATGCGGAAATCGCCTATCGCAATTTTGCGCAATCGAGCGTGACGAAAAACAGCTACTTTGCAGCCATCCTCGGTCACAACAACAACGACCTCGAAACATCCCTATCCTACATGACCTATACGTTCCCCGAAGATGTGGAGCAGTCCAAAGCCCGTGCTGAACGGGTCGCGGACCGCACCATCCGGCAGATGATCGAGGTCAATCGCATTCCCGGCATGCCTGACAACTGACGTTAGACGGCACTTGCCCGCGCCGCCTGAACCCGTGCATCTGCGTAGATATCTGCGGTCGGATATTTCCCTCCTGTACGCCACCGCAGGACC
Organism: Agrobacterium vaccinii; assembly: GCF_021310995.1. NCBI lineage: Bacteria > Pseudomonadati > Pseudomonadota > Alphaproteobacteria > Hyphomicrobiales > Rhizobiaceae > Agrobacterium > Agrobacterium vaccinii. The sequence goes on along the minus strand of NZ_CP054151.1, from coordinate 1,360,910 downwards.
GCTCATCGGTGGCTTGACACAAATGAAATGGCGCACTAGCAAGATGGAACATATATTCCAAATGGGTCTATTGTGCACGTTGCCGTTCCAGGCGAGACGACAGTCATAACGGAACCCGGCATTCACATCGGGAGGAAAACGATGGTTACGAGATTGGCTTTGCTGGGTGCGGGTCGCATCGGAAAAGTGCATGCCAAGGCGATTGCCGCCGACAAACGCGCCAAACTGGTTGCCGTTGTCGATGCCTTTCAGGACGCAGCTCAGGCGATTGCTGATGAGACCGGCTGCAAAATCAGCACCATCGATGCCGTGTTGGCAGATGCAGAGATCGACGCCGTCATCATCTGCACACCGACCAATACGCATGCCGATCTGATCGAGCAGTTCGCGCGCGCTGGCAAGGCGATCTTCTGCGAGAAGCCTATCGATCTGGATGTCGCCCGCGCTGCCGCCTGCATCGAGGTGGTCAAGGAAACCGATGCGAAGATCATGCTCGGTTTCAACCGCCGTTTCGATCCGCATTTCCGCGCCGTGCGCAAGGCCATCGATGATGGCCAGATCGGCAAGGTCGAGATGGTGACGATCACCAGCCGCGATCCCGGCGCACCGCCACCCGAATACATCAAGGTCTCCGGCGGCATTTTCCGCGACATGACCATCCATGATTTCGACATCGCCCGCTTCCTGCTGGGAGAAGACATTGTCAGTGTGTTCGCGACAGGGTCCGTGCTGGTCGATCCGAAGATCGGCGAACTGGGCGACTTCGACAGCGCCAGCATCATTCTGACCACTGCCAGCGGACGCCAGGCTATCATTTCCAACTCGCGCCGCGCGACCTATGGTTACGATCAGCGTATCGAAGTGCACGGATCGCTCGGCTCCGTCGCTGCCGAAAACCAGCGCCCGGTTTCCATCGAAATCGCGACCAAGGACGGCTATACGCGCCCGCCGCTGCATGATTTCTTCATGACACGCTACACGGAAGCCTATGCCGCAGAAATCAAGGCTTTCATCGACGCCATCGAAAACAACGTGGCGCCATCACCATCGGCCCATGACGGCTTGATCGCGCTGAAACTCGCCGATGCGGCGCTGAAATCCGCACGCGAAAAAGTCGTCGTCCAGATCGTCTGATCCATATATCGACGGGCGGAAACAACGTTTTCCGCCCCTCACCCGCCCATTGACAGCGGGCGCAAAAAACGACACTTTCCAGACATTCCGAGGGGAGCATCTGACGATGCTGAGATGGCGCTGAGCCGGACCCTTGAACCTGATCCGGGTCATGCCGGCGTAGGAACGGAACAGTCGCCCCTTGGCCATGCTTTTCTTTTCTTCGTCATAACCGGATCTCCGTGATGTCATATCTGGAGTGCGATACCGATGGCGAAATTTCCGACGGCGCAAGCGGTGGCAGACGTTCTGTCACGGGTGCGCGAACAAAGGCCACGGGTTCACTGCCTGATGAATACCGTCGTGCAGAAGTTTACCGCAGACGGTATCACCGCCGTTGGCGCGGTCCCCTCCATGACGTCATCGCAGGAGGAAATCGAGAGCTTCGTGGCCAAGGTTGGTGCTCTCACCATCAATCTGGGAACACTGGACGCTGCCCGCCGTGACGTTATTCGGACGGCGGTCAAGGTGGCGAATGCCACAAGCAAGCCTTGGATCATCGACCCGGTGCATTGCGATTACTCGCCCTCCCGACTGGATTTCGCGCGCGAACTCATCGCACTCAAGCCCACGATCGTGCGTGGAAACGCTGCGGAAATGGATGTCATCGGCGATGTCGGCAGTGCCCTTCGCATTCAGACAGGTCCGCAAGACCTGCTTGCCGAGACTACACGCGTGGTAACGATCAGGAACGGCCACCCGTGGATGGCAAAGGTTACGGGCACCGGGTGCCTGTCTGGCGGGGTGATTGCAGCCTTCATGGCGGTAGAGCCCAATGCGATGTTGGCGGCCACGGCGGCGCTGACAGTCACCGGCGTATCGGCCCAACTGGCCGCCGAACACGCGCGCGGGCCCGGCACCTTCGAGGCCACCTTTCTCGATGCGCTCAACGCCATCGACACAGCAGACATTATCGCCCATGCAAGGATTGAACATGATGACCGTTGACTACCGGCTGAACGCCCTTGTGGATGCTTCGTTGACCGACATTGCGCCGCTGCCGGATCTCGCGGCTATAGCGGCCCGCAACGGGGCAACCATTATCCAGTATCGCGACAAACAGGCTACAACCCGCGCGATGATAGAGCAGGCCAAGCGCATCCTAGATGCCTTGAAGCCGACAGGCGTTCCGCTCGTCATCAATGATCGCGTCGATGTGGCGCTGGCATCGGGGGCCGATGGCGTTCATCTGGGTGCTGATGATATGGATGCCGAAACGGCAAGGCGCTTGCTTGGAGCGGATGCGATTATCGGACTCACGGTGAAGAGCCTCGCGGATGCCGAACGTGCGGCGCAGGCACCCGCTGATTACGCTTGCATCGGTGGTGTTTTCGAAACGATCTCCAAAGTGAACCCGGATGCACCGGTGGGGCTGGATGGTCTCAGGCAGTTGCGCAGCTATCTCAGACAGGCGCGACCCGAAATGGCGGTCGGTGCCATCGCAGGTATCACACTGGAACGGGTGCGGCCCGTCATCGCCGCTGGCGCAGATGGCGTCGCGGTAATTTCGGCGCTGTTCCGCACCCCCGATATTACAATGACCACAAAGTCTTTTCGTGACGAAATCGATGCCGCACTGGAGTTGCGCCGATGACATCCATTGCTTTGACGATCGCCGGTTCCGACAGCGGCGGCGGTGCGGGCATTCAAGCCGACCTCAAGACATTTTCAGCCCTCGGGGTCTACGGCGCCAGCGTGCTGACCGCGATCACCGCGCAGAACACCAAAGGCGTGACCGCTGTGGAAGACATCTCGGCGGGTATGATCACCGCGCAGATGAAGGCTGTATTTTCCGATCTCGATATCAATGCCGTCAAGATCGGCATGGTCTCGCGTATCGAAACCATCGAGACCATCGCCACCCATCTTGCAAACCAACCCACGCCCATTGTGCTGGACCCAGTGATGGTGGCGACATCGGGCGACCGGCTGTTGCAGGAAGATGCGATTGAAACCTTGCGCTTGCGCCTGCTTCCTCTCGCGCTGCTGGCAACCCCCAATCTGCCGGAGGCGGCACTACTGAGCGCAAGTCCGGTCGCAACGGACAGGCAGGAGATAATCCGTCAGGCGGAAGCCATTCTTCGCACCGGAGTGCGGGCGGTGCTGATCAAGGGCGGTCACGGCAGCGGGGCTGAAAGCACGGATATCCTGCTGGATGGCGAGACTGTCCACACATTTTCCATGCCGCGCATCGAGACGGACAATGATCACGGCACCGGTTGCACGCTAGCCTCCGCCATCACGGCACATCTGGCGCTCGGCGTCTCGCTGGCAGATTCTATCGGTTTGGCGAAGGAGTATTTGCAAGGCGCGCTGGCTGCTGGCCGAGACCTGCGTGTCGGCCACGGGCATGGACCCGTCCATCATTTTTATCGGTGGTGGAGCGCTTGATCACTCACCCCCGTGGCTTGGGGCTTGCCAGCGCATTACGAATGGCAAAGCTGGAATGGATGCGCGAAACACCGGGCAATTTCGATAGTATATCCTTATGGACACGTTCGAAATCGCCTGCTGTTTCTACCTCGACCCGCAGGAAATAATCCGAACCGCCAGTCATCAGATAGCACTCGCGGATTTCCGGGTATCGACGCACGGCGCTTTCGAAGCGGTTGAGAAAATCCTCGGTCTGCCGGTCGAGCGTGATCTGCACGATGACGGAGATAACTTCGCCGCCCGCCATGCTTCCTGTCAGCGCCGTATAGCCCCTGATAACGCCTTCTCGCTCCAGAATGTCGACCCGCCGCAAGCATGCGGACGGCGACAGGCCCACCTCTGCCGCAAGCTTGGCATTGCTGATGCGGGCATTGAGGCGAAGCACACGAATGATATGACGATCGGTAGCGTCTAAAGCCGACATAAAATCATTCCGTTTTATCGTAGAAAATTGCGTGAAATCGAAATTTCTGGAATATTCGATGGCCTAAACTGCGAAAATTCGATGATCGTTGCAATAGTCTTGTTGGAAAATAACAAGGGAACGACGATGGACATGACGATCAATCGCCAGAAGGCGAGCGGCGGTGCCAGCGGTTATCTGAAAATTGACCTCGGTGCTCTGCGAGACAATTACCTCAGTCTCAAAGCTAGGGCGCCCGGAGCCGTGACCAGTGCCGTGGTCAAAGCCAACGCCTATGGCCTTGGCGCGGATGTCGTGGCCCCCGTTCTGTATGACGCAGGTTGCCGCCATTTCTTCGTGGCGCATATCGATGAAGCACTTGCACTGCGGTTGCGGATTCCGGGCGATGCCGCCCTCTTCGTGCTGAACGGTTTGCAGCCGGGCAATGAGACATCCTGCGCAGCCATGAACATCACACCGGTCATCAACTCGCTGGAGCAGCTTGCGCAATGGGCTGCGCATGCGGCAACGCTGAGCAAGTCCCTGCCCGCGGCGCTTCAGATCGACACCGGCATGTCACGCCTCGGCATGGCGCCGCAAGAACTCGAAACGCTGAGAACATCGCCACACCTACTGGATGGCATCGATATCACCTTCGTCATGAGCCATCTGGCCTGTGCGGATGAGCCTGAACACGCAGCCAATGCGGACCAGTTGAGCGTGATGCGTAGGGCCATTCAGATGTTTCCCGATGCACCCGTTTGCTTTGCCAATTCAGGCGGCATCTTTCTGGGCGCGGATTACCACAATGCCGTCATGCGTCCGGGCATCGCGCTCTATGGCGGCGCGCCTTCCTCGGTACGGCCAAACCCGATGAAGCCGGTGGTGCGGCTGGATGTTGCTGTCGTGCAGACGCGTACGGTACCTGCCGGGACATTGGTGGGGTACGGCGGCTCTCTACGTACGACGGGCGAAACGCGGCTGGCGACACTCGCCGCCGGTTACGCCGATGGCCTGCCGCGCTCGTTGAGCAACAGCGGTGCCGCCTATTTCAATGGGGTGCGCCTGCCGATTGCAGGTCGCGTGTCCATGGACAGTATCAGCATCGATATTTCAGCGCTGCCGGAGGGAACTTTAACCCATGGCAGCTTCGTTCAATTGATCGGCCCGGATCAGTCAATTGAAGACATAGCCGAAGATGCGGGTACAATTGCCTATGAAATTCTGACAGGCCTCGGCCACCGCTACCGACGTACCTACATTCAGCCAGATATGCCCGCCGCAACCGGCCACGCAACAAACGCAGACGAGTGAGACGCAGATGAATATCGTAATTCTCGGAGCCGGTGTCGTCGGCGTAACGTCCGCCTGGTATCTGGCAAAAGCCGGTCATTCCGTAACCGTGATCGATCGCCAGCCTGCGGCGGCGCTGGAAACCAGCTTTGCCAATGCCGGTGAAGTATCGCCCGGTTATTCCTCACCATGGGCGGCCCCCGGCATTCCCATGAAGGCCGTGAAATGGCTGTTCATGGAACACTCGCCGCTGATTATTCGCCCGACGCTGGACCCCGCCGCGCTGAAATGGATCGGCCAGATGCTGCGCAATTGCACCTCATCGCGCTATGCCATCAACAAGAGCCGCATGGTGCGGGTTGCTGAATATAGTCGCGACTGCCTGATGGCGCTGCGCGAGGAAACAGGCATCCAGTACGATCAGCGCACGCAGGGAACGCTGGAAGTCTTCCGCACCCAGAAACAGTTCGATGGTATCGGTAAGGATGTGGCCGTGCTGAAGGCTGGTGGCGTGCCCTACGAAATTCTGGATAGAGATGGCTGCGTGGCCGTCGAGCCCGGCCTTTCGGGATCGCGAGACAAGATCGTCGGCGGCCTTCGCCTGCCGGGCGATGAAACCGGCGATTGCTTCATGTTCACGACCGAACTTTCCAAGCTTGCGGAGCAGGCCGGTGTCACGTTCATGTACGATACTGCCATCACCCGCCCTATCACCGAAGGCAGTCGCGTCACGGCCGTGGAAACCACAAAGGGCACCATCGAGGCGGATGTTTTCATCGGCGCGATGGGCAGCTATACGCCGCAATTCCTCAAGCGCCTCGGTATCGATCTGCCGGTCTACCCGGTCAAGGGCTATTCGATTACCGTTCCCATCATGGATGCCGCGCGCGCGCCTGTTTCGACCGTCATGGATGAGGCGCACAAGATTGCCATGACGCGTCTAGGTGACCGTATCCGCGTGGGCGGCATGGCAGAAATTGCCGGTTTCAGCAAGGATTTGCCTGCAAAACGTCAGGCAACGCTGACACACTCCATCGAAGACCTTTTCGGTGGTGCGGGTGACCAGACCCAGGCGAAATTCTGGAGCGGCCTGCGCCCGATGACGCCGGATGGAACGCCCGTCATCGGCGCGACCCGCTACAGCAATCTGTACCTCAACACAGGCCACGGTACGTTGGGCTGGACGATGGCCTGCGGCTCTGCGCGGGTTCTGGCCGACCTCATTAGCGGCAAAGCGCCCGAAATCGAGACGGCAGATTTGGCAATCAGCCGTTACGCAGCATAAGAATGCCGTCAGTCGCACAGCTTGCGCCTGACCAAAGCTACCTAAAGAGAGAGGGCGTCCTTGAGGGCAAGGCCCTCCTTGTTGCGCAGATCGAGATCGGCTTCGATGTGATCGATGTGGTGCAGCATCAACGTTCTCGCCTTCTCAACATCACCCGCCTCCAAAGCATCAAGTATGGAGGCGTGGTCACCATGTCCGCAGCTTGAAACACCCGAGCGACCATAGAGCGCGATGACGAGCGACGAGCGGGCGACCAGTTCCGCCATGAATTTTTCGAGAATGGCGTTGCCCGCGACCGATGCCAGCATCAGGTGGAAATCTCCCGACGCCTTGATTTCCGCCCGTCTGGCGCTGGGGCCTCGCGCGTGCTGGTGGCGGGTTTCTTCTTCCAGATGCGCACGGATGTCAGCAATAATTGCAGGCGTCAGGCGCTCGATGGCGGCATTGACGATCCCCGGTTCGATCAACCTGCGCGACGAAAAAACCTGCCGCGCCTCTTCCGGCGTGGGGTTTGAAACGAAAGCGCCGCGGTTGCGCTCTGTTTTGACCAGTCCTTCGAAGGCCAGCATCTGCAAGGCGGCGCGCACGACGGTACGACTGACATCGAACAACGTGCCGACTTCCGCCTCGGACAGTTTTGTACCGGGGGTAAGCCGCCTGTCCACGATTGCATCTCGCAACGTATCGCGAATAGCCTGGGCACGGTCTTCCTGCGAGGCATCCAGTTCGGGCGTGATATGGGCAATGGTCATGGCAGCATCCGTATTCCCCTTGCCTTTTACATCGAAGCAGCAAAACTGAAAACAAAAAACGTCTGCACGGTAGGCGTCGGATTGAATACAATCCTTATGCAACATCGAAAACAATCGCATATTTTTTGGGCACAACAGACAGCCGTCAACTTCTTCTTTTTTCCAGCCGGACAAAATATCCTTTAATTTTATGAGCTTATCGGGCGCTCATCGAACTGGCACGGCGTATGCAGAGAATATGCGGACAGTCAGGGGAACCCGCATGAGCAAAGCCGCCGAAATCGACATCGCTTCCGTTTCGAAAGTCTACGGCACGACGACGGCTGTGCATGCGATCAGCCTTAAAATTCCTGCGGGTAGCTATTGCTGCCTGCTCGGCCCCTCCGGCTGCGGTAAGACCTCGACTTTGCGCATGATTGCCGGGCATGAGACCATCTCGAGCGGTGATGTCAGACTAGGCAATACGGTGGTCACGGATTTTCCACCCGCCAAGCGCGGCACGGCGATGATGTTCCAGTCCTATGCGCTGTTCCCCCATCTTGACCTCATCGACAACGTCGCTTTCAGCCTCAAGATGAAGGGGGTCGACAAGGAGGCGCGGCGCGCAAAGGCGATGGAAATGCTGCAACTGATGCAGCTCGACCCCTATGCCGATCGCAAACCGGCCCAGCTTTCCGGTGGCCAGCAGCAGCGTGTGGCGCTGGCACGGGCGCTGATCACCGATCCTGAGGCGCTACTCCTCGATGAGCCGCTCTCGGCTCTCGATCCATTTCTCAAAATTCGCATGCGGGCGGAGCTCAAGAAGCTGCAAACATCGCTCGGCATTACCTTTGTACACGTCACCCACAGCCAGGAAGAGGCGATGGCGCTGGCCGATATCATCGTCATCATGAATGACGGTCGCATCGAGCAAGCAGCAACCCCGCGCGAGGTGTTCGAGCGACCCGCGACCGGCTTCGTTGCCCGCTTCATGGGCAACCACAACGTCATTTCCGGTCGCGTCAGAGAGACGGTGGGCGACACCCTGACGATGGATGTCACGGGTGGCGGATCGTTCATAGCCACGGGCAATGCCCCGGATAGCGGCCCGGTCGATATCGCCATCAGAACGGACCGCGTTCGTGTTGGCGAAACGGATGTGTCTGGTCTTGGCTTCACCGGCATCGTCTCCAACGTCGAATATCATGGCGCCAGCGTGAAGATCGTCGTCGCGGGTGCCGGTTTCGAGGACTTCAACGTGACTTTAAGCGATGTCGCCTTCTTCGAGAAACCCGTCAAGGTCGGGGAGGCCATACCGCTTTCATGGAATGCGGCCGATGCCATCGTGCTCGGACGGATAGAAAAATAACCACAAAAACCAACCAGAGGAGAATTTTCATGACCACTCGATCCAGCATTAAAAAAGGTCTGTCCCGTCGTGGCCTTCTCAAGGCAGGCGCGGCAGCAACCGGTGCCGCCATCGGCTCCGGCCTCATCACCGGCTTCCCGACCATCTGGGCACAGAACCCGATTACACTGCGTCAGTTTGGCACCGGCGTATCGAACCTCAACGCGATCGCTGAAAAGTGCAAGGCGGACCTCGGCATCACGCTGGAAATGACGGCAACGGATTCGGATGCCGCTGCACAGCGCGCCGTAACCCAGCCGAACTCCTACGACATCGCCGACATCGAATACTGGATTCTCAAGAAGGTCTATCCGGCAGGCGTGATCCAGCCGATGGAAATCAAGAAGCTGAAATATTACGACAAGATCGTACCGCTGTTCAAAAACGGCAAGCTGACGCCTGACAGCGTCATTGCTCAGGGTACGGCACCGCACACCGTTGGTTTCGTGGAAAAGCCGGGCGACAAGAAATTCGCCAAGGGCGAAACAGACTATTTCACCATGGTCCCGACGATCTACAACGCCGATACGCTCGGCATTCGCCCGGACCTCGTCGGACGTGAGATCACCAGCTGGGCCGATATCATGGACCCCGCGTTCAAGGGCAAGGCATCGATCCTCAACATTCCGTCCATTGGCATAATGGATGCTGCAATGATCATGGAAGCCATGGGCAACGTCAAATATGCCGACAAGGGCAACATGACCAAGGAGGAGATCGACAAGACGATCGACTTCCTGATCAAGGCCAAAAAGGACGGCCAGTTCCGCGCCTTCTGGAAGAGCTTCGACGAGAGCGTCAACCTCATGGCATCCGGCGAAGTCGTCATCCAGTCCATGTGGTCGCCTGCCGTCGCCGCCGTGCGTTCCAAGGGCATCGCCTGCAAATACCAGCCGCTGAAGGAAGGTTACCGTTCATGGGGCGGTGGTCTCGGCCTTGCCAAGCACCTGTCAGGCGCAAAGCTGGATGCTGCCTATGAATATATCAACTGGTACACCTCCGGCTGGGTCGGCGCGTACCTCAACCGTCAGGGTTACTACTCTGCCGCCATGGATACGGCCAAGGAACACATGACTGCGGACGAGTGGGGCTACTGGGTCGAGGGCAAGGCCGCGCAGGGCGACATCATCGCTCCCGATGGCAAGATCATGGAAAAGGCCGGTGCGGTACGCGATGGCGGCTCCTTCCAGGAGCGCATGGGCAAGGTCGCCTGCTGGAACTCCGTGATGGACGAAGACCGCTACATGGTCCGCCGCTGGAACGAGTTCATCGCAGCCTGATCACCTCAAGACGACAACGGGATGCGCGGATTTATCTCCGCGCATCCTTTCCCAGTAAAGCGAGGAGACGGGCCATGGTCACAGTGAGACTGATCGGCGTCAGTGAAAAGACGGACAAGAAAAGCCGCAGCTTTGCGCTTGCCCCGAAACTCGTCGCCTATCTGCAGGCAGCGCCGCTTGCGCTTATCCTCGGTTTCTTTCTGGCCCTGCCGATCCTGATGATCGCCATCGTCAGTTTCTGGGATTACGACTTTGCCCAGATGTATCCCGGCTTTGTGACCTTCAATTACGGGGAAACGCTGGGATCATGGATGACGTGGCAGACCTATGCCAACACGCTGAAGTTCGCAGCCATCGTCTGGGCCATCACGCTGTTTTGCGGCTTCTGGGTTGCTTATTTTCTGGCATTCCACATTCGCACCACCACAATGCAAATGGTGCTGTTCCTCATCTGCACCGTGCCGTTTCTGACCTCCAACATCATCCGCATGATTTCATGGATACCGGTGCTCGGTCGAAACGGGTTGGTGAACAGCGCGCTGGTCAATATGGGCATCGTACCGGCCCCGGTGGAGTGGCTGCTCTATTCCGATTTCGCCGTGGTGCTGGCCATGGTGCATCTCTATACGCTGTTCATGGTCACGCCGATTTTCAACACGCTGATGCGTATCGATAAATCGCTGGTAGAGGCCGCACGGGACGCAGGCGCAACGAGCTGGCAGATACTCTGGAACGTCATCATTCCGCTCGCCAAACCGGGAATTGCCATCGGCACCATCTTCGTCGTCACCCTTGTCATGGCGGACTTCTCGACGGTTCAGGTCATGTCCGGCGGGCAAAGCGCGTCGGTCGCGCTGATGATGAAGAACCAGATGTCGTTGCTGCAATATCCTGCTGCCGCTGCCAATGCCGTGATCCTGCTGGCACTCGTGCTGCTGATGGTCGCTGGCATATTACGCGTCGTCGATATCAGGAAGGAGCTTTGACATGCACTCTGAAAAACGCGGTCGCGAGTTCTATATTCTGGCGTTCTTCTTCGCGCTGTTCGTGCTGTTTCTTTACGGCCCGCTCTCGGCCATTCTCATCCTCGCCTTTCAGGGGCCGAATGGCGGCCTGACCTTTCCGCTGAACGGCGTGTCGCTGCACTGGTTCGGCAATCTGTTCGAGCAGCAGGCGGTCGGAGATTTCGGTGGCTCGTTCCGCCGCTCTTTTGCTCTGGGCATCATGGTTATGCTCTCGACCGTGCTGGTCTCTCTTCTGGCCGGCTTGGCGTTTCGCCGCAAATTCGTTGGCGCGACACCGCTGTTTTATCTGTCCGTCGCCAGCCTAGTGGTGCCATCGATCATCATCTCTCTAGGCATCGGCGTTTTGTTTCAGCAACTCGGGCTGGAGCCCTCGTGGTACTCATCTGCCTTCGGGGCACATCTGACATGGACGCTGCCCTTCGGCGTGCTGATCATGCTTGCCGTCTTCAACCGCTTTTCGCCATCCTACGAGGAAGCCGCGCGTGATCTGGGTGCAACGTCATGGCAGACATTTCGCGAAGTCGTCCTGCCGATGATAGCGCCGAGCCTGATCGGCATCGGCCTGTTCGGCTTTACGCTGTCCTATGATGAGTTTGCCCGCACGCTGATGACCGCTGGCACCTACAATACCCTGCCGCTGGAAATCTACGGCATGACGACCAACGTCACCACGCCGGTTCTCTACGCGCTGGGTGCGGTCACCACATTCTTCTCGCTGCTGGTCATTGCGGCGACCCTCGGTCTCATCGTTTATCTGAACAGACGCCAGTTGAAAGTCTGAACAAGCCATCATGCGCATTCTCATCGTCAATCCCAACACCACCGCATCCATGACAGCAACCGTGGCCATAGCAGCAAGAAGCGTTGCGGCCCACGGCACTGACATCATCGCCACCACATCGCAAATGGGCCCGGTTTCCATCGAAGGCTATTATGACGAGGTCTTCGCCGTTCCCGGTTTGCTGGCCGAAATCGCCAAGGGTGAGCGGGAGGGTGCGCAGGCGGCCATCATCGCCTGTTTCGATGATACGGGGCTGGATGCCGCACGGGCGCTTGCGCATATTCCGGTGATCGGCATCTGCGAGGCGGCTGTGGCGACGGCCTCTTTCATCGCGCAGAAGTTCACCGTCGTGACCACCATGGAACGCTCCCGCCTGCCGCTGGAGCATCTCGTCCATCGCTACGGCATGGGCCATCGCGCCAAGGTCCGGGCCGCGGATATTCCGGTGCTTTCGTTGGAAGACCCCAATTCGGATGCGCTGGAACGGCTGCGTTTTGAAATAGACGCTGCGATCCGTAACGACAGAGCCGACGCAATCGTGCTGGGCTGTGCTGGTATGGCAGACCTTGCTGCAAAGCTCTCCGAAGAATTCGGCGTGCCCGTGGTGGACGGCGTTTCTGCGGCGGTAAAGCATGCTGAGGGGCTGGTAACGCTGGGGCTCAAGACGGCAAAGCGCGGCGCCTACGCATCGCCCGTCCACAAACCCTATCTCGGCATGATGGCGCCATTTGCACCTGAAGCGATCATAACTGGCTGACGGGCGCTCTGCCCTTTTCATGCCGTCACGGTGATGCCTTAATTCATTCAGCCCGCATTCAGCCAGCCAGAGCTAATTCTTAACCATCAGATAACAACTGGCAGCCCGCCGCCTTCTGGATGGAAAAAGAAAATGGCTTCCTTCGCAGCAAAAACACTTCTGGCTCTTGCAGTCTCCGCAACAGTCCTTGCCCCTCTCAATTCGGCATCAGCCGACGAGTGGCGCCGCCATGACCGCGACGCGGCTCTTCTGGGTGGCGTCCTTGGCCTTGCTGCCGGTGTGGCAGTCGGTTCGGCACTTTCACAGCCGCGCTACTCGGATGAGCGCGTCTATGACGAGCCTCCGGTGCGTCAGTACCAGACCTATCAGCCAAGCTACACATACAGCGAGCCCGACGATAACTATTACTACCGTCAGGCACCTCGCCCGGTCTATCGTGCGCAGCCTGTCTACCGCGCCCAGCCGGTTTACGACACCCGCCCGGCCTACCAGCCTCGCTCAACATATCGCACCATCGAGCCATGGACGAATGCCTGGTACGACTATTGCTCGCAGCGCTACGGCAGCTTCAATTCGCGCACCGGAACTTACATGGGTTACGATGGCCAGAACCACTTCTGCGTGGCAGGCTGATCGCGCAACGGCATCGCCTCCTCATCGCCCGACAGGCGTTGAGGAGGCATTACTCTACGCACCTTTCTGAACATAGTCGGTGCGGCTGATGTTGTGGCGTTGAAGCTTGTCGTAGAATGTCTTGCGGGCGATGCCCAACGCGGCAATCGTTCCGGAAACATCGCCTTCGTGCTTTTCCAGCACTTCCCGGATGATATTTTCTTCCTCGCGATCCATTCTTTCCGCCAGCGTGCCGGAGACATCGCGCGGCGCGACTGGCGCGACAGCCGGTTCTGAGGTCGCTTCCAGTCCCAGCACAACCCTTTCGGCAAAATGCCCAAGCTCTCGGACATTGCCCGGCCAATCGTGATCATTCAGGTGGCGCGACACGGTGGAGGTAATCGACGGCACCGGCATGCCGAAGCGGGCGGAGGCCTTCTTGACGAAGTGCGAAAACAGCAGCGGAATATCCGCCCGTCGTTCCCGCAACGGCGGAATGGATAAAGTCACGACGTTCAGCCGATAATATAGGTCATCGCGAAAGTCACCGCGCTGCTGTGGATCACCGAGGTCCACCTTTGCGGCAGCTACCACGCGAATGTCCACGGGCCGCTCTTCATTCGAGCCGACAGGAGATACTTGTCGCATCTCAAGAACCCGCAGCATTCGCACCTGCACTGCGGGCGGCATGCTTTCGATTTCATCGAGAAACAGCGTTCCGCCGCTGGAATGTTCGATGCGACCAATGCGTTTCTTCTGCGCACCGGTAAAAGCACCGGCTTCATGGCCAAAGAGCTCGCTTTCGATCACCGTCTCCGGCAGGGCCCCGCAATTCAGCGCGACGAAATTGCCCTTGGCGCGGCGTTTGCTCCAATTGTGAAGAGCCGTTGCCACCACTTCCTTGCCGCTGCCGGTCTCGCCTGCCACCAGCACGTCGACATCGGTATCGGCGATATGGCGCAGGGTGTTGCGCAGGCGCTCCATCGCCGGTGTCTGGCCGATTAGCGGAAGGTCGTCCTCAGCCTGCACCGCCGCCAGTTTCAGGGCGCGGTTTTCCATGATGAGACGACGTTTTTCCAGCGCCCGTCGCGCGCTTTCCACCATGCGTTCGGCAGGGAAGGGTTTGGAAATGAAATCATAGGCACCGTCATGCAGCGCGGCCACCGCCATCGGCACATCGCCGTGGCCGGTGATGAGAATGACCGGCAGATCGGGATCGATCTGGCGCAGTCGTTCGAAAAACTGAAGGCCATCCATGCCGGGCATACGCACATCCGAGATCACGACACCGTCGAAGTTTTTGGACAGAGCCTCCAGCGCCAGTTCCGCCTTTGGAAACGGCGTGACTTGGATGCCATGCAGTTCCAGTGTCTGGCGCATGGCCTTGCGCAGTTGCGAGTCATCATCGACCAGATAGACCGTTCCGCTCATCGTCATCTCAAGCCCGTTTCAAATAAACAGAAAAACACGTTCCGCCGTCACCCGTTTCGACTCCGATACGGCCACCATAGTCCGAGGCGATATCGCGCGATATGACGAGACCCAGCCCCAGCCCGCCCTCCTTGGAGGTGTTGAAGGGGGAAAACAGCTGTTCGTGGATATCCTGCGCAATGCCGGGGCCGTTGTCGGAAATCGTCAACACCACCTCATCGCCCACCACCTGCGTCTGTACCTCGACACGCCCCTGCTCAACGTCCTCCACAGCCTCGAGCGCGTTTTGCAGAAGGTTGATGACGATCTGTTCCAGCCGAATGCGGCTGCCCGACACCAGAACAGTCTCCTCCGGCAGCTTGATATCCAGCGCATCCATGCGTCCGGCAAATCGGCTTCGCAACAGCACTACAGCGCCCTCTATGACGAGGCGAATGCTGACGGGCTCGGCGGCGGTGCGGCCCTTACGCGCCAGTATCTTCAAATCACTGGTGATGACACCAATCCGTTCCGTCAGCGACGCAATGCTCTCGAGGTTCTCATCGGCATCCTGTTTGCGATCCCGCTTGAGAAATACTCGGGCATTATCGGCGAAGGCGCGAATTGTGGCCACCGGCTGGTTGATCTCATGCGCCACGCCCGCCGCCACTTGCCCCAGAATTGACAGTCGGTTGGCTTTGACCAACTCGTGCTGAACGCTTTGCAGCTCCTCGGCGGTCTGCTCGTGCCGCACAATTTCCGCCTGAAGCCGGTCGCGAGCCATGGTCAGATCGATGGTCCGTTCCTGAACGCGCCGTTCCAGCTCTGCCCTGTCCTGCTCGGCAGCGGCCCGTGCCTCCGCTGCCTTTTGCCTGCGCCGCAGCCAGATCGCAGAAATTGCCAGAAGCGGCATCAGGCTGGCGGCGGCAATGATGCGGCTTTCGCGGACCGCAGCATTGACCGTCGGGTCCACCGGCTGAAGATAATGCAGCTTCCATTCGGTCGTCGGCACCGGCAGTTCAAGCCGCAGATACTCACCCCGTAAAGACCGTGGCGCTTCGACATTGACCATCGCCACCTGCGGTCCCGGCGAGGACAACGTCGTGACCGGCATCAGCGACAATTGCTCGTCGCCGAATTGCAGGCTTTCCGCAATCGACTTGCGGCGCGCCTCGGCAATCGGCGCCACCGTCTTGAACCGCCATTCGGGTATGCTGGTCATCAGCACCACGCCGTTATTATCGACGATGTAGACTGGGCGGCCACCAATGTTCCAGTCGGCTTCCAGACGGCTGAACTCCACCTTAGCAATGACGACACCCAGCGCTTTGCCATCGGGTCCATCCACACGGCGTGAAATGTAAAGCCCAGGCTTTCGGCTGACATTGCCCAGCGCGTAATGCTCCGCCCGGCCTGTATCCAGCGCGCGTTTGAAGTAGTCCCGAAACGCATAGTTGGAGCCGACGAAGCTTTCCGGGGTTCGCCAGTTGCTGGAGGCGATGGTAACGCCATCGAGATTGGTGAGGTAGATGACCGATGCCTGCGTACCCTCGATCAGATCCTCCAGCTTGCGGTCTAGCTGCTCGATCGTCGCGCCGCCATTCTCCAGCGCTTCGATCATATCCCTGTCTCGCGACAGCACCAGCGGCAGAACACGTGGACGCTCCAAGGCGACATTCAAAAGCGCCGTTTTCAGCTCCCCATCCGTGCTGGCGGTGGCAAGCAGCGTCTTCGTCGCCTGAATGCGCCCGAACTTATCCGCAGCCACGAACGCGCCGAAGGCGATGATGAGCCACATCGCGCCGAACGCAATCCAACGGAACCGCGAATTTTCAAAACGAGCATTCATATATCTTCTCTATATCTCGACCTTAATGTGTGGATTTCCGCACAGAATGCAAGATATCACGCGCGGAAATCCGCACAGGCCAGTATTGTATTGTTGCCAGTGTATTTAAAATCATTTTTTTTCAACACTTTATAATTTCAATCAAGTTTTTGGCACGGTCTTTGCAAGAAGCGTCAACGAACGGTCATTGGCCGTGAACCACGAACGGCAGACCCGGGAGGCCAGCAGGCAGGGTTATGACCGAGGAGGAACAAAAATGATTGATAGCACCGCCGTGGCATCAAGCCACGTCAAATTGCCATTTTACCGCCACCTGTATTTTCAGGTCATCGTTGCGATTATCGCCGGTATTGCGCTCGGCCATTTCAACCCGCAGCTTGGCGAACAGCTGAAGCCTCTGGGCGATGGCTTTATTCGTCTGGTCAAGATGATCATCGCCCCCGTCATCTTCCTGACCGTCGCAACCGGCATCGCCGGCATGAACGACATGAAGAAGGTGGGTCGCGTTGCCGGTAAGGCAATGATCTACTTCCTGACATTCTCGACGCTCGCCCTCATCATCGGCCTCATCGTTGCCAATGTCGTCCAGCCGGGCGCTGGTATGAACATCGATCCGGCCACGCTGGATGGTTCTGCCGTCGCGACCTACGCAGCAAAGGCCCATGAACAGTCGATCACCGGCTTCCTGATGAACATCATCCCGACGACAATCGTCGGCGCGTTTGCGGATGGTGACATTCTTCAGGTCCTGTTCTTCTCGGTCCTGTTCGGTATTTCGCTCGGCATCGTGGGCGATCGTGGCAAGCCCGTCGTCGATTTCATGCACGCGCTGATGTACCCCATCTTCAAGCTCGTCGCGATCCTGATGAAGGCTGCACCTATCGGCGCCTTCGGTGCCATGGCGTTCACCATCGGTAAATACGGCATATCGTCCGTCACCAACCTTGCGATGCTGATCGGCACGTTCTACTTCACGTCGATCCTGTTCGTCGTCGTCGTGCTCGGTGCAGTCTGCCGCTACAACGGCTTCTCCATCTTCGCGCTGATCCGCTACATCAAGGAAGAGCTCCTGCTGGTTCTCGGCACATCGTCGTCCGAAGCAGCCCTTCCCGGCCTGATGAGCAAGATGGAAAAGGCGGGCTGCAAACGCTCCGTCGTCGGTCTCGTCATTCCAACCGGCTATTCCTTCAACCTCGATGGCACCAACATCTACATGACGCTGGCGGCTCTCTTCATCGCGCAGGCAACGGGTATCCACCTGTCCTTCGGTGAGCAGATCCTCCTGCTGCTCGTAGCGATGTTGAGCTCCAAGGGTGCAGCGGGCATCACCGGTGCAGGCTTCATCACCCTCGCTGCCACGCTGTCGGTCGTACCATCGGTCCCGGTTGCAGGCATGGCGTTGATCCTCGGCATCGACCGCTTCATGTCGGAATGCCGCGCGCTGACGAACTTCGTCGGCAATGCGGTTGCGACCATCGTCGTTGCCCGCTGGGAAGGCGAACTCGACGAGGCGCAGCTTGCCCGCGTTCTCAGCGGCGAGGAAGTGCCGGTTATCGGTGAAGTCGCACCGACAACCACACCGCAGCCAGCAGAGTAAATCTGCAATCCACCTACTAACGACAGGCCTGCCCGGTGATCCCGGCGCAGGCCTGTCGCGTTTTTGCGAGCCTCATAGCCCGAATTGATGCCCCACCCTCACCCGAACGGCATATTTGACGCCTGACATTTCCGAATAGAATGAAGCCTCCCAAGCTTAGGTACATCGTCGTTGGGAGGGGACCATGCGCATTGACGTCATCGATACCGGGGGCAGATTCGACGCCCTTCGGCGGAACTGGGATGCGGTCTATGGAGCCGACCCCCATGCCACGCATTTTCAGTCCTGGATATGGCTGAGGGCCTATCTCAAGCGGCGCGGTCGATGGTTCGTTCTGGCACTGCGGGAAAAGGGGGAGGGTGCGCCCTACGTGGCGTTCTTTCCGCTGCGTGTCGTGACCCTTCAGGACAAGAAGACCGGCCGGTTTTTCGATGACATCATCATGGCCGGAAACTCCGCCGCCGACTACACCGGCTTCATTACCCTGCCCGAGTACCAAGACCATGCCATCGCTGGCTTTTGCGCTTTCCTTAAAGAACAGCGCTGGACCCATTTGAAACTGGACAATCTGTGCGGGCCACCTGCCCGCCGTGAAGCGATGATACGCGCGTTGCAAGGGCCTCTCGTGATGTTTCGCGACAGCGCACCGGCGATCGTGAACAACATCAACAATAGCGTCTGTCCGGCCCTGACGTTGCCGTCCAGTTTTGACGAGTATCTCAACACATCGATGCGCAGCCAGAGCCGGGAAATGGTGAAGTCCCTCCGGAAAGTGGAAGGCGACGCACGCTATCGCATCACCATATCCACACCTGAGACCATAGAGCGGGACCTGACGGCACTGTTCGATCTATGGCGCATAAAATGGGCGCCATCCAAAGGCGCGGAGCGAGCAGAGACACTGATTTCCGCCACACGCGAAATGCTGATGGACTGTTTCAACGATGGAACGCTGGAGGTGCCAGTCCTGTGGTATGAAGAGCGACCGCTAGGTGCATTCGCCCACATCATTGACCGGCAGAAGAGCGCGATCCTGTTTTACATTACGGGCCGTGATGAAAGCTGGGCGCGTCCCGCACCCGGTGTCGTCCTCCATGGCTATTGTATTCGCCGCGCCATTGCACTGGGTTTCAAGACCTATGACTTCCTGCGCGGGGACGAGCCCTATAAATACGTGCTGGGCGGTCAAGACCAACCGATTACCTCCACAATGTTCAAGACCCGATCTGGAGACAATCTTCAGGGCAAACTTCATCCGCTATCGATCCGCTTTGTCTATCAGCAGGCTTTGCAGCTCTATAAAAAGGGGGCCAAAGGGCAGGCTGAAGTGGCTTTCCGTCAGGTCCTGGATGCAGCACCCGACCATAGCGGCGCCGAATTTGGCCTCGCCAATCTGATGTTCGAAAAGGGTAATCTGGAAGATGCGGCACAGGCCTATCTCACCATCAGCGGAAAGGTCGCCAACCCGTTACCCGCCCTGCTGCGACTGGGTGACACGCGACTTGCGCAACGTGACTATATGGGTGCTGTCAACATATTCGAGGATGTCATCCAGCGCGCGCCTTTCCATCATGAAGCCCTTTACAAATGCGGGGTCGCGATGACGGCGGCAGGCAGGCGGCTAGACGCGGCAGGCATTTTCGAGACTTTGCAAAACTATCATTCGGACGATATGGCAAACATGCAATATGCCGAAAAGGCACGATCCGCTCTGCTTCGCCTCCAACTTTCATTCGTACCAGCCGAGGCTTCGCATGGCTCGATGATGTTCGCGATGACTGAGCCGGAGCAGAACGATCCAGGCATGCCGCCAAAGCGTCTGCACTGATAACCGATCAGGGATGCGCGTCAAACCGTCGCAGACCACAATAGATTTCTACAAAATCACTAAACAATAAAATCCTTTCGCTCCCTGCCCTCCATCCCCGCTGATATCGTTCAGAGACTGGGGACAAAAGCTTTGGAGAGAACAAGGATGACGGCAACGGTGACATACCTTCACGATGAACGTGAACGAGCGGCATTCGATTCCAATGAGTTGAAGTCCGCAATGCGCAGCCTTGCAGGCGGCGTCTCGGTCATTACGGCAGGCACGGGTTCAAACCGTACGGGCGCGACCGTCACGTCTGCTACGGCGCTTTCCATGGATCCCGCAACGATGATCGTCAACATCAACAAATCGTCGTCCACATGGCCGATCATTGCGCGCTACAACCACTTCTGCGTCAACATTCTGTCCGAAGATCAACAGGATGTGGCATCGCGTTTCGCAGGCGTTGGTGGACTGAAGGGTGTCGATCGTTACGCCGATGCTGAGTGGTTTACGCTGGAAAGCGGCGCGCTGGCGCTCAAAGGCGCTCTGGCGT
The DNA here is from genome assembly GCF_021310995.1 of Agrobacterium vaccinii. Taxonomy (NCBI): domain Bacteria; kingdom Pseudomonadati; phylum Pseudomonadota; class Alphaproteobacteria; order Hyphomicrobiales; family Rhizobiaceae; genus Agrobacterium; species Agrobacterium vaccinii. Next base: position 1,340,507 of record NZ_CP054151.1, on the reverse strand, counting down.
CGATCGACTGTGCCGTCGAAGACGTGATCGAGCGTCACACGCATGCGATCATCATCGGCAGGGTGCTGTCCGTGGAGCAAAGCGATGGTTCGCCGCTCGTCTATCACAGTGGTCGCTACGTCGGCCTAGCCAGCGCCTGATACGGAGAACTCCGCGATCAGGCCGTGCGTTCAGAGGGCTCATCAGCCTTGTTGGAGGCGAACTGCTCCAGTGTCATGGTGTCGAGCACGGATGCCATGGCGTCGCGCACATCGGTCATGGACCGGCGCACCTGACAGGTCTGCGGATCGGAACAGTCCTCGCAGGCTTCGAAAGCCGTGCGGCTTGCGCAACGAATGGGTGCAAGCGGACCATCAAGGGCGCGAATAACCTGACCGATATAAATGTCAGAAGCGGACTTCGAAAGGGCATATCCACCGCCGGGGCCCTTCTTCGAGCGAAGCATGCCTTCGTTGCGAAGTTCCAGCAGGATGGCGTCGAGAAACTTTTTAGGGATGTTGTTTCGAGCGGCGATTTCGCTGACAAACGCGGTCTCTCCCTGGGCCAGTCCCGCGAGATCGATCAAGGCTTTCAGCCCGTATTTGCCCTTTTTCGTCAGCATCGTCGTCTTTCAGATAGCATTATCGGAAACGACATATAGTCCGGCACATGAACTTTCAATGAATTCCATGAAAACTGTCTAAAAATACCCGGGAGAGCATTCTCAGCCCCCGCTCGGACCCTTGCTCGGACGCGCATCCCGCGCTGCTGCCAGCCCGCGAACGGCATCCCTCTGGCCCGTGGAGGCCGGACCCTCGAACACCTGAATAGCTTCACCGTACCGCTTCAGGTTGAGATAGGCATATCCCCTGATCACCATCAGGTCGTTTCGCTCCGTTGCAAAGCGGGCGCGCTGATCAAGCAGAATAAGGGCTTTCTCGTACTGACCGTTGTTGTAGGCGGCCAGCGCTCGGTCGGTTAAAATGGCGATCTGGAGTTCCGTTGCCTTTGTCCGGTCCATGCCGGATTTGGTGGCGGAAACGGCGGCATTGTCCGTCAGACCCATGCGCAAATAGGCTAGGCTCTGGCCATAGGCCGCATCGCTGCGAATGCTATCCGGTCCGCTTTTCAGCGCTGCGCCAAAAGCTTTCAACGCCTCTGCCGGACGGTTGGCATCCATCAGGCACCAACCCTGCTGCAAGGCCTGCTGTGGGGGTAGACCATCCGGGTTGTATGTCGTGCCGCACCGGCTGGATTTGCGTGACGATTGCGTCTGCGTTACCACACGGTTCTGGCGCGGCGCAGCTGCCGGTGCGACCTGCCGGTAAACAACCTCCGTCGGCTCCATCGTGCCAGGTTGCGGACGAACGGCGCTGCGAACCGGCTGACTGCTTGCCACGCTTTGCGAACTATCGCGCTCGGGGCGACCGATATCGAGGATGCGTGGCGACTGCGCACCCCATTGCTGCTGAAGTCGCCGGACCTCGGTGACGTTGTTCATGTCCTGATAGGTCAACGCCAGCCCGTAGGCCGATGGCTCGTCATCTGCTTTCCAGCCCAGTGCCGTTGTGAACCATTGGACGGCCAGTTGCGGCTGCTGGAACGCACGCGAATACCAGCCGAACTCCTGCGCCGTCGCCGCATCCTTCTGCGCCACGGCTTCTTCCGCCACACGCTTCAAGACATCGGGCTCCAGCGCGACGGGCGGATCGAGCGCCAACAAATTGGCAGTGGCGGCAAGATAGGTCTTGCGGGCATCGTCAGACGAGTCGCGCCATTTGTACACGACCTCTTCGGCTTCCTGCGGATCGCCACGGGCGACAAGGGCGAGCGCAAGCCCCTGCGACGCGGATGCGGAATCCTCGGCATCCCTCGCGCGGCGAAACCACTTTTCTGCATCGACGTTGTTTTCACGACGGACGTTGTACCAGCCAAGAAGCAGCGCATCGCTGGCCAGCTTGTCGCTTTCAGCCAAACGCTCCACCCGCATCAGATAGGCTGGCGGCACGGTGGCGTCCTTCTTCTCGCCCGCATTGGCAACGAACTGCCGGGCGAGATCATTCTTGACCGGATCGAACTCCATCTGTCCGTCAAGACCTGGCTTTTCCTTTGCCAGGAGATTATCCATCATATCCACGGGCAGCAGCGCAGACGCCTTCTGAACGGTGGCGAGCCGGTCGCTCGCGCCATCGCAGTTGCTGAGAACATAATTGTACGCGTCTTGGGCGCGTTCTGGCTTATCGGTTCGGGCAAAGGCCTCGGCCAAACGCCACAGCACGTCCACCTCACTACATGTCAGCAGTTCCGGGTTGGATGCTGCCGTTTCCACCACTGCGTTATATTGCTTGAGATCGGACGAATTGACCAGACGCTGGCGCGCCTCGGCTAGCTTCAGCATATCGGTCAGGTTTGAGGGGGGCTGCCAGCCTGGATCTGCCACCTGCCGGTCTGCAATCGCCTTGCGCACCTCGGCATAACGTCCATTGGCGTAGAGCTGCCACATGGTTTCCAACTGCGGATCGCCCTGCTCCGGCACCGCAAGCGGGTCTGCCGGTGGCGTCCAGCTTGGGTAGAGCACTTTCAGACGCGCGATTTCTGCCTGAAGACGGGCCGTATCGCCCTGCGACGCGAAGTAGCGTAGCGCACTTTCGTCGACCACGACAGGCTGTGATGCGGCGGGGGCGACCTGAGGTGGCGCTGACGGTGCTGGGCGGGAGACCTGAGCCAGAGTCTGATCAGGTACGGTTACAGGCGGAGCAAAGCCGGTGTCGTTCTGCGCCACGTGCGTGTTCGTCACAGGCATTTTAACCACGGAAAGACGGTTGTCGGAAGCAGCTGTTCTAATGGAGCCTGTGGTGTGAACCGCAGCAACCCTGCCCAGAAGCTCATCGCGCCACTGGTAGGCGGTGACCCCGCCAACGGCCAATATCGCGGCGGCTATAAAAATCGGTTTACCGATCATAAGCAATCCTGACGCGTCTGAGTCGCGAATGACAATGCCAAGAGATGCAACGTAGATGGATAATAAAGTGTTGACGTGAAGCGTTTCAGGTCGTCTGGAAGGGGTGTTTTGTTGCCAATACAGGCAATTAGCGCCGGGATGATGCGATAACCCGCATCCGAGAGCACGTCTTTGGATTTCCCGCTGCGCAAATCGAACGTCGCCATATTGCCGCCGTCAACAGTGATTCCCGAGCGCAAACGCTCGTTCAAAGCCGCATCGCCAAGACCCGCGCGGGCAAGATAGAGCGGAATTCTGACGGAGTTATAGCCGAATTCCTGCGGAAAACCGTCCGCCGGGCGCGGTTTGGTTTTGAGCGAGACCCAGTCTGCCGGAAGCTGGCGCGGACCGAATGCGAAGGCGTTGATCTGAGCCACGCCATCCTTGCTCAAGGCAGCCCAAAGCGGCGATGGCGCCAGTTCATTCAAAACCGGAAACGCCTCGAAAATCAGATAGGACGGGTTGACGACAGGACCATCGGGCCTGTCACTTTCAGAAAATCCGGCAGTGCCCGGCAACAGCAGAGTGCGCCCTGCCCTGACGACGACAGCCTTGGTGACAATCGTCTTTGCCATGGAAGCGGCAGCCTCGGCATAATCGGACCTGTTCCACTGCTTGGCCGCAAGCGCCAGCGCATAGGCGATCAAGATGTCGCCATCGGTGGCGTTATTGATGTCTGAAATATGCGGTTGCGTCTGCGGGTCCCACTTCCATGCCGCAAGGCCATCGTCCCGCACCAGAAGCTCGGTCTTCGTGAAAGACCAGATAAGCTCGAAATCCGAGGGAGCATCTGCCAGCACGGCCAGCCACATGCTGTAGCCCTGACCTTCGCTATGGCTGATATTATTGTTGCCGGTATCCACGATGCGACCGGCTGGATCGAGAAACGCGGCCTTGTAAGCACCCCAATCAGCCGATGTAATCGAGGCGGCTTTGGCGGTAAGCGGAACGAGCATGATTGCCAGCACCATCAGGAGTTTGAGAGGGAAGCTGGCCATCTGTCTCATTTGTCCCGCCCCATGCCGCGCAGCATCAGGAATGTGACGCATCCCAGAAGTGTTAGAAACCCGATGAAGACGAGAGAGTAGGACAAGGTGTTGGTCGACAGCCAATTGGCCGCAATCAGACGCCAGTTCCAGAAGCTGAAGTCGCGGGTCACGATGAAGCTTGGCTGTTCTGCGGCAATGGTTTCGACCTTATCGGCGGTCGCGTCATAGGTGGCAACGCGTCCGGTGAGCATACTCCAACGCTTCTGCTCGGCCATGGCGGCCATGCCGGTGCGCAAGTCAGCGGCGGTGGGTGCCGTTGCCATGGTCCAGACGCCTTCGCCACCCGGGCTCATGCCCTGCGCCAGCATGAATGTGACATTGGCCGGCGGCGAGTAGATTTCTTCGGCGCCGGGCAGGAAGCGCAGCGTATCCGAACTGATGTCGAAGTTGCGCTTCATCCACTCTTCTAGCGAAGAAACCTGCCCCTGCCAGAGACCACCATCCACCCGTTGTCGCCAGTCATCGAAAAGCTGGTCCGTCTGGGCCGGACGCCCGGCACTATCCGTTTCCTTCCACGCAACCTGACTGGCGGGTGCGAGATCAAGCTGGCTGACCAGCGCCTGCGGCATCTGGCCAAGCGTACCGAAGAACAGCGCGTTTCTCTCGCCGACCGATGCGGGCGTAGCAACCAGTTCGATTGCGACCGGGTGCCCACCCGCAAGCGCCAGTCGGCTGAGCAAGGTGGCAGCAGCAGACATGGTGTCGGTATCCACCCGCTCCAGCCAGACGGCCACAGGCTCGGCGCTGGCACGGTAAGGCTGTCCCACACCATTCGTTGCCGCCAGATCCGGAGCGCGACCGATCATCGCGAAATTCGGAATGTGCACTTCCGTCGTATCGAACAGCGCAAAGCGCGGTGTCTGCGCCGCCGGTGCACCCGGAAGGCACGCCGCATCCGCATCGGTCACCAGAATGGCCTCGATGGAGATGGTGTTCACCCCGGGAACGAAGTGGCGCATCGTGACCTTGATGGGCAAATGCCGGAAAATGCCGCCACCCCGGTTCGAGATCGGCACGGTAGAGGCAATGTTGCCATTGACGTAGACGTCGATGTGGCTGCCGGGCAGAACCTCGTTGGAATAGGCAGCATCGAGAAGCAACTGAGCCTCTCCATAGGCAGATGCATAGAAATCCGCAGGCGTGCCGATGGTGAAATCGGTTCTGAACCGCCTGCCGGAAAACTCGCTGCTTTTTACGCCCAGAGTGGATAGCGCAAGGCGTCGGTCGGACATGACCAACGGCGCATCCGGCGTGTGCCAGGCTCTGGTGGAAAGCGACGCGCGCGACGAACCGGACGGACGCTCGACGGAGGTCGAGAGCGTATCGATGGCAAGTTGCAGGGTCTGCGGCGTCGGTCCGCTGACGATCAACGCCGACACGCCTTTGACGATGTCGTTCTCGAACCCGGCATAGGGACCTGCCAGCGCCTCGGGCGGAACGGATTGGGTGGTGGCGGCAATCTCACGCGAGGTACCGACCAGAACCGTGAGGGTGCCCGGCTTGCGCTCGGTCGGTAGCTTCGTGTCGAAAGTGATCTGCTGGTTGGGCATCTGCGTGCGCAGGGCAAGCGCCTGTGCCAGCTTCAGCAACGGCTGTGCCGCGACAGGGTTGGCAAGGCCGGGCGCTACGATGTTGATGGTGGTCAAACCCGCCGCATCGGCACCCGTGGCCTGAATGTCATCGATGGAATCAAAACGGTTGGCGACATCGGCATCGAAGGCGAGATAGGTGCTGGCCGGACTGACATCGGTCCAAAGATCATAGGTCGATTGCACCGTGCAGTCGGTGCGATGCCGTTGCTGGACGCCGAGCGAAATCGTGTTGGCACCCGCCTGAAGCGCACCAGCCGGTATCGCCATAGAAACAGCGCCATCCGCATCAGGGGAGGAGATGCTCTTCCGGTCCAGCGCGACGTTATTGACGGAGACTTCAAGGTTCGAACTTTCAGGCGCCACGACAATGGCGTTCTGATAGCCGATGTTCACGGACGTCGCCGATTTCGCCTGTTCCGGCGTCAGATAGAGCGTCCACTGGCGCTGGTCGATTTCGCCTGAAAGACCCATCTCGGCAAAGGGGAGAATATAGCGACGACGGTCGTCTTGGTTGTTTGCGACAGGAAGCGCAACTGGTTTCGTAGGCGCAACCGTCGGCATGGTCATGCCCGTGGCAGGCCGTGGGGCAGCGGCGGGCGCTTGCGGGACAGGCGTTGTCGGCGGCGAGGCTTGGGGCGCAACCGGTGCCGGGCGGACGGCAGGCAGTGGCGAAGCCGGTTTTTCCGGCGACATGTCGAAGGGTGTGGTCTGCGCCAGGGCAATGCTTGAGATGGAGGTCAGAAGCACCGCGACGAGAAGCGAGGGCTTCATCATGATTTCGCCCTTCCCAGCACCGGTTTGACCTTCCGTTGCGGCTTCAAGGACCGGAAGAAGTAAAACAGACCGCGCTGCGTCTGGTAGACGGCAATGGCAAGGAACGTCGCAGTGCCCTTGATAAGGCCGGGGTTTTTGCGACGGCTGCGCTGCAATTCGCTCCACTGGTCCGAATTGGCGAATATCAGATCGGCGATCAGGCGGTGATCGACCGCCTTTTGCGGCGAGAACGTGCTACCCACGGAGGTAAACCCATCCTGGCGAACGGAACGCACGATGTTGATCGGCATGGTTTCCGGCACACCTTCGCTGTGCGGCTTGACGCGAATGGTCGCCGTCGTTCCCTGCTCGACAGGCGACAGACCCTGCTCGAAAATATGGATCAGCATTCCGTTGACCGACACGTTCTCGACGGTGGCGGGCAGCCAGAGATCACTATCGCCGATCTGCAATTCGCACCGACGCTTGACGGTAACGCGGCGGGACGCCGACTTCTCTCCACGCTCGGAGACCACGCCAAGAGCACAACCCGCAAAGATGATGTTGAGCAGGTTCCAGCCGCCCACCACAAGCGTGACGTCCGCCTTGTAGGGCTCGGCATAGATGCGGTAGACGGCGAAAATCATGGCGATGATCAGCACAGCGAAGATGACGAAAAACGGCCTGCTGATTTCGGACAGCCGCGCCTCGCTGATCGACTCGTCCTTGGCCGTGACCTTGAACGTCGGCTTCGACGGATTGAAGATGACCGACACGACGGCGGGCAGCAGATGGACCGTCTGCACATATTCGTACAGTTCGGAAATCCACGGCCAGCGGAAACTGCCATAGAGAAAGTTCTGCATCATGAGGTTCACAAGCATGTATGCAGCGGTGTAGGCCAGAAACTCACCGCCAGAGGCGACGAAAATCTGGAGGTCGAAAAACAGATAGAACAGCGGCGCGAAAAGAAAGATCGTGCGCGGAAAGGGAAACAGCCAGAATAGCGTCGATGACATGTAGCAAAGGCGTTGCGTGAACGACAATCCGCGACGAAACAGCGGCTGGCGGAAGATCAGAATCTGCATCATGCCCTGCGCCCAGCGACTGCGCTGGCCGATGAAGCTGGTGAAGGTTGCGGGCTGCAACCCGGCAATCAGCGGCTTGTCGACATAAAGACTGTTCCAGCCGCGCGAATGCAGCGCCAGCGCCGTTTCGCAATCTTCGGTAATGCTGACACCGCTGAAACCCTCGGTTTCCTTCAGCGCTTCACGCCGCAAAACAGCCGCGGAGCCACAGAAAAAGGCACCGTTCCATTTGTCGAGGCCGCGCTGGATGATGCCGTAGAACATCTCGTTTTCGCTCGGCATCGTCTCGAAGGTACGCAGATTGCGCTCGATGGGATCGGGGTTGAGGAAGAAGTGCGGGGTCTGGACAAGGAACAGTCGCTCGTCCTCTTCGAAATAGCCGACGGTTTCCAGAAGAAAATCGCGCGCGGGCGCGTGGTCGGCATCGAACACCACGACCAGCTCACCGGTGGAGTGCTCTAGACCGTTGTTGAGGTTACCGGCCTTGGCGTGAACATTGCGCTCGCGTGTGAGGTAGTTGACGCCGAGGTCGTCGCACAGCGTTTTCAGTTCTTCATGACGGCGCGCTGCGGCCTGCGAATCTGGAACACTGGGACCGTTTCGCTTCTGTACGGTCCCGCCATCATCCAGCAGCCAGACGGTGAATTTGTCGGCGGGATAATCGATGTTTTTTGCCGCCGCCAACGTGTTGGCCAGCAGAATAGCGTCTTCATTATAGGTCGGAACGAAGATATCGACCGTGGGCACATAGCCCGGCGAACCGGGCCGGGTCTTGCGGGACGGCAACGGCATGGACACGATGACAAGGCTGAGCGCCAGCATCAGCACGCTGTACATCTCCGCCAGATACAACAGAAAACCAGGAATGAAGTTTTCCGGCTGGTTGATGGGAGGAAGTGTGCTTGTGGTTCGCCAGTAGACATAGCGCAGCACGATGGCCGTGCCGAAGCCAAGGCCGATCAAACGCCACGCGCCCTTGCCGTTGAGGGATTTGATTGTGGCGAGCAGGACCAGCGAGATTGCCGTGGCGATGAGGTGGGTCTGCAAACTGACCGGCAGCGTTATGATGACCAGAACGCAAATCGACACGATCATCCAGATGATGACGGAGATGGCCTTGCTCATCTGCAAACCCTTGTTTCGCTCTGAGGCTACATGCCTCGATTCCCGACTCACCGCCTTGCGACGATGCCACGGGATGATGCCTTATACCCAAGACAATACTAAATTGGTTAATTGCATCTTTGCGAACCTTCTCCAGACGACACGCAGTCGGGAGAAGGAATGACCACACGTCTCGTTTCCGCACGACTGGCCGGTGCGGGCACATCTGCGGGACGGGTGGATGCAGGCGCTGCCCCCGTTGGCGACGGTATCACCACCCGCGCTGGAGCAGGTGATACGATGGGCTGCAGTTGCGGCTGAGGTGCGGGCTGAACGACGACGCGGCGCACGACTGATGGAGCGGCCTGTGCGGGCGGACGGCTTGGTGTCTGCGAGCCCGGCTGCATCGGGACTTCCGTTGCAGTGACCGGATAGATCGGATTGCCGGAGCGCCCCATGCCTTCCGGCGGTTTCTGCGCCGTGCCGTAGGGGTTCCACCCTTCGGAATCGTAGCTGCCGGTAATCGTGTAATTGTACATCACCGCCAGCAGGTCGCGTGTCGTTACACCCGACTGGCAAAGCCTGAGCGTGACGTTGATACGCCCGAGATTTTTAAAGCCCTGTCGCATATCTTCCGGCGAGCGGATGCGCTGCCAGGCGTAAATGCAGGAATCGTCACCCGCGCCGTGACCGGAGGCGTAGGAAAAGGCACCATATGCGTTTTGCAGATATTCCGCTGATGTTGCCAGTTGCGCACCGGGAAAGGCCGAGCGTATCTCACGCGAGATGGAAGAGGCGCGCAGGCTGCTGCTCGCCAGACCATCCTTGCCGGTATCTTCCGCACGCTGCGGGCCGAACAGTTCGATCTTGAAATAGTTCTGTCCCGGCGTTCTCGCGTCCGAGCGCAGGATGACCTCTTGCTGCACGGCATTGGAGAAGGTGCGGCTGATGACGTTGATAATCTCCGGCCCACCGGGAGGCGGAAAAATCAGCGCTTCTTCCGGTGGCAGCATTTTGGGCGCGCCGGATGCGCGGATGCCGCCGGGATTGTTGCAGCTGGTCAGCGCCAGTGCAATGCCAGGCAATAGAACACAGGCAGCGGGCTTTCCCACCGCCGCGCCCGCCGCATTCAGCATGCCGGCAAGGTCGCGCGCACAACGAATCAGAGATGACCAAACCATGTTCATGAAATACGTGAGCACCGCGATTTAGCAATATGAAAACTTGGTCGTATGTTGTCGTTTTGGCAGCGCGATAGGTGGCTTGGCCATGGAACTTTGCCGCAAGACAGGAATTGGGGTTGTGGGAGGCACGCGAAGCCGCTTTAAAACGCATGTCGAAATGGAATGGAAATGGCAGATCAAGTGATGAGCGTAACCAGCCAACTTTCAGACGAAGCCAAGAGACTAAGGCGCTGGCTCGATGAGGACGCCCTGCCCATGTGGTGGAAAGTCGGCGCCGGAAAGCCCGATGGCGGTTTTTACGAGCGCATCGACCAGAACGCAAAGCCGATGCTCGGCGACAACCGCCGTTCCCGCGTTCAGCCGCGACAGGCCTATTGCTATGCCGCTGCCGGGCAAAAGGGCTGGAACGGCGAATGGAAAAAGGCCGTTGATCATGGTCTGCACTGGTTCGACAAAGTGTTCCGGCTGGAAAACGGCCTCTACGGCAACCTCGCAGACTCCTCTGGCAAGTTGATCGACCCGACATTCGATTTCTATAATCAGGCCTTCGCGCTGTTTGCAGCCGCCGAGACCGCCAGAGTGTTTCCAGAGCGCAAAGCCGAAATGCTGGAGCGCGCGCAAGGCATTCTCGACGTCTTGCGGCGGGACTACGCGCACCCTGTCACAGGCTTCGAGGAAGCCAATCCACCGGTTGATCCGCTGTGCTCCAATCCGCACATGCATTTCTTCGAGGCGATGCTGGCATGGGAAAAGGTGGACCCCGAGGGACCTTGGCGTGAGCTGGCAGATGACGTCGCGCACCTTGCCATGGACAAATTCATCGATGCGCAATCCGGCGGTTTGCGGGAGTTCTTCGACCGGGACTGGAATCCGATGCCGGGCGAAAAAGGCCGCATCATGGAGCCGGGTCACCAGTTCGAATGGGCTTGGCTGCTGACGCGCTGGGGAAACATGCGCGGCGATAGCTCTGCCTTATCGAAGGCCAAACGCATGTTCGATATCGGCGAAAAATACGGCATCTGCCCGCGTCGCAAGGTGGCGATGATGAGCCTGTACGACGATTTTACCGTCCATGATCCGCTTGCACGCCTCTGGCCACAAACCGAATGGCTGAAGGGCGCCGTACGGCTGGCAGCCGCCACACATGGTGAAGAGCGCCACCGCTATCTGTCATCGGCGCTGCGAGCGGTGGGAGCATTGCAGCCATTTCTGGATACGCCGGTCTCCGGCCTATGGTTCGATAAATGGCCGCATGACGCGCCGATGATCGATGAACCGGCACCGGCCAGCACCTTCTACCACATCGTCTGCGCGATCTATGAGCTGGACGAGGTTTTGAAGCAGGATTTGATGTAACTTGTTCAAGGAAATTCAACGGCTTGCTCCATACTCCCGGCAAGCCGTAAAATCCTTACGAAAATTTAACTGTTGCTCACGGGGGAAAGATGGGTATTTTCCGTTTTGCGCTGCAGCATAGCCTCTCCTTACGCAGCGCTGTCGCATTAAATGCCGGTAGCTCCATGGACCCCGGTTCCATTCAATGTCCATTCTAGGGAGATTATAATGACAATATCTGTTTCCGAGCCTTATTCCAGCAATGAAACCCATGCGCCATTTGCGTCGAAGATCGCGGCTGCGAGAAGCACCTGTGGCTACACGGTTGAACAATTGGCCATCACCTGCGGTCTGACCGCGCACGAAATCAGCGCACTCGAGGATGGGTCCGATATCAATCCGTCCCACATCCAGCGCGTTGCTGCTGCTCTGCAAATCCCGCTTTCGACCGTCGTCTAAGCGGCTTTTTTCGCTCTCCCATCGGAGGGTCATGCCTCGCCCGTCGCGCCGGAGTTTTATTGCTCCGTACAGAGCGGGCGAGAAATCCATCAAATCGTTCGGCGATTTCACCACGCCTCTTATAATCCGCATTTCCCCATACCACATGCAGGGCGCATTCATTTTCGAGACCTGACTGTGAGATCACAATGGCAGAAGCACATTCCGCTGACCTGTCCACTATTCCCGATGCGAAAAATCTTTGGCCATCCCGGCGCCATGACATCCTCAACTGGCTGATACTGGAAACCAGCGAGCAGCGGTTCATCGACAATATCTTCGTCGAACTTTGCCAGCGCTTGAATCATGCCGGCATCTCCGTAGCGCGGGGTTCCATAAGCTTCATGGTCGAGCACCCGCAGTGGCGCGGCGCGCGTATGTTGTGGTCTCGTGGCCTGAACGAGGCTGAATTCAGAACCTATGCCTACGGCATGGAAAATACCGCCGAGTATCGCAACAGCCCGATTTACGAAATCCACGCCGGGGCAGCAGAAATCCGATACCGGCTGGATGTGCCGCCGCAGCCGGGCGAATCCAGCATCTACTCCGATCTGCGCGCGGAAGGCTTGACCGAATATTGCGCGTGGCCACTGCAACACACACTCGGCAAGCGCCATGTCCTGACCTTTTCCAGCGACCGTCCCGGCGGATTTAACGATGCCGAGATCGAGCTTTTGCGGACGCTGGTTCCAGCGATTTCGCTGGTTTCGGAAATTCGGCTCAAGAACCGGATCGCCCGCACCCTTCTTGAAACCTATGTCGGTCCGCATGCCAGCCAGGCCATTCTGGATGGCGCAACCACGCGCGGCAGCGGCACGACGGTCGGCGCCGCCATTCTCATTTGCGACCTGCGGGATTTCACCCACATCTCGGATCTATGGCCGCGCGACGACGTGATCGAGCTGCTGAACGCCTATTTCGACGCCATGTCCGACCCCATCGAAAAGTTCGGCGGCGAAATCCTGAAATTCATGGGCGACGGTCTGCTAGCGATTTTCCCGCTCAGTGATCCCGACGCATGTTCGAACCTGATCACTGCTATCGAAGAAGCGCAAGTGCATCTGGAGGCGTTGAATACTGCCAATATCGCCAGAGGTCACGAGCCTCTGGGCTACGGCATTGGCGTTCACATCGGTGATGTCATGTACGGCAACATCGGCTCGAAAAGCCGTCTGGATTTCACCGTCATCGGCCCTGCCGTCAACATCGCATCACGATTGGAAAGTCTGACCAAGACCATCAAGCGGCCTGTCTTGATGTCGGAAACCTTCGTGGAAATGGCTGGCAATATCCGAAATTTCGAGAGCATCGGTGCCCAGACGCTTCGCGGTCTCGATACGCCCGTCAACGTATTTGCGCTGCCACAACCGGCTTCTCCTTGAGACTTCGTCGTTTGGACTTTAACGCCCCGGCCGTTTTGCGTTAGACACCACCTGAGGAAACCAAGACGTAAGGAGATCGAGTGCTGGTGACGGAAGAAGCGGAAGCGCCATCGACGGTGCCGACAGCCAGAATGCTGACTTGGGTCCGCAACTCCACCATCTACCGGCTGGAGCGGCGCATGATGACCGAGCGGCAGCTTTTTGACGCCATCACGCGCAAGGCCAAGCAAAAGTTCGAAGGCATCAGCCCTGAGCAGATCGAGGCTCTGGCCCATGCTGCGGTGAAGTTCGCCTACGATATCAAGGCGCTCGACGACGTGGCCTATGCCGAAAGCGCCACCCGCTCCGCTATTCGCGGGGGCAAATCCCGCAGGGCGATTGCGCAGAAGCTGACGATCAAGGGCGTGGCCAAAGACATTACCGAGCAGGCGCTGAGCGAGACGGACGATCTCTATTCTGCTGTGATCATGGCGCGCAAACGCCGCTTCGGCCCGTTCCGACGGGAAGAGGCAGACCAGAAGCGGATGAACAAGGAAATTTCCGCTTTCGCACGCAATGGCTACAGTTTCGAAATCGCCAGCCGCGTTTACAGGATGGGAACCGACGAGGCCGAGGACATCCTAGCAAACGGCGCTCTATAGTCCTTATTGCGGCGCCTGCACCGTCTTGAGGTAGGCGATGAGATCGTTGATCTCGCTTTCGCTCCAAAGACCGAAGAAACGCATGGAGGTACCGGGTACCTTCTTCTTTGGGCTTGAGAGAAATTCCCGAAGATTGTCCTCTGTCCACACCATGCCGCCCGCTCCCGCGTCTGTCATGGCCTGCGAATATTTGTAATCTGCAACGGAGCCAGCGGTGCGCCCGACAACACCCATGAGATGCGGCGCCATGCGCGTGCGTGGCTTCTCGATGCTATGGCAGGCGGAACATTTGCTAAAGGCGCGCTCCCCATTGGCCACGTCACCATCGGCGAAAGCGGACGAAACACCAAGCAGTAGGAAAGTCGCTGAGATCCATATCCGCATGATCATCATCCTGAATCCGTCTGTTTCGCGAAATGCAAAACGCCCTTTCCGTCTATAGGACGAAAAGGGCGTGTCGTTGAGTGCGTCAGATTGACTGAGGCAAGTATCAGCCGTTGATTGGGTTCAACGTAACCGAAGTGCCTGTCGCAGCAAGGTTGAGGCCGACCTGACCGGTCACGCTCACCGTCTGAAGCTGGATCGAACCGGCGGTGCCACCAACGAGGATGTTTGCGCCGACGCCGAGACCGACAGTCGCTTCAGCCGTTGCACCCTGATAAAGGCCGCCGAGCGAACCCTTGTGGTAACCGGCTGTCGGTGCGAGCACGGCCCAAACGAGCTTGCCCTGCGTGGTGAAGCCGAGGTCTACGCCCATTTTGCGGATTGCGCCGCTGTAATGATCAGTACGACGTGCGCCAACTGTGGACTGGAATGTGCAATCAAGTTCCTTGGCAGAACCGATGACGTAACCTACACCACCGCCGACTTCGCAGGTCAGGTAGCCGATCTTGACGCCGTTACGGTCGTCCTGGTCCTGATAGGTGGCTTCTGGATATGCCAAATCTGCGGCAATCGCGCTGGCAGTGCCACCGAGGCCCATTGTCATTGCGGCGAAGGTTACGGCTAGAGCCTTTTTCATGTTGTATTTTCTCCTGTTGAATTTTTTTATTTAACCCGCAGCAGCCCGCTTACCCTTTTCGGATATTGAATGGCGCAGTGTTAACGTTTGTTCCGAAAAATCGATCCACTTCATTTGTGACTGATCGATTCTTTCGAAACAGCCGAGAATGACGAACGGCTAAAAGCCCTTTAGGGCGGTGTTAGGGCAGCTGGTTTTGGGGCTGGTTACTTCAAGAATCCGGCTAGGCATCGCCGACACGTGGTCAGCGACGCCTACGCTCGATAAGGGTCAAGCGCGCTTGTAATCGTCCTGCAAGCGGTTGATGTCGTCATCGCCGAAATAGGAGCCCGTCTGCACCTCGATGATCTCGAGCGGAATTTTCCCGTCATTGGCCAAACGGTGCGGCTTACCCAACGGAATATAAACGGACTCGTTTTCCGTCAGCAATCGCGTGTCGCCGTCTATCGTCACCGTCGCTGTACCCCTCACGATGATCCAGTGCTCGGAGCGGTGATGGTGCTGCTGAAGCGAGATTTTGTGGCCCGGCTCGACCTTCAAGTGGTTGACGCGGAAACGGGCCCCGGAATCGGTCTGCTCGATATGGCCCCATGGGCGATAGGCCCGCTTGTGGATTTCCGTTTTGCGGGCATGGTCGCTTTCCTTCAGCGCTTCCACCAGTCCCTTGACGCTCTGCACCCGGTCCTTGGGTGTGACCAGAACTGCGTCCTTGGTCGCCACCACCACCAGATCTTTGGCGCCGACCACCGTCGTCAAAAGGCTGTTCGAGTGGATGAGGCAGCCTTCTGAATCCACGAAAATGCCCTGCCCCTCGACAGCGTTGCCGTTCTCTTCCTTGTCGGCGATCTCCCAGATTGCGTCCCAACTGCCGATATCCGACCAGCGAAAATGCCCGCGCACGACGGCCATGCGTTTGGTGTTTTCAATCACAGCGTAATCAATGGAGTTTTTGGGCGATGCCTCGAAGCTTTTCTTGTGCAGGCGCACAAAGCCCAGATCGCTCTCGAAATTCTCCACCGATTGGGTAACGGCTTCAAGAATTTCAGGAGCATGGGCTGCCAATTCGGCAATCATGACATCCGAGCGGAACAGGAAGTTGCCGGAATTCCAGAGATAGCCTTTTTCCACATAGGAAATGGCGGTCTCTTCATCAGGTTTTTCAACGAAAGCTTCGACGACACACAGGTCTTCGTTTCCATCGATCGGCTGGCCGGGATTGATGTATCCGTAGGACGTGCGTGGCTCGGTGGGCGTCAGGCCGAAGACGACGATATTGCCCTGTTCTGCAGCCTCGGCACCGAGTTTGACGGCGTCGGTGAAACGGTCATTGTCCAGAACGACGTGATCGGCAGCGAGCGCCAGAACGAGCGAGCCAGGCTCGCGCTTTTCGGCCAGCACGGCAGCGGCGGCCATGGCGGCGGCGCTGTCGCGGCGGGCTGGTTCGAGAACGACGGTCGCTGTCACATCGACCTCTTCGGCCTGACGGCGGGCGAAGAAACGGAAATCCTCGTTGGTAATCACCAGCGGCTCATCGTAGAGCGCCGCGTCGCTGACGCGTTGCAGCGTCTGCTGGTAGGTCGAGAAAGCGCCAACGAGCGGCTGGAACTGTTTCGGCAACTGATCCCGCGACACCGGCCACAATCTCGATCCCGCCCCGCCTGCCAGAAGTACGGGGATAATTCTTCGATTTTGTGTGTCCACGGTATGCCCTTTCAAATTCCAATTCGTCCACTTTGTAACGCCAGCCAGCAAAACATGTGCTGATACAATTGCCAAGGTCGTATTTCCCCAGCAAGATACAACCCTGTCCTGTACCACAAAACAGCGGTCACGGCCTTGGCGGCAGACAGCCAACGGGTATTTTTGGCTCTGGTTCCCGAAAAACCGGAGACGGCTAATCGATTGAAGCGTTCTCCAACCCCCTGTATCTTCTGTTTTCTCCACTTAAAACGCCTTCAAGGCTTGGCGTGCGGCCAGAAAGTACAATAGTTACGTCCAACATTTTACGAAGCATGAGAAAAGGTGGGGGACATGTCCGACAAAACGAAATCCACGACTGGCAAAACATCTGTGACGGACCAGGAAGCGCTTGATTTCCACTCGCAGGGCAGGCCCGGCAAGCTGGAAATTACCCCCACAAAGCCGATGGCAACACAGCGCGATCTGTCGCTCGCCTATTCTCCAGGCGTTGCCGTACCCGTCAAGGCAATCGCCGAAAACCCAGACACGGCCTATGATTATACGACACGCGGCAACATGGTCGCCGTCATCTCCAACGGCACCGCCATTTTAGGCCTCGGCAATCTGGGTGCGCTGGCGTCCAAGCCGGTTATGGAAGGCAAATCCGTTCTCTTCAAGCGTTTCGCGGATGTCGATTCCATCGATCTGGAAGTCGATACCGAGGACGCGGATGAATTCATCAATTGCGTGCGCTATCTCGGCCCTTCCTTCGGCGGCATCAACCTCGAAGACATCAAGGCGCCGGAATGTTTCATCATCGAAAGCCGTCTGCGCGAACTCATGGACATTCCCGTTTTCCATGATGACCAGCATGGCACGGCCATCATTGCCGCAGCGGGCCTCATCAACGCCATTGCGCTGACGGGCCGTGATTTCAAGACGACGAAGCTGGTCTGCAACGGCGCCGGTGCTGCCGCCATCGCCTGCATGGACCTCATCAAGGCCATGGGTTTCAACCCGACCAACATTACCCTGTGCGACACGAAGGGCGTGATTTATCAGGGCCGTAGCGAGGGCATGAATCAGTGGAAATCTGCACACGCTGTCAAAACCGACAACCGCACGCTTGCGGAAGCCATGAAGGGCGCTGATGTCGTTTTCGGCCTTTCGCAGAAGGGCGCATTTACAGAAGACATGATCCGGTCCATGGCGCCACGGCCGATCATCTTCGCCATGGCCAACCCAGACCCGGAAATCACGCCGGAAGAGGTCGCCCGCATCCGTGATGACGCAATCATGGCGACAGGTCGCTCCGATTACCCCAATCAGGTCAATAACGTCCTCGGCTTCCCCTATATCTTCCGCGGTGCGCTCGATGTGCGTGCAAGCCAGATCAACGACGCGATGAAGATCGCGGCGGCCAAGGCGCTGGCCGATCTCGCCCGTGAAGATGTTCCAGATGACGTGGCTGCCGCCTATCAGGGGGTGCGCCCGCGCTTCGGGCCACAATATATCATTCCCGTACCCTTCGATCCGCGCCTCATCTCGGCCATTCCGGTCGCCGTTGCCCGCGCCGCCATCGAAACGGGCGTTGCACGTCGGGAGCTGGGCGATCTGGAAGCCTATGCACGCGAGTTGTCTGCTCGTCGCGACCCGATGGCGTCGACAACGCAGCGCCTTTACGAGCGCGTTCGCCGTTCGCCAAAGCGCGTCGTTTTCGCAGAGGCGGAAGAAGAACAGGTCATGCGCGCGGCGATTTCGTTCACCGCGCAGGGCCTCGGCACCGCCATCCTGCTTGGCCGTGACGATATCATCCGGGCGAATGCGGAACGTGCAGGCATCGACCTCGATCGCCCGAATATCCAGATCACTAATGCGCGTCTCTCGGAGCGTGTCGATACCTACATCGATTATCTCTACGCACGCCTGCAACGGCAGGGCTTCCTGCTGCGCGACGTGCAGCGTCTTGTGCATAACGACCGCAACCATTTCGCCGCATGCATGGTCGCGATGGGTGATGCCGACGCTATGGTTACAGGCACGACTCGCAATTATGCCACGGCGCTCGAGGATGTTCGCCGTTGCATCAACACCAAGCCAGGCCACCGCGTCATCGGCGTTTCCCTGGTCGTATCGCGCAACCGGACGGTGTTCGTTGCAGATACCGCCGTTCATGACATGCCATCCGCCGAAGATCTGGCCGACATTGCCGTGGAAGCCGCAGGTCTGGCTCGTAAGTTCGGCTACGAGCCACGGGTTGCAATGCTCGCCTACTCCACCTTCGGGCATCCGCTGGGCGAACGGTCTGAAAAGGTTCGCGAAGCGGTGCGCATCTTGGACAAGCGCAACGTGAACTTCGAGATCGACGGTGAAATGGCGGCAGATGTTGCGCTCAATCATCACAAGATGCAGAGCCAGTATCCGTTTGCGCGTCTTTCCGGCGCAGCCAACGTGCTGGTCATGCCTGCGATCCATTCTGCATCCATCTCGACCAAGATGTTGCAGGAACTGGGTGGCGCTACCGTCATCGGCCCGTTGCTGGTCGGTCTGGACAAATCCGTGCAGATCACGGCCATGGGCGCAAAGGACAGCGACATCGTCAACATGGCCGCGATTGCGGCCTACAACGCCGGTCATTGATCGAAGACGATCCGCTTGCGCAGGCGCAACAATTGCGCCTGCCGAATGCATTTAAGGCACAGCCCTCCACAGAATTGCCAAAAAGCCGGTGGGTAACCGTTGTCATCCACGGTTCGGCCACATAGTTCGGTTTTGTCACTCAACGAAAATGGGCGGCAAAGGATTCTGCCGTTGGCAATGAGACGGACGGGCATGGACATGTACGAAAAATCGGCGGGGGCGCCGGTGAAGATCGAGACCGAGAACACGCTGAAAAGGTTCGCGTTTTGCCTTACGAGCAATCCGAATGCCGTTATTGTGCTTTTCGGAGCCTATTTCCTGTTGCAGATCATCGTGCGTCAGCTGGTTCCTCCGGCACTACGCGTCGATGAGGCCCAGCAAGTCCTGTTCGCGCAGTGGCTTGCGCTCGGTTACGACGCGCAGCCGCCCTTGTACAATTGGTATCAACAGGCCGTTTTCGCAGTTTTCGGCACGTCGATGGCGACCATCGCCCTTGCCAAGAACTTCATCCTGTTCCTGACATTCGCCGCCTTTGTAAAAACCGCAGAATTGGTGCTGGAAAACAAGCGCTTCGTGGTCGTCGCCGCGCTGGCGCTGTTCGTCATCCCGCAGGTTTTCTGGCAGGCGCAGCGTGACCTGACCCACACAGCGATGCTGATGCTGACCTTCACGATGCTGCTTTACGGCAGCATCCGGCTCATCCAGCGCCCTTCATTGATGGGCTATGTACTAGTTGGCGTGGTCGCAGGGCTCGGCATGCTGTCGAAATACAATTTCGCCCTGGCACTACCAGCGTTGCTTGTTGCCGTGTGGTTCCATCCACAGGGCCGCGCCAGACTGCTGGACCGGCGTTTTTTGCTGACCGTCCTCGTCAGTGTCGTGGTGTTTCTGCCCCACCTCTTCTGGCTCGTCGATAACATCGTCTTCGCCTCCGAAGTGACGTTGAAGCGCATGGCAGAAGATGCGCCGGACAACCGCTTTTTACAGGTCGGTCGCGGCCTTGCCCGTTTCGTCGCCGGGTCGCTGATCATCGTCGCGGTTCCCGCACTCCTGCTCTGGCTAACCGCCCTTCGGGAACAGAAGCTGCCGCGCAGAACCCAAAGTGCGTGGTTCAGGTTCTTCCTCCATTACTTCATCGCCATTGCAACATTGATGGCGCTCGTCATCTTCATGACGACCATGACGGAGTTGCGCGACCGCTGGCTGCTGCCATTGCTTCTGCCAGCACCCATTCTGGCCGCGCTCTATCTGGAGCGCTACGTGGCCGATGCGGACCGCTTCGTCCTCCGCTTCCTGCCCATTCCGCTCATCATGTTGGCACTGGTACCAGTTGCGCTGTTGATCTCGTATCCGCTGATGGCTTCACTGGGCAGAACATCCAGCTCGAATTACGATTGGCAGGCCTTCAAACGCCAGATCGTCGAGACGGAGAAACTGTCGCCCTCCGTTATCGTTACGCTGAACTGGCCGACTGGCGGCAACCTGCGTTTCCTGTTCAATGACGTCCCCGTCGCCACCGCCATCTACGACGATTACGATCCGCCGTTCACGATTACCGATAAGCATCCGGCGCTGATGGCCTGGATCGGTGATGATGATCAGTCCCCCGAACTGTCAAAATGGATCGAAGGCCAGTTGAACGTGAGGGTGAAGGATGTGAAGACATCAACGCTGAGCGTACCCATGTATTACCCGATCAAGGGTAAAATGCTGCGGCTGAACTATGCGGTCGTCAGACCGGCCGACATCGTCAGGGACTAGACTTAAATCCTGTCGACAGTTTGCATTTAACCGTGATATCTAGAGGCATCAATTGGCGGGATGCTCCATGAATTCATCAGAAAAATGCGAAGTGCTGGTTATCGGCACCGGCATCATCGGCGTGATGTCTGCTCTGTATCTTCAAAATGCCGGCAAGTCGGTGACGTTTCTGGAACGAGGCGAAATCGCGCGCGGGGCCAGCGCCGGAAATGCCGGTATTCTTGCATTTCCCGAAATCATCCCCATTCCTGCGCCGGGCATTATTAAAAAAGCACCGAAATGGCTGATCGATCCGCTCGGTCCACTCAGCGTTCCACCTGCCTATGCCCTGAAGATCGCGCCATGGCTGTGGCGCTTCTGGAAAGCCAGCTCTACCGACAGGTTCCGCCACGGCCTCAATGTCCAGATCGCGATGATGGCACTGGCAGCACGCGAGATGCAGGCCATTGCCGATATGCCGGAGCTTTCCCGCTTCATCACCAACACCGGCACCCTCGACCTCTACGACACCAGAACGAGTTTCGATGCCGCGCAAAAAGACTGGGATGAGAAGGAGCGCGCAGGCTTCGATTTCTCCCGGATCGGACGTGAGGAAATCGAGCGACTACAGCCCGGTCTTGCACCACAGTTTCAGAACGCGGTTTTCACGCTCGGCGGCTTGCAGGTCGGAGACCCCTACGAATTCACCAGAGCGATCGCCGATCTGGTAATGGCACGTGGTGCCACGCTTCGCCAGGGTGAGGCCGTCAGCGTCGATACTGTCGGCGAAAGCACCATCGTGACACTTTCAAGTGGAGAGAAAATCGGTGCGGACAAGGTGGTGATTGCCTGTGGTGCCTGGTCCAAGCCACTTGCGGCATCGCTGGGCAATAGTGTCCCGCTGGAGACAGAGCGCGGCTATAACACCACATTGCCCGCAGGCTCTTTCGATCTAGTCCGCCAGCTTTACTTCAACGACCATGCCTTCGTGGTCACGCCGCTCTCTTCGGGCATTCGCGTGGGCGGCGCGGTGGAACTCGGTGGGCTCGATCTACCTGCGAATTTCAAGCGGTCGGAAGCCTTGCTGAAGAAGGCCGGTCAATTCCTGCCGGGCCTGAAAACCGAAGGCGGCAAACAATGGATGGGTTTCCGCCCATCGATGCCGGATTGCCTGCCCGTCATCGGCCCGTCGCGCAACAACAATTCAGTGATCTACGCCTTCGGTCACGGGCATCTCGGGCTCACCCAATCTGCTGCGACCGCACGGCTTGTCACGCAATTGGTCAAGAGCGAAGAAACCGCCATTTCGGTCGATCCTTTCAGGCCCGGACGCTTCGCCTGAACAACGAAAAGGCCCGCTCTCTCGAACGGGCCTCATCATCGATTTCAGCGTATTAGAACGGTGAGTCTGGGAAATAGAAGCTCTCGGCGTTGTCCTTGGTCACCAGCGTGGCGTCAAGGATGTAGGTGCCGCGAACAGGGACCTGATCGTAGAAGTTGGCGGCGGTCAGTTCCATAGCAGTTGCCACCATTGCCGGTGGATAGAGCACATCGACCGGGATCATCTTGTCGCCATCCATGACCTTCTTGATCATGTCCTTGGAGCCTGCACCGGCAACGACATATTTGATGTCGGTCCGCTTGGCCTGCTCGATGGCCTGGAGAACGCCAACGGCCATGTCATCGTCCTGGCACCAGACCACGTCGATCTTCGGGTACTTCGTCAGATAGTCCTGCATGACCTTGAAAGCATCGTCGCGGTTCCAGTTGCCGAACTGACGGTCGAGGATTTTCACCTTCGAACCGGCGATACCCTTGTCGAACCCATCCTGACGCTGCTGGTCGATGGGAATGGGCAGGCCGCGAATAACCACGACCTGCGCATCCGGCGTGGTATCAGCTATGTATTTGCCTGCAACTTCACCCAAAGCAGGGTTGTTACCGGCAACATAGAGATCGCGAACGGTATCGTCATTGACGCTCGGCGCACGATCGACGAGAGCAACGAACTTGCCATTGTCCTTGACCTGCTTGATAGCGTTGACCAGTGGATCGGGATCGGATGGCAGGATGACGAGCGCATCGATGCCCTGTGTTTCCAGATCCTGCACGGCATTTGCCTGCGTGGCCGCATCTGGCGATGTCTTGACGATGACATTGAGGCCCGGATGTTCCTGCATCAGCAGCTTCGCCACACGTTCCGCATGATAGACCACGCCCGCAGTCCAGCCGTGGTCCGCCGCAGGAATGGAAACGCCGATCGTCACCTTTTTATCCTGTGCCTGTACTGCCCCGCTCAGCGCCACCAGCGCCACAGCCACTCCCAACAGTCTCTTTCGCATGTGTTGTTCCTCCCACACAAACAAAGGTCTCGATTTTCTAAACCGGGCGACCCGTTGACCCGGTAACCTTATGAACGCCTCATCAGCGACCGCTGAACCAGCATGGCGATGATGATGATTGCGCCCTGAATTGCCCCGATCAGATACTCACTGATGAAGTTGGACAGCAGCATGATGTTGCCGACGAGTTCCAGAATGAACGCACCACAGATGGTGCCCCAGACACGACCTGCCCCGCCCTTGAGCGCCGTTCCACCCACGACGACCGCCGTGATGGCCTGCAACTCCCACATCATGCCCGTTGTGGCAGACGTCGAACCCAGGCGCGGAACGTAGAGAAGAACAGCGATAGCAACGCACAAGCCCTGAATGACGAAGGCGATGGTGCGCACACGGTTGACCGCAACGCCGGAATATTTGGCGACATCACGATTGGACCCGACCGCCGTCACATGCCGCCCGTAGCGGGTACGGTACAGGATAAAGGCTGCAATGCCGGTCACGATCAAAATGACGAGAATAGGGATCGGAATACCGATGAACGATCCGAAATAGACGGGACGGTACATGGTCTGCAACTGCGGTTCACGCAACGTGATCGCCCCACCCTGCGAGAGCCAAGTGGTCAGGCCACGAAACACACCCATGGTGCCAAGCGTCGCGATGAAAGGCTCGATCTTGCCGACCGTCGTGATCAACCCGTTGGCAAGGCCGCACAGGGCCCCCGCCACTAGCGTGAACACGACCGCAAGCACCAACATCAGCGCCGGGTCGGACACCACACCTGAATTCATCAGCAGTATCATCAAACTGGCAACGAAGGCCACCATCGAGCCCACCGACAGGTCCAAGTCGCCTGCCGAAATCACAAAGGTCGCCCCGACGGCGATGATCGCGATGAACGCGCTGCGTGTCGCCACATTGGCGAGGTTGTTGATGCTGATGAAATTCGGATTGACCATGGCTCCGACAATCAACAGCAGAAACAGTGCGATAAAAGGCGCGACTGCCCGCAAATCTATATCGCGAAGCGACCGTGCGTCCCTTTTTTCCTTGCTGTCCTCACTTGCACTCATACCCAAAACAGACCTCCCGCCCTGTCACATCGGCTTTTCAGCCGCCGCTACGCCGCCGCCTTCGTTTTCAGACCCGCCGCATAGCGCATGATTTCCCGCTCGTTGATTTCGTCGCCTTCCAGCATGCCCACCACCCGGCCTTCGCGCATGACCGCGACACGAGTGCAGAGGCCGATGACCTCCTGCATTTCCGAGGACACCACGACGACCGAGTGGCCATCGCGTGCAAGCGCTGAAATGAAATGATAGATTTGCTGCTTGGTCCCCACATCGATGCCACGCGTGGGCTCGTCGATGATGATGATTCTGGGTTCCGTCTCCATGACCTTGGCCAGCAACAGTTTCTGCTGGTTGCCGCCGGACATGCGGCCCACCACCACGCTGCCATCACGCACGCGAATGTCGAAGCGACGACGCGCGCGCTCCAGAGAATTCGCCTCGCTGGATGAGCTGAGGTAGCCGAATTTTCCGTGACGCTCCAGCGATTGCAGCGTCAGGTTCAGCGCCATACCAGCATTTAAAAGCAGACCCTTGGATTTGCGATCCTTGGTCATATAGGCAAGCCCGGCGTCGATGCTGGCGTGCAGGTCATGCGGCGGCAATACCTTGCCGTTGACTTCGACGTCGCCCGACAGCCGCGACCGCAGCCCGACGATGGCCTCCGCCAATTCTGTGCGGCCAGAACCGATCAGGCCCGAAAAGCCGATGATTTCGCCTCGTCTGAGATCAAAACTGGCATCCTGCACATATTTTGTGGAAACCCTGCGAACGCTGAGGACGACCTTCTCGTCCACATCAGGCTCGCGTTTGGCAGGATAGAGGCTAGACAACTCACGCCCGACCATGAGCTGCGCAATCGCCTCGCCATCCAGCAACGCAGTGGGCGCGGTCTTCACCCAGTGTCCGTCGCGCAGCACCGTAACCCGGTCCGTCAGTTCCATGACTTCATCCAGCTTGTGCGAGACGAAGACGAAGCTCGTGCCCTTGTCGCGCAGCTTGCGCACCTGCTGGAACAGATAATTGGTTTCCTCGCGCGACAAGACCGCTGTCGGCTCATCCATGAAAACGATGCGCGCATCGCGGCTGATCGCTTTGGCAATTTCCACCATCTGCTTTTCAGCGACGGACAGCGTGCCGATCATCGCGTTCTCATCGACATGACAGCCCAGCAAGTTAAGCACGCGGCGCGTTTCTGCACGCATCGCCTTGCGATCCAGCACGCCGAAATGCGTTAGTTCCCGGCCTAGAAACAGGCTCTCGGTCACCGTGAGATGTTCGGCCAGATTGAATTCCTGGTGGATGATGACGATACCGAGCGCTTCGGCCAGCCCGTTGGGCGGCAGCTTCACGGGTTTGCCGTCCAGCAATATCTCGCCGGTGCTTGGCTGTTCGAAACCTGAGAGAACCTTGACGAGAGTAGACTTGCCCGCGCCGTTCTCACCCATCAACGCATGGATTTCCCCAGCCTTCAGATCGAAATTGATGCTGAAAAGGACCTGTACCCCATTGAAAGATTTGGAAATACGACGCGCAGACAGCAACGTACCGCCGACGTCAGCAATCTCATTTTCCATGATTTCCTCCAGACGTCTCCCTACGTCTGAAATCCATGTAAACCTTTACACTGGGGATGTAAAGGTTTACATAAGCGCTTAAGAACAGATTTGCGTGATCGTATTTGACGGAGCGCAAAGTCTGTGTAGTGTCCGGTCGCGCATACATCCGAGGCCCTCATTGTCTATTCCCGCATCAGCCACAATCGAAGACGTCGCCCGGATTGCGGAGGTTTCCATCGCCACCGTGTCGCGCGCCATACACACGCCTGAAAAAGTGGCGAATTCGACGCGACTGAAGGTCAATCAGGCGATTGCCGTCACTGGCTACACGACCAATGCGATGGCCCGCAGCTTGCGCCTGGGCCGCTCCAATATGATCCTGGTTGTCGCGCCTGACATCGGCGATCCCAATTTTTCGAACATTCTCGTCGGCTTGGAAAACGAAGCGCGCTCACACGGCTACGGCATATTGATCGGCCATACGCAGAACGATGCGCAGCGTGGTTTGGAATATCTCAAATTCCTGAATTCCAACCAGGCCGCAGGGCTCATCCTATTCACCGGCATCCTGCCCTTTGGCCATCAGGCCATGACGGCGCGGCTACCGCCTAGCGTCGGTGTTTTCGAGCCCATCTATAATGGTGGCATTCCCTATGTCGGCGTCGATGACACCAAGGGTGCCCGCAAGATCGTCGATATGCTGATTGCCGAAGGGCATGAGCGGATCGCGTTCATCGGCGATTCCCGCGTCCGGCTCGCCTATAGCCGCAGACGCAAGGGCTATGACGAAGGCTTGCAGGCGGCGGGTCTGATACCGGCGCCTGCCTTGATCATAGAGGGAGATGGAACGCTGGAGAGTGGGCGGCTGGCCATCGAGCAACTGTTCATGCGCGATACGCTGCCGACAGCGTTCATGTGCGTCAACGACCAGACGGCGATCGGCGTGATGATCGGTCTGACTGCGCGCGGCTACGATATTCCACGCGACTTTTCGGTAACGGGCTTTGACGATATTCCGCAGGCGGTCTTCATGTCCCCTGCCCTGACGACCATTCGTCAGCCCAGAACGGCCATCGGCAAACACGCCATGGCGTTGCTGCTCGATCTTTTAGGCGGTGGGCAGGCGAACGAGCCGGAAATCCTGCTGACGCCTGACCTCATCGTTCGCAATTCCGTGGGCGCGCCAGCACGGCGGCTGACCCACAGATAACACAGGCTGCGGCTTATATTAGTAAGCGTCGCGCCGTGCAGGTTCTTCCTGCTGGCAGCGGCCCCAAAGCTCGGTTTGCACCGCACCCTGAAACTCCATGACTTCCTGGCGCATGGCCGTATCGTCATAACCCAGATTGACGAGACGCGCGGCAAGGGCCCGGCACTCATCCCGCCAGAAGCGGTTTGCTTCTTCGCCGTGAAGCGATTCTAGCATCTGAACGCAGCGCTTTATGTCAGCGACGCGGTTTTTGGCGGGAAACGCAATTACTTCTGAACGCTCTGTCACACGCACACCTTACTGCTTCGGGAATCAACCACCTATCTTTACCGGTGACATAGTTAACGAAGTCTGCAGCCCGTGCGCATTGCGAGACGCACAGCTGTAGAATCGCGTTATGGAATGCTACTGTCGGGCCGCAAGTGCTGCTCTGCAATCGCGCAGTATTCACGTTTCATAAACCTTGCGAGAACAGTGCGCAGATCAAAACGGTAGACATCCGTCCAAATCTCAAAAATTTGGGCAAATTTTACCAATAAAGATTACTGAAATTTCATGCTGCACGCTCTAAGAGAAGTATAACTGTGTTGAAACGATAAGCGTTTCGTAATACAATTCTCTAGAAAAGAAAGCCAAGAACATGCATTTCTCCACCGAGGGACAATGCTTAGCGGAGGAGAAAGATATGTACGCCCCGCGCGTTTTCATCAGTATGATCTGCGCGTTGCTGGTGTTCGCTGTCGCGACATATCTTATCCATGGCTCTTTCTTGACCACTTTCGTCCAGACGCTGATCTGTCTTGTCATTATACAGGTTGGTTACTTTATAGGCGTGCTTATTCTTGTAGCAAAAGAAAAGCGGCAGATGCTTGCCACGCTCAACTTTCAAAAGGAAGCGACACCTGTGCCGGAGAAATCCGTAACGGAAGCGATTACCGTCGCCTCGCCGAAACTCAGCGATTTCTAAACTCCCGCCCCGCCGCCGACCTCAAACTTCTCGCAGGTGCGAAATAATCGCACGGCGTCCTTATCCCTGACATTTTCTGCGTCGAAAAAACGGCAACGTAACGAAGCAGGAGTTGGCATGACTGGGGATTTGCGATCCATTTGCGTGATTATCGCTGCCAAAAACGCGTCCGATACCATCGCAACAGCGATTAAATCAGCGCTGACCGAACCTGAAGTGTTCGAGGTCGTCGTGATCGACGATGGCTCCACAGACGCGACAGCCGCAATCGCGTCGGCCTGCGACGATGGCACCGGGCGTCTGAAAGTCGAGCGCTTCGATGTGAACCGTGGGCCATCTGCTGCCCGCAATCACGCCATCGCCATTTCGTCTGCCCCCCTTATCAGCATTCTCGATGCGGACGATTTCTTTTTCCGGGGCCGCTTTGCCGCCATGCTGGAAAGCGACGATTGGGACCTGGTCGCCGACAATATTGCCTTCATCCAACAGTCCGTATCGGGTGCATCCTCCATGCAGCCCGCACGTTTTGCGCCGGAAGAGCATTTCCTGACACTGTCCGAATTCGTTCAAGGCAACATTTCCAAGCGCGGTATCGAGCGTGGGGAGACTGGCTTTCTGAAGCCCGTGATCCGCCGCGCATTTCTTGAGAAAAACGCTCTGCGTTACGATGAAGCCCTGCGGCTGGGCGAAGACTACGAGCTTTATGTGCGGGCACTGGCCTGCGGTGCGCGCTACAAGGTCATCCGCAATTGCGGTTACGGCGCCATCGTTCGTGGCGATTCCTTGAGTGGTCGCCACCGCACGGAGGACTTGCGGCAGCTCTATGAGGCGGACCGGAAAATCCTCGCGCAATATTCGCTGACGCCGCCTGAAAAGGCGCTTCTTGAAGAACACGAGCTGCATATTCGCGAGAAGTTCGAGTTGCGGGATTTTCTCGATGCGAAGGCCAAGGGGGGCATGGGCGGCGCGCTGTCCCACGCCTTGAAGCGCTTGCCTGCCGTACCGGCGATCGCACAAGGTATTTTTCGCGACAAAACCGCCCGGTATCGCCCAGCGCCAAAGCAAGTGGCAGATATCCGCTATCTGTTGAATGCAACGCCGCTCAATTCTTGAAAAATCGAGCGGCGTCAGCCGATATCAGAAATAGTCTCTTTTGATCGTTTCAAGCACGGCTTGAAAACGCTCCTTGCGTTCTTCCAACCGGCCATCGGGGCTGAGCCGAGGCTCAGCTCGACTTGCCTGCCAAAGGGCAAGCGTGGATGGTGCTGCGAGAACCTGCTTAGCCAGCTTGCGCAGGGAGCGCTGCTCCTGATGCGGACGCACCAGCAACTCACCATCATGCGACGCCTCGACTGGTCGCTCCACGACGGGTGCTGGCGGTGGCGGCGGGAAGCTCATGCCCCAGAATTTGGAGCCCTTCTTCGCAGCCTCGGCACGCGTGGAAACCGG
This sequence comes from Agrobacterium vaccinii, assembly GCF_021310995.1. Taxonomy (NCBI): domain Bacteria; kingdom Pseudomonadati; phylum Pseudomonadota; class Alphaproteobacteria; order Hyphomicrobiales; family Rhizobiaceae; genus Agrobacterium; species Agrobacterium vaccinii. Next base: position 1,311,220 of record NZ_CP054151.1, on the reverse strand, counting down.
CACATAACGCGGCTCGTACTTAACACCTACGGTGCCCGCCCAGTCGCTCCATTTGAAACTGTTGATGGAGGTTGACGTGCTGACAGCGACCCAAGGCACGCGGAAGGCATCAGCCAGAATAGCGCCATGCATGGACTCGGCCACGATGAATTCCGACTGGGCAATGTGCTTGATAACAGCCTTCGCCTCGCCGCGCGGGTCCAGATAGGTCAGGCCCGCAGGCTCGCAGACCGTTTCCCACATGCCGAATTCCGCAGATTCCCAATGGGGCACGAAAGTCTTCTTGTGGAGCTTCGGCAGATTTCGGAACTCCGCCATCTCCGTCACCATCACCGCAGGGTCGACGATACCCATCTCTACCGGCAAACCGAGCTTGCCAGCCGTCATCTCACCGCGCACGCAGCGAATATCCCACAATTCCTTATTGGAGATATCCGGTACGGCACCGTAGCCATAACCGCTGCCGATGATCAGCTTACGCTGCTGCGGCGGAAACAGAACGTCGTTCAACACCGTGCCGACGCCCACCAGCAGCACATCCGGGTGGACATCCCGCAGGCCGGGCAGCAGAAAATCCCAAAGCCAGAGATTGAGGTCATCGCCGAAATTACCGTGGTGCGATTCCCAGTGATATGGTTTCATGGAATACTCCTGAAATAAGAATGTGGTTGCGTCAGGGTCACTTCGGACGGGCGAATTTGCCAGTCCCAAGCTCCAGTGCTGCACGCAAAATGGCAGGATCACGCATCATCCATTTGAACAGCAGGCCCAGTTCCGGCGCCTTACGCTGCTTCAGCTTGCCCGCCTGGCTCCACAGCGCCTGCTTGCGCGCGGTGTTTTTGTAAGATGCAATGGAGGCGACATCGGCAGGCCGCTTGGCAAACCGGCCCTGCAACGTATCGAGCGCGACCCAGGTGTTGAATTGCTGGCGCAGGAATTCCGGCGAGCTGTTGTCGATGCTGTGGAATATGTTCACACCCATGCCGCGCATGGCGCCCGCATCGTCGCACAAAAGCGAGCGTTTCGACGCAAGAATGCAATCGCAGAAGAAAAGCACGTCTTCCGCCGCCAGCCGCAAAACGGGATCGAAACGGATCTTTTCAAACAGCGGCCTGCCGATGACCATGCAGGACAAATGCAGGAAGCTCCAGTTGCGCAGCATGACGCTGGCCAGATCCGGCAGCTCGATTACCTTGGGCGATTCGTTCAGCCGCGTCGCACCCTCGTTGTTTTCCAGTTCGGAAATCGCGAAGTGATAATAGAACTCGTCGCTCGCCTGCATCGATGCCCAATAGCATTCACCACCAAAGGTTTCGAGGCTGTAGGCGGCATTCTTCAGGTGATCCGGCGTCCACATATCGTCCGAATCAAGGAATGCGACATAGGCAGTTTCCGCTGGTACGTTATCGAGCCCGGTGTTGCGTGCACCGCCCGGTCCACCATTGGCCTGCTTGATGACCTTGATGCGGTTTCGCTGCGCTTCAGTCAGCTCTTCTAGTTCTTTTTCAATGGGATAAGGCGATTCATCATCGACGGTGACGAGGTCGAAATCCTGAAGAGACTGGGAAAAAACCGATGCCAATGCACGACCAAGTACGCCATGCTGTTTTTGATAATAAGGAATAACGACTGTAAATTTCGCCATTGTTTCGCCCCTTGTGTTGATCAAGAAGTGTCGGGCCCGATAAAAGAGCGGCCCCGATGAGTGGCAAATCTCCCGCCAGCCCACTACCCTGCTGGCCTCCAAACCATATAGGATGCACGAATGCCCCCAGCTCCGAGCGTCAAGACGATTACCGCAAATGTCGGCTGGAGCGTTTTATCAAAAACAGGCACATTCGGGCTTAAGTTTGTCACGGTTCCGATTCTCGCCCGATTGCTGACACCCGAAGAGTTCGGTGTCGTCGCTGTCGGTCTGACGGTCGTGCAGTTCCTGACCATGATTGCAGGCGCTGGCCTGACCTCCGCGCTGATTGTGGAAAAGGAAGAGGATATGGACACGATCCATACCGTCTTCTGGGCCAATCTTGCGATTTCCTGCACCATGGCCGCGATATTGTTCTTCGGTGCCGAGTTCTTCGGCGGATTGCTGGGCGCGGTCGAAAGCGCCTATCTGCTGCGCATCATGGCGTTTCTCATTCCGCTGCAATTGGCGGGTGATGTCGCCTATTCGCTGCTGGCCCGGCGCATGAATTTCAGCAAGGACGCCATCTGGAGCATGACGTCGGAGAGTGCCGCCGCCATCCTCGCCGTCGGCCTTGCCCTTGCCGGTTACGGCGTCTGGGCGTTGATCATCCAGCTTTTCTCCGCAGCGCTCATCCGCCTCGTCGGTCTTTACGCCGTATCGCGCTACAAGCCTGCTTTCGTAATGAAGCCGAAACGGTTGATTCCGCTGCTGGGCTTCAGCTCCGGTTTGATGGGCTCGGAAATCGCCAACTTCGTGACCTTCCAGTCACCCATGGTCATCATCGCGCGTTATCTCGGCCTTGCGGATGCGGGTGCCTACTCCGCGTCCAACCGCTTCGCCAGCATTCCCAACCAGGTCGTCCTATCCGCCGTCATGGGTGTGCTGTTTCCCGCTTTCAGCCGCATGATGGACGACAAGCAGCGCCGCCGCGATGCGCTGATGTTCTCCACACAGGTGCTGACAGTATTGCTGGCACCAATGATGTTCGGCCTGTGGGCGATTGCAGAACCCGCGATGCTCGTGATCTTCGGGCCAAACTGGGCCTACGCCTGGCCCGTGCTTGGCTTGCTGGCACTCTCCAAGGCAATATTGACGCCGTGCAGCACCTTTATTCCCTATTTGAAGGGTGCCGGTTACGGCCGTGTTCTCTTCTGGTCGGCAACGATCCGTGCCGTTGTTACGACAGCCGCAGTCTGGCTCGCCGCGATCTATGGCACGCTGATCGACGCGATGGTGTGGCTCTGCATCGTCAACGCCGTCACGCTGTTTGCCTATTCCTGGGCCGTTTTCAAGGCCAGCGAAATGCCGCTGCTGAAAGGCCTCTATATCAGCAGCCGCCCCATGATTGCGTCCTTCGTCATGGCGCTTGCGGTCCGCTATATCCTGTACGTCTTCGCCGACAGCCTGCCACACGCCTATATGCAGGTGGCAGTCGGAGCCGTCGCTGGTGGCGTGATTTATGCCGTACTGATTCTGCTGACCGAACGTGCACTGCTGCGTAAAATCATCGGAATGGTGCGAGACCGGAAAGCCAAGCAGGCCGTGGCGTAATATCTGCAACCTTTACAAGCCTTATTTCGCCACAAATCCGCCAGCTTTGGAACACCCTTCCTCACGCGTTTGTGAGCAAATCTCGGATTTCGTTTTGCAGCGCAGCATAAAACACGATTATCAACAGCGGCCCGTCGTCATCAAACCGGTTAACAGTTGAAATAAAAACGATTAAAAATCATCGACTTGAGTTTCATTACGTTACGAAAGTCGTGTCACGCCAGAGATTTACCCCTCATATTTCAAATTGTCTTTTTCCCGCATCGCCACATTTTATCCCAAAGTGGAAACCAGACTCCGCATCGGGCTTACGTTCGCTCTGGTTGTAACGCGGTGAAGGGAGACGCCGCCCAATAAGGGGAACTGATGTGACTTTTGATCAGAACCTATCTTCCCGCATCAATTTGATGCGCATTATTTTGATATCCGGCATCGTTTTCGTTCACGTGCCGCATAATCCTGAAACGAGCCCATTTCTCGGGGTGTACGGTTTCTTTGATTGGATACGCGTGTTTCTCGGCGATGCCCTGTTTCGCATCGGTGTGCCCTGCCTGAGCGCGATTTCCGGCTATTTGCTGTTTCGTCGTGGCATGCAGGCGTTCGATTATCTGGCGACGGTGAAGTCCAAGGCCAAGACCGTTTTGCTGCCGTTCATCCTATGGAATGGCGCGCTGTTTCTTGCCGTGCTGCTGCTCCAGCGTTTCGAAGTCGGCTTGGGTTACTTCCCTGATCTCTGGAACGCAACGACGCGTGAAATCATCAGCCATGGCGCAGCCCTGGAAGAGCTTCCGGTCAATGTTCCCCTGTACTTCTTACGGGACCTGTTCGTCTGCATTCTCCTGTCACCTATTCTGGCATTCTTCGTCAAACGCTTCGCCTTGGTGACGCTGGCAGTGCTGCTGATCATCACCGCATGGCCTGACCTGACCCTGTTTATTGTGCAGAAGAAATCGATCCTGTTCAGCTTCGCCCTCGGCATCGCCCTTGCTCTCCACAAGGTGGACCTCAAGACGCTCGACCCCTATGCAGGCCGTCTCACGGTCGCGGTTCTCCTGGCCGCCGCTTCGCTGGCGACAGGTCTTTATTTCACGGGGCCGGAATTCACGTTCGAGCTGAACCTGCTGCGCAACCTACTCGCCGTGTTCGGCGCTATGGGCCTGTGGGCATCGTCCTCGCTGCTCATCCAGAGCCGCACTGGGCGTCGCCTGTCTGAAACGGGCAGTCTCAGCTTTTGGATTTTCTGCGCCCACTATCCGCTTCTCGTGATCATGTGGATGGTCTGGAACAGAGGTGGTCCAGATTTCTATCCTGCATTCTATATCGGTGCGGTCCTGCTGTCCTTCGCCATTCTCATCGTCAGCAATGCGCAGGTTCGCGCGAGACTGCCGACGCTTTACGGCGTGCTGACGGGCAGCAGAAGCAAGAAGCAGAAACCACTCGCTCCGAATTCAACGTCCGTGAAAGCCGCGCCAGCGCAGCCCGTACCGGATACAGCCTATCAAAGACAGAGGTGAACTCATGACTGCATATCTCGGCGTTCCATCGCGCATGATTGCATCCACTCTTCTGGCCCTCAGCCTCGGCGCACCTGCCGCGCTGGCGCAAGAAGACAATGGGAAATCCTTCGTCGAAAATTTCGACAGCATGGACCGGTCCTTCTGGTACGTGTCGGATGGCTGGAACAATGGCCCGCACCAGAACTGCACCTGGTCGAAAAAGCTGGTGAAGTTCGAAGAGGGCAAGCTCCAGTTGGGCTATCAGGAAGGTAAAGCGGGCGACCGCAATTTTTCCTGTGGCGAAATCCAGACCAAGGGCCGCTATCGCTATGGCACCTATGAAGCGCGCATCAAAACCGCGACCGGATCGGGCCTGAATTCGGCTTTCTTCACCTACATCGGTCCAACCGACAAGAAGCCGCATGACGAGATCGACATGGAGGTACTGGGTAAGAACACGTCTCAGGTCCAGCTCAACCAGTACGTCTCCGCAAAGGGCGGCAATGAAAAGCTGGTGGATGTCGCGGGTGGTGCCGACAAGGCCTACAATGACTATGCCTTCGTCTGGGAGCCGCAGCGCCTGCGCTACTACGTCAATGGCAAGATGGTTCATGAGGTGACGGACGCTTCGAAGATTCCGCAGAATCCGCAGAAGATTTTCTTCAGTCTTTGGGGCACGGACACGCTGAAAAGCTGGATGGGCAAGTTCGCCTATAGCGGCCCGACCATCATGAGTGTCGACCGCATGGCGTTCACAGCGATTGGCGACAAGTGCCAGTTTCCTGAGTCCGTTGCCTGCGTGACGAACTGACGACACGACGAATTTCGATCGCCATAATCCACCTTCACCCAGGACATCTGTATGACGCACGTTCTTTACCTCGCTCACGACCTTGCCGATCCGGCCATTCGTCGGCGCGTCATGACGTTGCAGGCGGGTGGAGCATGTGTGAGCCTTGCCGGGTTCACCCGGGGTGAAAACACGCTCGCCACGGTCGATGGTGTCTCCCCCATCGTCTTGGGTGAGACGGCGGATGGACGGTTTGCCCAGCGCATCCTGTCTATCCTCAAGTCCAGCCTTGAGCTGCGCAGCGCGCTGAAGGGTGTGGCCAAGCCGGATGTCATCATCGCACGCAATCTCGAAATGCTGGCGCTCGCCCGTCGGGCATCGGCTATCTACGGTCGTAGCGTTCCTGTTGTCTACGAGTGCCTCGACATCCACCGTCTGCTGCTGAATGATGGTGTTGTCGGCAAGCTGGTGAATGCAGCGCAGCGTTATTTCGCGCGCGATGCAAAACTGCTGATCACCAGTTCACCCGCTTTTGTGAGCCAATATTTTGCGCCGCGCTCCGGCCTGCAACTGCCGGTCCTGCTGCAGGAAAACAAGGTTTTGATGCTGGATCAAACCACGCTGGCAGCGCCCGCTCCGCGCCTGCCCAAGGCCGGAGAGCCCTGGAAAATCGGCTGGTTCGGCGCACTTCGCTGCCGCAAGTCACTCGAAATTCTCGCTGATTTTGCAAAACGCATGGATGGCAAGTTGGAAGTCATCCTGCGCGGACGCCCGGCTTATTCGGAGTTCGATGATTTCGATGGCTTCGTCGCCAACGCGCTGCATCTCAGCTTTCAGGGTCCTTACAAAAACCCCGAGGATCTCGCGTCGATCTATAACGAGGTGCAATTCACCTGGGCCATCGACTTCTTCGAGGAAGGCCAGAATTCCAGCTGGCTGCTGCCCAACCGTCTTTATGAGGGCTGCCTCTACGGCACGTTGCCCATCGCAGTCGCGCAAACGGAGACGGCTCGCTTCCTCGAGACGAGAGGTATCGGTCGCATCCTGCCATCAGCGGATGCCGCCACGCTCGAAGCTCTGTTCCGCGGCCTCAGCGAACAGGCTTATCTCGATGATTGTCACAAGCTTGCAGCAATCGACCGTCAGCAGTGGGTCACTGACAAGTCGGATTGCATTCAGCTCGTTCATAAACTTGCTTCCCTGGCAGCGCCGCATGATGGCCGCGCCGTGGAAGCGTCTCTCTCACCAGCTTGACGGGGGTTAAAGCCATGAAACTCACCAGTATTCCCGATGTCAAAACGCTCATCGTCATCCCCTGCCTCAATGAGGCACGGACGATTGACGATCTCCTGCTGAAGTTTTCCAGCACTCTCAACCATGCCCAGGACCGCATCATCGTCGCCGATGGTGGCAGCACGGATGGCACACGCGATATCGTGGCCAACTTTTCCATGCAGGACCCGCGCGTCATTCTGCTGGCCAACCCCAAGCGTATCCAGAGCGCCGGTATCAACCTCGCGATTGAAATGTTCGGCGCGGAATACGACTACCTCATCCGCATCGATGCCCACGGCGATTATCCCGATGACTATTGCCATCGGCTGATCGAGGATGCCGTCAAAACCGGCGCGGACTCGGTCGTTGTTGCCATGGATACGGTCGGCCACGGAACGTTCCAGAAGGCGACTGCCATCGCCCAGAATTCGAAGCTCGGCAATGGCGGCTCCAAGCACCGCGAAGGCGCCAAGGGTCACTGGATCGATCACGGCCACCATGCCTTGATGCGCGTATCGGCTTTCACCAAGGTCGGCGGTTACGACGAGAGCTTCAGCCACAACGAAGACGCCGAGCTGGATTACCGCTTGCGCAAGGCCGGTTTCCGCATCTGGATGACCGACAAGACGCGCATGACCTATTACCCCCGCTCAAATGTGCGCCCGCTGTTCAAGCAATATATGGCTTATGGTCGCGGACGGGCGAAGAACCTGATCAAGCACCGCTCTTTGCCGAAGGTGCGCCAGATGATTCCACTGGCTGTCATGCCCGTCGCGCTGTTTGCGCTGCTCGGTGTTTTCCACTGGGCGGCGGTCATTCCGCTGTGCCTTTGGATTGCCGCATGCCTCGGCTACGGCCTATGGATGGCTATAGCGCAGAAAAATCCCCTCGGCCCTCTGGCGGCATTTGCAGCCATGGTCATGCATTTCGCCTGGTCCACCGGTTTCTGGCTGGAACTTGCGGGCTCGTTCAGTGCACCGGCGCCCGTGCCGGGAAAGGCAGTTTCATGACCGGCACATCGCTCGTAACCACCCCCGTGAGAGTAGATATCGGCATCTGCACCTTTCGCCGCCCCGCCGTGGTTGCGACGCTGCAATCGCTGTTCAATCTCGACATTCCCGAAGGCGTGACGGTGCGCCTGATCGTTGCCGACAATGACGCTGAACCGACAGCCCAAGCATCGATAGAGCGCCTGCGCGAGGCATCGCCGTTCGAAATCATCTATGTCCATTGCCCCAAGTCGAATATTTCGATTGCCCGCAATGCCTGCCTTTCCGCCTGCGACGCAGACTTCCTGGCCTTCATCGATGATGATGAAACCGCTCCCCGCGAGTGGCTTTCCGAACTGCTGAAAACCGCACAGGAAACCGGTGCGGAAACCGTTCTCGGTCCCGTAACCGCCGTGTACAAACCCTCGGTGCCGGACTGGATGCGCAACGGTGACTTCCATTCCACGGCCCCCGTCTGGGTGAATGGCGAAATCATAACCGGCTACACCTGCAACACACTGCTGCGCATCGCCGCCCCGTCATTGGCCGGCCGTCGTTTTGCCCTTTCACTGGGCCAGAGCGGTGGCGAAGACACGCATTTCTTCTCGCATATGCATGCTGCCGGTGGCCGCATCGCCTTTGCCGAAAAGGCTGTGCTGACCGAACCGGTGCCGGACACGCGCGCCAGTTTCATGTGGTTGGCCAAGCGCCGCTTCCGTTCCGGGCAGACCCATGGTCGTCTGCTGGCCGAGATGAAGCCCGGCATTCGCCGCATCGCGCAGGTGCTGACGGCGAGCGCCAAGGTCATCGCCTGTGCAGGTCTCGCGCTGATCGCCGTCTTCGATCCTGTCCGCCGTAGCCGACAATTGCTGCGCGTTGCCCTGCACATGGGCTCCGTCAGCGGCGCCATCGGTGTGCGGGAAATCCGCCAGTACGGCACGGTGGAGGCGACGTGATGGATGCATCTCTAAATCCTGACGTCACCTTCGTCATCGCAGCCTACAATTCCGCCGACTGCATTGTCCCGTCCATCGAGAGCGCGCTCTCGCAACAGTCGGTGACACTGGAAGTCATCGTCGTCGACGATTGCTCGGCAGACGACACCCGCGATGTCGTTGGTGCAATTGCCGCGCGCGACCCACGTGTGCGGCTGATCGCGCTCGAAACCAACCTCGGCCCCGGTGGCGCGCGCAATGCTGGAATCGATGCGGCAACCGGGCGATGGATCGCGGTGCTGGATTCGGACGATGTTATTCATCCAGACCGAACGGCGCGGATGATCGCGCGGGCAGAACAGATGTCGGCGCAGATCGCGGTCGATAATCTCGATGTCGTCTATACCGATGGGCGTCCGACCGAAACGATGTTTGAAGAGCCGTTCCTCCATCAGCGCGGCACGCTGACGCTGGAGGATTTCATAGCCTCGAACATCCTTTTCCGCTCCACCTTCAATTTCGGCTACATGAAGCCGATGTTTAACCGCGCGTTTCTCGCCGCCAACGACCTACGCTTCCACTCGACCCTGCGCATCGGCGAAGATTACCTCCTGCTGGCCTCCGCATTGGCGGTGGGTGGCATCTGCGCGATCGAGCCAACATCCGGCTATGTCTACAACATCCGTGAAGGCTCGATTTCCCGTGTGCTGGAGCTTCGCCATGTCGATGCGATGATAGCGGCGGACGCGGAATTTCTCGCCCGGTATCAGCTGTCACCAGCCGCCCGCATGGCACAAACGCAGCGCAGCCGCAGCCTCATCGAAGCGCGGCATTTTCTCATGCTCGTCTCCGGCATCAAACGCCGGTCTCTGCCGGATGTGCTGAAGATCGCCGTGCGCGATCCCGTTGCCCTGCGGCATCTGCGCATGCCGATCGAGGTGCGGTTGAGAAAGCTGCGGGACACCATCTTTACGCCCTCTGTCCAGACAGACGTGAAAAGGCAGGCTTCTTGAGCCCGCCCACCCGACACATGATCAAGGAGAATGCCATGGACCTAAATAGGACTGTCAGAAAGGCTGTTATTCCTGTTGCCGGCAACGGAACCCGCTTCCTGCCCGCAACCAAGGCGATGCCGAAGGAAATGCTGACGATCGTTGACCGGCCCGTTGTGCAATATGCCGTCGATGAAGCCATGCAGGCCGGTATCGAACATATCATCTTCGTGACCAGTCGCAACAAAACCGCCATCGAAGACTATTTCGACAGCGCGCCAGAACTCGTCAACACGCTGACGAAATCCGGCAAGACCATGCAGGTGCTTCAACTCGAAAAGATGCTGCCGGTTGCCGGTACGGTCAGCTACACTCGCCAGCAGGTGCCGCTTGGCCTTGGCCACGCCGTCTGGTGCGCGCGCGAACTGGTGGGCAAGGAGCCCTTCGCACTGCTGCTGCCGGACATGGTGTCCTACGGTGCACGCGGTTGCATCGCCGGTCTGATGGAGCTTTATGACGAAGTGGGCGGAAACATTCTCGGCGTCGAGGAATGCTCGCCCGAGGAAACCTCGTCCTATGGCATCGTCGGCGTCGGCAACACCGTCAGCCATGGTTTCAGTGTCACTGAAATGGTGGAGAAGCCGGAACCATCCAAGGCCCCTTCGAATTACTACCTCAACGGTCGCTATATTCTGCAACCGGAAATTTTTGATATTCTCGCAAAGCAGGAACGCGGCGCGGGCAATGAAATTCAGTTGACGGATGGTATGAAGCGTCTGGCCGAAACACAGCCATTCCATGGCCAGAAATTTATAGGACGTACATTCGATTGCGGCAGCAAGCAGGGCTTCATCGCCGCCAATGTTGCATTTTCCTTGATGCGCTCGGATATGGAAGCCCAAGTTCTGGCCTCCATCAAGGAACTGGTTCTGAACCATGAAAGCCGTGTAAAAGCGGCCTGAAACAAATAGTAGTGGGAGACGGGGAGGCAGGAGAACGGCCTTCCCGTTCGCCGTTTTTAATCACAAGGTGGGTCCATGCACCACAAGACCTTTAAATCGAACATGAATTTCCCGGATCAGTCCAAGGATTCCGACACGTTTATCGACCTCGACCGCCTTTGGGCTGCCGTGGTGCGACGTGCGAACATCATTGCGGCCTGCGTCATCGCAACGATGGTACTTGCCGGGGCTTATCTCGTCATGGCAACGCCGGTCTATACGGCGATGACGCAGGTGCTGCTCGATGACAGCCTGTCACGTTACGCCGAAGAAGAATCGCCGGTGCCCGCGGCGCAGGTCATCGATAACCGCATTGCCAGCGCCGTCGAAATCCTGAAATCCAAGGAAATGGCCGTCACTGTCGTTGACAAGGCGCGGCTGGACGAGAACGAAACCATCGTCAACCCGCCCATGTCGCCTGCCGATCTCGTCAAGGCGTCTGTGAAGGGTCTGGTTGATCTTCTGACCCCGAGCGACCCACCTGCTTCTGAAAATGCGATGCGCAATGGACGTCGTGAGAAGGCCGCCGCGGTCATTCAACAGGCGCTGACGGTTGAGCGCGTGGGACGAAGCTCCGTCATTGCCATTTCCATCCGCTCTATCGACCGGCAACTGGCAGCTCAAATCGCCAAGACCTATGCCAATTCTTACCTGACCGAACAGCTCAACGCCAACTTCGATGCGACGGAACGTGCATCCGTCTGGCTTCAGGAACGTCTGACAGACCTTAACCAGCGCTCGCAGGCCGCCTCGCTTGCGGTGGAGAAGTACAAGGCTGCCAACAACATCGTCTCGTCGCGTGGCGAGCTGATGTCGGAAAGCCAACTGTCCGATCTCAACGGCCAACTCATTGCCGCCCAGGCAGATGCCGCCACGGCGTCGGCCCGCTACACGCAGTACAAATCCATCATCGATCAGGGCCCGGACAATGCCGTAAACAACGCTATTGTCTCGGCGCGCGATACGGATAACACCGTGATTCAGGATCTGCGCAAACGCTACATCGCCATTTCCGACCGGGAACGCGGTGTGGTGCAGCAGTTCGGCAAGGACCATCCACAGGCCATTGCACTTGAAAGTGAAAAGGGCGATCTCTCCCGTCAGATTTTCCAGGAATTGCAGCAGCTCACCGGCAGCTTCAAGAATGATTATGACGTGACGCAGTCTCGCGTTCAGTCTCTGCGGGACAATATCGATCGCGTAGCCGGACGTAACTCCGAAGCCAACATGACGCTGGTCAAACTGCGCGAGCTTGAGCAGCAGGCAGCGGCGCTGAAGACGCTCTACGAATCCTATCTCGGTCGCTTCGAAGAAGCCGCACAAAAGCAGTCGTTCCCGATTGCCAAGGCCCGCGTGATTTCCGAGGCAGGTCTACCGACCTCACCGTCTAGCCCGAAGAAGACCATGACGATGGCACTTTCCATCGTGCTTGGTCTGATGCTGGGTGGTGGCGTAGCCGCCGTTCTGGAGTTCCGTGACCGGTATTTCCACACCGGAAACGATGTGCGCGATAATCTGCGCATGCGTTTCCTCGGCTACCTGCCCTTCATCGGGGAGAAGGGCGTCGATACTGGAAAGTCCGAAACAGGCGCTGCGACGCCGGAAATTCCCGATAGCGATATCGAGGATAACGGGCAGGTCTCGTTCCAGAAAATGCTGCGGCTTGCGGTGGACAGCCCTCGTTCCAGCTTCACCGAGACGCTGCGCAACGTCAAACTGACGGCTGATGTGGTCATTCAGGAAAAGCAATGCCGGGTGATCGGCGTGGTGTCCTGCCTTCCCAACGAAGGCAAGTCCGTCGTTGCCCTCAACCTGGCTGGCTTGATCGCCACGACCGGCAAGCGGACACTGGTGGTGGATGCCGACATCCGCAATCCCGGCCTCAGCCGCATGCTGACCACACGCCAATCCGCCGGTCTGGTGGAAGTCGTGCTCGATGAAGTGCCATGGACGAAGGCCGTCAAGGTCGATAGCCGCACCAAGATGGGCATTTTGCCGGTCTCGACCAGCAACCAGTTTGCCCATTCCAGCGAGCTGCTTGCCTCCTCCGGCATGCGCAAGTTCATGGAACAGGCGCGCGAAGCCTGCGACTACATCATCGTCGACCTTGCACCCGTGGTACCGGTCATCGATGCCAAGGCTTTCGCATCGCAGGTGGATGGTTTCGTGTTCGTGACGGAATGGGGCAAGACGCCGATCCAGATGGTCCAGAACCTGATGAGCCACGAGCCGCAGATCGCCAACAAGACACTGGGCATCGTGCTGAACAAGACCGATATGACCGAGTTGCAGCGCTACGCAGACCCGGGTGGCTCGGAACATTATCACGAGCAGTTCTCGGCCTATTATGGCGACGCCAAAAAGCCGGTGACAGAACCGGCCTGATCATCAAAACGAAAATGCCCGCATCCAGCGGGCATTTTTTTGAGCGCTTTCTGCCAATATCGCTGGATTTGACACCGGCTTTTCCGCATTGATGTCGCGGTATAGACACCAGCGCAGGATTTCCCAATGGCCTCCCCCATCGCTTTCGTTGCCCGCACCACGCCAGAAAATGAGGCGGAGTGGCTGGAGATGTTGTCGGCAGCACTGCCGGGCGAGACCGTCATGTCGATCAAATCGATGAGCGAAGAGCAACGTGCTCAGGCGGAAATCGCCATCGTCGCCAATCCTGATCCTGCCGATATTGCAAAGCTAACCGGCCTCAAATGGATTCACAGCCTCTGGGCTGGAGTCGAGCGTCTCGTTGCTGAACTCGGCACATCGGCACCACCCATCGTGCGCCTGACTGACCCGGAACTTTCGCGCGTCATGGCGGAAGCCGTGTTGGCATGGACCTATTATCTACACCGCGACATGCCAGCCTACAGGGACAACCAGCGGCGCACAGTGTGGAAAGAGATCGAATATAGACACCCCCGCGAACTTACTGTCGGCATTCTCGGGCTCGGCACCTTGGGTGCGGTCGCGTCGCAACGGCTGCTTGATGCTGGCTTCAACACCATCGGCTGGAGCCGCTCGCCCAAAGAGATCGAGGGCGTGGAGAGCCTAGCTGGCGAGGAAGGGCTGACGGCGCTATTGAACCGCAGCGATATCCTCGTTTGCCTGGTTCCACTCACTGCCGATACGAAAGGCCTGTTGAACAGGCACCGTCTCGGCACCATGAAATCAAGGGCTTCCATCATTAATTTCGCGCGCGGAGCCGTGATCGTGGCCGACGATTTGCTGGACGCTCTGGATAGCGGCCATATCGCGCATGCGGTTCTGGATGTCTTCGAACAGGAGCCGCTGGATCGCGCCTCCCCCTTCTGGACCCACCCGAAGGTCACCGTGCTTCCCCACATCTCCGCCCCAACCAACCGCAAGACATCGGTCGGCATCGTGGCCGGAAACATCAGAGCGTGGCGGGAAACGGGCAGACTGCCAGCGACCGTGGATATGACGCGCGGCTACTGACACGTCAGGAACCGCGCCGCGCCATGCGCGAGATGATCACGCGCCCATCGTCTGCCCGATAGCAGAGCGCACGTCGCTCTCATTGTATGGCTTGCAAAGCAGTACCGAACCGGCTGGCGCATTGCTGGGCAGGAAGTTGTCGCCGGTGGCGAAAACCACGCCGATCTGCGGTTTGCGTTGCTTGATCAGCACCGCGAGATCGGCGCCGCTCATGTCCGGCAGGCCGACATCCGTCACCAGCACATCGATATTTTCGCGGTCGATGAGATCGATGGCCTGTGTGGCGTTTGCCGCCTCGACCACGATATGCCCGCCCTCGAGCAGAATATCGGTGGTGTTCATTCGGATCAGGTCATCGTCTTCCACCAGCAACACCCGCACGGCAGGCCGCGAGCGCAATTTGGCGATCGCATCCTGATTGGCTTCGCGGTCCTTGCTCGATTCTGCTCGCTGCCTCTGGTTGGCAATGACGTGGCGCAGACGTCTCGCCAGGGCTTCGCGCGTATAGGGCTTGGACAACAGTTCTACGCCCGCATCCAGCTTGCCACCGTGGACGATGGAGTTTTCCGTATAGCCGGAGGTGAACAGAATGGCGAGGTTGGGCAGTCGCTCCTTGGCGCGCCGTGCCATTTCACTGCTCTTCAACGGACCCGGCATCACGACGTCGGTAAAGATGACGTCGATGGGAATGCCGCTTTCCGCAACGGTGAGACCAGCCTGCGCGTCCCGCGCGGTCAGCACCCGGTATCCCAGATCCGTCAGGGTTTCGACAACGATGCTTCTGACCTCATCGTCATCCTCGACCACGAGAACCGTCTCGTTACCGCCGACAACAGGGCCGTCCTGCACCACGACTTCGCGATCTTCATCCGAGAGCGAGCGCGGCAGATAGACCTTGACCGTCGTTCCCTGCCCTATCTCGCTGTAAATCTTGACGTGCCCACCAGACTGTTTGACGAAGCCATAGACCATGGAAAGGCCAAGACCCGTACCCTTGCCTTCCGGTTTGGTCGAGAAGAACGGCTCGAAAACCTTGTCGACGATATCAGGGGCCATGCCGGAACCGGTGTCGGTCACAGCCAACATGACATATTGCCCGGCCTCAACCTCGGCATGGGTGCGTGCGTAATCCTGATCGAGCGAGGCGTTGCCGACTTCGATGGTCAGCTTGCCGGAGCCATCCATGGCATCGCGCGCGTTGATGGCAAGGTTCAGCAGCGCGTTTTCCACCTGCGCCGGATCAGCGAATGTGTTCCAAAGACCGCCCGCCGTGATGACCTCTACCTCGACAGCCTCCCCGATGGAACGGCGCAGCAGATCGTCCATCCCCGCCACGAAACGACCGACATTGATGACGCGCGGCTCCAGCGCCTGACGGCGACCGAAGGCCAGCAACTGGCTGGCCAGTTTCGCGCCACGGCTGACACCGGCAAGCGCATTGCCCACCCGCCGCTCGGCGCGTTCATTGCCCGCGACATCCTTGACCAGAAGCTGAAGATTGCCCGCAACCACCTGCAACAGATTGTTGAAATCGTGCGCCACGCCACCGGTCAACTGGCCGATGGATTCCATCTTCTGCGCCTGCTGCAAGGCGCGCTCGGCCTGCCGACGCTCGGCGATTTCAGAAGCAACACGCGCTTCCAGACCCTCGTTCAACTGCCGAAGCTGGTCCTCAGCACGTCTGCGATGGCGAATTTCACGCTCCAGATTGGCCGAGTGTTCCTGCAACGCGGATTCTGCGGCACGCTGATCGGTTATATCGGTGTGAACGCCAACCCACTCGATGATCTGAAAACTCGCATCCAGAATGGGAACGCTGCGCACGGCAAAGGTGCGGTAAACGCCATCGCAGCGGCGAACGCGGTGTTCCCAGATATAGGTGGACTTGGCGGCGACGGCTTCGTTCCAGCTTGTCAGCGACCCCTCACGGTCATCCGGGTGGACGGCATCGGCCCAGCCATAATCCTGGTATTCTTCCGGCGTCTGACCGGTCAGCCCGGCCCAGCCGTTCTGCACGCCCAGCATCTTGCCATCGGGACTGTTGGTCCACAACACGCCGTGAACCGCATCCACGGCGGCGCGGAAGCGGTTGTTGCTGACGGTCAGTTCCATTTCCACGCGCTTGCGGGAGTCGATGTCTATGATCAGAACATAACTACCATCGATCTCGCCCTTGGAGGTGTAGCGCGGCACATAGCGAATTTCTGCTGCCCGCGACGACGTTCCATCCGGGCACAGAATCGTCGTATCGTTGATAACGGTTTCGCCAGCAAGCGCGCGTTCGATAAACGGCAGACGTTCCTGATAGAAGTGCGCGCCAACCACATCCGCAGCCTTGCGCCCCAGCACATCTTCAGGCCGCTGGTTGAACCAGTCGAGATAACCCTGATTGGCGAAACGGTATACGTGGTCCCGGTCGATGAAGCCAACGAGAATGGGCAAAGCGTCCGTGAGACGGCTCAGTTCTTCGCGGCTGGAGGCCAGATCGGAGACGGCGCGGACCTTGTCTGTGTTTTCCAGCACGGTGCACAGCACGCCGCCGACAGTGCCATCCTCATTGTGAATGGGAGTGTAGAACAGGTCGAACACGACCTCTTCCGGCCTGCCGTTTCGGTTCAGCACCATCGTCTGGTCGCGGTACGACTGCACGGCTCCCTGAAACCCGGCTTCCAATATCTTCTGGTTCCAGTCCCAGATTTCGGGCCATATGGCAGGCACGGTGCTGCCCAGTGCGGCGGGGTGATAATTCCCGGCAATTTCGATGTAGCCGTCATTATAGATCATGACGTGGTCTTCGCCCCACATCAGCACCTGCGGTATGGGCGAATTGACGACGGAATTGACCTTGTGGCGAAGATTGGCCGGCCATGATGCAATGGGACCGAGCGAGGTTTTCGACCAGTCGAAAGCGCGCACCAGCGCACCGGCCACACCGCCACCAATCGGCCATGTGCCGAATACAGAAATATCAGTCATCATCATCACCAACGAAAGCCGAGGCTTTCATCCACCCAGAGCTCCGGCCAAATCACTGGCCAGAAACTTACCCACTTTATTCGAAGAAACTTATCAAGCGTTTTTTTAGGCCGGACGCAATAGGCACCTGCACGATATGGTTATCGCGCATGATCAAGCTGTGCAATAATGCCTTTTGCAGCGGCTTTTCCCATCGCAAAACAAGCGGTTAAGAGATATCCGCCGGTTGGCGCCTCCCAATCCACCATCTCGCCTGCGACAAAAACATTCGGGCTGGAGGTCAGCATGTAATGTGAGTCGATCTCTTTCCAGTCGATGCCGCCAGCGCTGGAAATCGCCTCGGCAATCGGCCTTGGCGCGTCGAGAGCAATCGGCGCGGCCTTGATGAGCGCGGCCAGTTCAGCGGGCGAAAGGGCGGTCAGGTCTGGGCGGCATTCCCTCAGCAGTGCGACTTTGACAGGCGACAGGCCAGCCGCCTTGCGCAGCCGGTTGGAAAGACTGTCCTTGCGCGAATGCCGTTCCAGATCCTTCACCAACCGCTCCGCCTTTCGCCCCGGCATCAGATCAACAATCATATCTGGCTTGTGCGACCCGTCGAAAGCGTCTCGCAACACTGCCGAATGGGCATAGACAAGACTGCCCTCGACGCCGTGGCGGGTCACCACGAATTCACCTTCGAAACGTCCGGCAGGTGATGTGATGGCAACGGATTTCACCGGAACACCGGCGAACCGCTCCCGGAAATAATCGCTCCAGCTCACATCGAAGCCGCAGTTGGCAGGCTGGAAGTCGTTGACCGCGACACCGCGCTGCCGCAGCCAGGGCACCCACTGCGCATTCGACCCCAGCTTTGGCCAGCTTGCACCACCCAGCGCCAGAAGCACCGCGTCGCTGTTGATCGTCACCGGCCCTGCTGGCGTCTCAAAGGCCAGCGCATCGCCATCGAAGCCGATCCAGCGATGCCGGGTTTTGATCTGCACGCCCTGCGCTTCCAGCCGCGTCAGCCAGGCACGCAGCAGCGGCGATGCCTTCATCGATACCGGAAAGACCCGACCCGACGTGCCGGTAAATGTTTCCTGCCCGAGTGACAGCGCCCAGTCACGCAGCATGGCCGGCGTAAAATCATCCAGCGCCGTGCGAAGTCTCGTGCCCGCCTGTCCGAAACGGGTGACGAAGTCGGCATAGGCCTCGGCGTGGGTGATGTTGAGACCGGATTTACCCGCCATCAAAAACTTGCGCGCCACCGTCGGCATCGCTTCATAGACGGTTACCGCAATGCCTGCCGCCGACAGCACTTCCGCCGCCATCAGCCCTGCGGGTCCGCCCCCAATGATCGCCACTTGCCTGCCATGCATGACACAATTTCCAACGCGGTTTGACTACATCCGCCTTATAACGATTTGCCCGCTGCGGTACATGCGCTATTGACGGTCCATGTTCACGCTCAATCGCCTCGAAACCTATTCGCAAGACATCAAGAAAAGCCGCTTCATCGCCGTCGCCAGCCCGATCGCGGATGAAGAGGCAGCGAAGCGTTTTATAGAAGCTCAGTCGGATGTGACGGCAAACCACAATTGCTGGGCGTGGCGGATCGGGCAGGTCTATCGGTTCAGCGATGATGGCGAACCATCCGGCACCGCAGGCAAGCCGATCCTTCAAGCCATAGACGGGCAGTCGCTGGATGCCGTTGCCGTGGTCGTTATCAGGTGGTTCGGCGGCATTCTGCTGGGCAGCGGCGGGTTGATGCGGGCCTATGGCGGCACGGCTGCGACCTGCCTTCGCAACGGTGAGAAAACCCTTGTCATCCCCACGCTGTCCACCGAAATCGAATGCGGCTTTTCCGATCTGGCGCTGGTGAAATCGAGACTGGCTGGCGTGCCCGACCTGACCATAGAGAAGGAAGCGTTCACGGCAGATGGTGCGCGGCTGAACCTCTCCATTCCCGTTGCCAGCGCTGACGATGTCGCCAGAATGGTGATGAACCTTACCAGCGGGCGTGTTACCGTTCCGCTTCCAGAACGATGAGCAGGGCACTCGCCACGGCCACAAACCATGCTATGAGGCGGCATGACATCTACGCTTGATAATCCGGTCTACAATCCCCCGATGGAACCCTATGTGTCCATCGTGCATCGGGACGATGATTTCCTCGTTCTCGACAAGCCGAGCGGATTGCTGTCGGTTCCAGGCCGCGACCCCGCTTTGTTCGACAGTCTGGCCACGCGCGTCCAGAAGACGTTTCCCAAAGCGTTGATGATCAACCGGCTGGACAAGGACACATCCGGCGTCGTGCTGATGTCGCTGAATCGCAAGGCGCATGCCGCGATTGCTTCGCAATTCGAAAACCGCACCACCCGCAAATCCTATACCGCCGTGGTCTGGGGCCACACTTCCGAAGACAATGGCCATATCGATCTGCCGCTTGCCATCGATCCCGACAACAAGCCGCGCCACCGCGTGGACCATGAAGGCGGCAAGTCCGCGCAGACGGAGTGGCACGTCATCGAGCGCCTGCCGCTGCCCGCCACCCGCCTGCGGCTTCACCCGCTGACAGGCCGGACCCACCAGTTGCGCGTTCACATGCAGGCACTCGGCCATCCCATTCTGGGCGATGACTTCTACGCTGACGGTGAGGCGCTTGCTGCCTCTTCCCGCCTATTGTTGCACGCGCAGGAACTCGGCTTCCGCCACCCCGATGGCCATGATGTCACATTCACCGTGCCCTGCCCCTTCTGAGATGACCATGACTGACAAACAACGCGACGAGACTTTCACCATCGATTTCGTAGGCGGCGCCGTGGGCCATCGTCTGCGGTCGGGCGAAGGACGCGGCCAGGCGCTGGCAAAGGCCGCAGGCTTGAAAAACGGCAAAACCCCTAAAATCGTGGATGCCACGGCGGGCCTTGGACGGGACGCATTTCTGCTGGCTTCCCTCGGCGCAGAGGTGACGCTGATCGAGCGATCACCTGGCATGCATGCGCTACTGGCCGATGCCATGGCACGGGCAGACGCAGAAGGTGGCATCTACCGGGAGATCGTCTCGCGTATGAACCTGCTGCATGGTGATTCCCGCACGCTCATCCCCACGCTGTCGCCGGAAGTGGTGGTCATAGACCCCATGCATCCACCACGCCAAAACACGGCGCTGGTCAAAAAAGAAATGCGGGTTCTGCGGGAATTAGTGGGTGCTGATCTGGATCAGGCCGAGTTGATGGAGATCGCTCTGGCCCATGCGACGAAGCGGGTCGTCTTGAAGTGGCCCTTGCGTGCCGAGCCTATGCCCGGCATTCGCAAACCCTCTCATCAGCTTCTTGGAAAATCGACGCGTTATGACGTCTTTATGATCTTGGCGGAAAAACGGGCCTGACGACCGTGTTAGCGGAAGGTCGCCTTACGTTGCGCGTTCATCAAAAGTTCGTGGCGCGATGCGAAATCGCCAAACAGTGTGCGCAACCGTGATTCTTCTGTCTTATCAAGGCGGTAGCGGCGGCAAAACTCGACCACGCTCTGGATAGGCTTTATCTCTGTCGCCTCTATTTCCCTGTTGTCTATGACTTGCATAGTGTCCTCCTGCGTATTTCGACGACACAAAACAATTTCAGGCCCGTTATGTTCCTCACCAGTTCTCGCCCGCAAAATATAAGCGGACGGTCATTTACACTTTGGAATCAAGTTTTGTTGAGACCGGGCGACGAAACGAAAATCTTACCTACATGTTTGCTGCTCGCAACTCATCCATGGAAGGGAGACCTATGCCACGCGCTATCCATCTGCTGACGACGACAGTTCTTTCGATGTTTCTCATCGCCCCGGTAGTCCACGCTCAATCGCAACCGCCCGCAGAAACCAAGCAGGCCAATGCGCCGGACCAGAAGCCCGCATTCGAAGGCCAGACCCGCGCGGCCCAGCCGGATAAGATGCCATCGCTGCAGAAGACCGTCGTCGCAGATGACCTGCCCCACCTCTGGTCCATGGAAATCCTGCCAGACGGCCGCATGATCGTCGCCGCCAAGGAAGGCGCGATGCACATCGTCAAGGATGGCAAGCCAGGCCCGGCACTTGAAGGTGTCCCCGAGGTCGCCTCTGCCGGACAGGGCGGTCTGCTCGACATCGCACTCGCCCCCGATTTCGACACCTCGAAAATGATCTATTTTTCCTTCTCCGAGCCCCGTGAAGGTGGCAACGGCACGTCGGTCGCATCAGCCAAGCTGGTAGAGAGCGGCGACAAGGCCGTGCTGGAGGATACCAAAGTCATCTTCCGCCAGATGCCGACCTATGATGGCGACAAGCATTTCGGTTCTCGCCTCGCCTTCGGACCGAACAACGAGCTTTACGTCACCGTGGGCGAACGCTCCGACAAGGAACCGCGCGTCCAGTCGCAGGATCTGGCCAGCGGTCTCGGCAAGGTCTTCCGTATCGACACATCCGGCAAGGCTTTCGAAGGCAACCCCTTCATCGGTCAGCAGAACGCACTGCCGGAAATCTGGAGCTACGGCCACCGCAACATCCAGTCCGCAGCCATCGATGGACAGGGTCGTCTCTGGACGGTCGAGCATGGCCCAAAGGGCGGCGATGAGTTGAACCTGCCCAAGGCTGGCCTCAACTACGGCTGGCCCGTCATTACCTACGGCATCGAATATAGCGGCGGCGCTGTCGGTGAGGGTGCGACGGCCAAGGACGGTATGGAACAGCCAGTCTACTATTGGGACCCGGTCGTTGGCCCGTCCGGCATGGCCTATTACGATTCGGACGCCATTCCCGAGTGGAAGGGCTCGCTGATTATCGGTGGGCTGGTCAGCCAGGGCATCGTCGTGCTGAAGATCGAAAACGACAAGGTCGTCTCCGAGGGACGCTTCCCGCTGGAAGCCCGCATTCGCGATGTGAAGATCGGCAGCGACGGCGCCATCTACGCCGTGACCGAAGAACGCGGCGGTGGCAAGTCGCAGATTCTCAAGCTCGCACCCGACTCCTGAGACACGAAAACGAGGGAAGCGACCAAGGTCGCTTCCCTTCTGTCCGCTGGCGGGAACTGACGCAGGGGCAGGCGCATTATTCCTCACAATGGTGAGGAGCAAAACAGTCCCATGAACGAGCTTCCAATTCGCATCCTGAAAAAAGTCGGCTTGACCTATGTCAGCGATCAGGAGCCAGGTATTTCCCGTGAAAGACGCGGCAAGGGCTTTTCCTACCGCCTGCCGGATGGCGGTCTTCTCTCCGACAAGATCGAGATCACCCGCCTGAAATCTCTCGGCGTGCCGCCCGCCTATGAGCGCGTGTGGATTTGCATCGATCCGTCAGGCCACTTGCAAGCCACCGGCTACGACGCGCGGGGTCGCAAGCAATACCGATACCACCCGGACTGGCATGCGCTGCGTGGCGAAAACAAGTTCTATCAGCTCAAAACGTTTGGAGAAGCGTTACCCGCAATCCGTCGACGCGCAACCGCCGATCTTTCGAAAAATGCACGTAGCGCCGATGTCACTCTTGCGGCGCTCGTCCTGTTGCTGGATGCAGCCTATCTGCGGGTCGGCAACAAGACCTATCTCGAAACCAATGGCACCTATGGCGCAACGACGTTGTTGAAAAAACACGTGTCGTTTGGAGAAACCATCGAACTGCGTTTTGCAGCCAAGGGCGGACAGAAGGTTCAGCGCAAGCTCAAGCATCCGCGCCTGCAGCGTATTCTCGAAAACATCGCCGATCTTCCCGGCAGGCAGCTGTTCGTCTGGCAGGATGAAAGCGGCATGGTCCATCCCGTCGATTCAAGCGCGCTCAACGCCTATATCTCGCAAAGCGCTGGCGAAGGCATTTCCGCCAAGACATTCCGCACCTGGGGCGGGACGCTTGCCGCCTTCGGACATGCCGTCCGCGCCCTTGGCAGCGCCGAGCGCCCAACCATCAAGGGCATGTGCGTGGCCGCTTCCGAAGAGCTTTCCAACACACCGGCCATCTGCCGTAAAAGCTATGTCCACCCCGCCGTGCTGGACCTTGCAACGGAAGAAAAGTCGGTCAGGCGTCTGGAGAAAATTCTGGGTAGCGATCTGAAAACGATAACCGGGCTCAGGGCCGATGAGCGCAGGCTGCTGGAATTCCTGCCATAAGCCGCATCAACGAAGCGACACGTCCACCACCATCTTTGCGGGCTCGATGATCTCGTATGTGCACTGAAACGCTTCCGCAGCGACACGGTAAGTGTCGCTCTCATCGTCTTCTACCTGCACGATGGCGTCGCCGGGTAACGCGATCATCGTTTCGCCCCACGGGGCGCGGAAATTGAACGGGCCGATCTCATCGGTCACGATGAAGTAGCGCATATTGCTGCCCTTGGGTTCGAAAGTGCGATACCCGGCAGCATCGGGCTCCGTAAGGGGCTCGCCATAGCGCGTCGGAAAATTGCGCGCCTTGACCAGAATTTCTTCGTTTCCGGTTTCCTCGCAGCGGTTGCGAACGACCCAGTCGCCGTCTTCGGCAGGCTTGGAGCGGGTTTCCACGCCCTGACCCTTGATGAAGGTAATGACGATTTCACCCAGCGATGCCGGACGCGCATCGACCAATTTCGTCTTTCGTGCAACGCCTGTCATATCGGTTTTCTTGGCTTCGGCCATCAGCGCGATCTGATCCTTGCGCGGCACTTCATCGAACGCCGACGCTGCGACCGGAAACAGCAACGGGACGAGCAAAAGCAGCTTTTTTGACAGAACCAACGGAGCCATCTGAATTCCATTCATAGCGGCGGGACGTGACCTGAGAAGTTTGGCCGTGTGTGCAATGCAAAAACGTGACGGGAAGATCACGCAGAAATGACTTTACAGATATGCCGCCAAAGGAAAACGGCGCGTTTTGAAGGGTAGATTTTAACAATCCTTAACAGGCCGATTTTCCGCAGCGCAGCATGCACCGACCCTGCACCTGACAGGTTCGTTCAGTTTCATGTCAGGTAGATGACACATCCCGTGCTCATTCGCCGATGATGCCAGCACTCAGTGCCTTGCGCATCCCACGGCACAGGCAGTGGAAAGATAAGACATATGGCACTTTCGGTTCAGGGAATAAAAAGCGGGCGCAGCGATGTCAGACGCCCAGTGGTCGGCAGCGTAACACTCAGCGTCATCACCGCACTCTACCTGTTGTTTTTTACCAATCACACCTTCTGGGCCAAGGTTCACACCTATCTTTCCGCCTATCCAGTGGCCATTTTCGGCCTCTATGTCGCGATGATTGCAGCCTTTTCTGCGGTCTTCATCTTCTTTTCAGTCAAGTATCTAACCAAGCCCATCTTCGCGGTGCTGATCGTTATTTCAGCCGTGTCGTCATGGTTCATGGATCGGTTCGGCGCGGTTATCGATAGTGATATGGTGCGCAATGCTTTCGAGACGACGCAGGCCGAAGCGGGCAACCTGATGACGCCAGCCTTTGCGCTGCATCTGGCGCTCTTTGCTGGCATCCCCCTTCTTCTGCTCGCCATCGTGAAGATCGATCACAGGCCGTTTTTCAGCAAGGTCCTGTGGAATTCGCTCAGTATCATCTGCTGCCTTGCCGTCGTGGTTGCCGTTGCTGCGGCAAACTCCAAAACCTTCACCACCGCCGTCCGCCAGCACAAGGATATCGTCAAGAGCCTCAACCCGATGACGCCGATCTCCTCGACGGTCCATTATTTCTCGCTAGCGGATAAGGAAGCAAAGCTCACCGTTTCACCGACGGGTCAGGACGCCAAGGTTATGCCAGCGCTGGGCAGCGTTACCAAACCGCGCATCACCGTCATCGTGGCTGGTGAGACCGGACGTGCCGTCAACTTCTCGCTCAATGGATATGCCCGCGAAACAAATCCTGAGCTTAAAAAGCGCAACGTCGTTTACTTCCCAAGCACGGTTAGCTGCGGCACCTCAACCGCCATCTCTATTCCCTGCATGTTCTCCCGCTTTCCGCGTTCGGAATACACCCACAGCAAGGCGCTTTCCAACGAGAACGTGCTCGATGTGCTGGTTCATGCAGGCGTCGACGCGCGCTGGTGGGACAACAACACCGGCAGCAAGAACGTTGCCGACCGCATACCCTATTTCGATCTGACGGCGTCGCTCGATCCGAAATTCTGCCCCACCGGTGAATGCCGTGACGACATCTTCCTCGATCGGTTGGACAGCTGGTTGGATGGCATCACCAAGGACAGCGTCATCGTTCTCCACCAACTGGGAAGCCACGGCCCGACCTACCACCTTCGCTATACGGACGAGTTCAGGAAGTTCACGCCGGATTGTCAGACCGCCGAATTGCCCGACTGCAAAGACAATGAAATCGTCAACGCCTACGACAACACCATCCTCTATACAGACCATTTCCTCGCGAGCGTCATCGACAAGCTGAAGGCACGCTCCAACAAGCTGGCAACCGGCATGATCTACGCATCAGACCATGGTGAGTCGCTCGGCGAGAACGGCATTTACCTGCATGGCGCGCCCTATCTTCTCGCCCCTGCCGAACAGACCCATGTTCCATTCCTTGTCTGGTTCGATGACGATTTTGCCAAGTCCATGGGTCTGGATGCCGCCTGCATGATGAAGGAAGCACAGGCGGGCGGACGCTCGCACGACAACTTCTTCCACAGCATTCTGGGCATGATGAACATATCGACTTCGGTCTACGATCCCTCGCTGGATGTGTTCAGTGCCTGCAAACGCAGACCCTCGGCTTAGAAACAGGACGCTTGACGGGGCAAATCACGCAGCATACCCACTATCAGGGCCATGGATATTCTGGTCTGAAAGCGAGGTATGCTTGCGTGTTCTGCTTGTCGAAGACGACCATGTTCTGGGTGAAGCGCTGCGCGACCACGTGGCAGCCGCCGGGCACGCCGTGGACTGGTTCAAAACCGTGGCAGATTCCATTGCAGCAACCGAGACCGTCGGCTATGGCCTGATCCTGCTCGATCTTCGCCTGCCGGATGGCGAGGGCCTGACGATCCTGCGGCAGTTGCGGCAGCGAAACGATCCGGTACCGGTCATCATTCTCACCGCCCATGATCAGGTCTCCGACCGCATCGAGGGCCTGAATGCCGGTGCCGACGACTACCTCGTGAAGCCGTTCAATCTGGGCGAACTCACCGCGCGCATGCTGGCGGTTTCGCGTCGATACGAGGGGCGGTCTGCGCCGGTGGTCAAGTTGCCGGGCATCGAGATCAACCAGGTGGCCCGCAACATCGTCGTCAACGGCACGGCGCTGACGCTGAGCGCCAGAGAGTGGGCGGTGCTGGAAAAGCTGGTGGAGCGGCCCGGTGCCGTGGTGTCCAAGGCGCAACTGCACGAGACGCTTTACGAATTCGGCGCCGAGATCGAAAGCAACACGGTCGAGGTCTATGTCAGCAGGTTGCGCAAGAAAATCGGCTCCGACAGGGTGGAGACAGTGCGTGGCCTTGGTTACACGATCAGGTAGACAGATGAAGCGCAGCGACAGCATGACCCGCCGCATGGTGATAGCGCTGACGAGCGTCGTGGCCCTCTCATGGCTCGTCGCATCGTCGCTGGGCATCATGGTCATGCAGGATGAATTCGCCGAAATCTTCGACAGCAGCGTGCAGGAAACCGCTGAAAGACTGCTGCCGCTGATCGCCGATGATCTCAAGGAACGAACGCCCGAAGCAGAACGCGCGCTGGTTCAGCCGACCGTCGGCGAGGAATACCTGACCTATCAGGTGCGCGACAGCGAGGGCGAGGTTCTGCTGCGCTCCCGCGACAGCGCCTACGAACCCTTCGACGTGCCGCTGACACCCGGCTTTGCCGACACCGCGACCCAGCGCATCTATACTGTCGCAACGGAAGATGGCAGCCTGGTTCTTCAGATGGCGGATGCCTTCGCCAATCGTCGCGAAGCCATCGTTGAGGCTGGCACGGCGCTCATCCTGCCGCTGCTGCTTCTCATTCCTGCCAGCATCATCGCGGTTGTTCTCGTCGTCAGGCGAACGCTCGCACCGGTACAGACGCTTCGCGACGAAATCGGCCGCAAGGACAGCGGCAACATGGTGCCGGTCGATGACGCGCATTTGCCCGCCGAACTGCATCCCATCGCCCGCTCGGTCAATCTGTTGCTGGAGCGATTGCGGGCGGCGCTGGAATCGGAGCGCGCCTTTGCATCCAACAGCGCCCATGAGCTTCGCACACCCATCGCCGGTGCGCTGGCACAGGCGCAGCGCTTGCAGGCCGATATTCCTCCCGAATTTGCCCCCCGCGTTGGCCAGATCGAGCGGTCGCTGTCGCATCTTGCGCAACTGGCAGAAAAGCTGTTGCAGATGTCCCGCGCCGAAGCGGGCATCGGGACCGCCGATACCGAGACGGATCTCCTGCCGATCGTCGAACTCGTGCTGGAGGACATCGGTCGCTCGGAACTCGGCGCAAAACGCATTCAGCTCCATCTGCCCGCCGAGGGCCAGCTTCGTGGCATGATCAACGCCGATGCTTTCGGAATCGTGGTGCGCAATCTGCTGGAAAATGCGCTGGTACACAGCCCGTCCGGCAGCACCGTCGATATCCACATCGGCACGGACAATACGTTCCGCGTCGTCAATCACAGCGCCATCATCGGCAAGGCGCTGTTGCCGAAGCTGACCACCCGTTTCATGCGGGGCGCAACCGAGGCCACCGGCTCCGGGTTGGGGCTAGCCATCGTCCACCACCTCGTTCAGCAGATGAATGGAACGCTGCACCTCGCTTCCCCCGCCACCGGTCGCGATGACGGTTTCGAAGTGAAGGTCACACTGCCCAACTTATAAAGACGGGCATAAAGCCTATGAAAGTCAATTCCCAGATTGTTTTCATATCGCCCGCATTCTATCAAATCCCATGCTTTACGATGTGAACCGATTGCCGTTCGCTACCTTGATGTCGCCCTGCGCCCGCGCAACGGATGCACTGGCGCGGCTGGATGAACGCATCTCACGCTCGCCCTTTAGGGAAGGTTTTCTGGAACGACAGGATTTTCAGGACGCAGCGGCCTCCATGTGGGTGGATGGCGAGCTCGTCCATATTGAAGACCTCGTTCTCCACGATTCCCATATGGACATCCGCGCCCCGACCCATGAGCTGACCATCGCCAACCGCATATTGCGGGCGCGACGGCAGATTTTCACCCATGAACCGAAATGGGCTCTCAGCCCGCCGGGCGTGTCGCGTCTGCGCGGTGAAGAGCCGGTGGCCGAGACAACCCCGGTTCCACAACAGATCGCATATCTGGACGAAGAAGCCGAGGACACCCTCCTCAGCGACGAGCTCTCCGCCATCGACAGGCTCATTGCGCGCAGCACCGCAACACTGGAAATCATCGCGAGAGACGAGCGCCCGCCATCTCACGCAACACCAGAGCCTCTGACGCGTGATCCCGACTGGAACGAAGACGAGCGGCTGGATGAGTGGCGAACTATTCTCAAATCCACGGCAGGGCTTCCGGCAACTTTGCGTGCCGTCATCGCTCTTGATGCCTGGCAGCGGCTGGAAGTGCTGCAACGCAGCCCATGGCTGGGGCGTCAACTCGCGGCGGCTTTGCTGCGGGAAGACGGACTGACGCAGGCGCATCTCATCACACTCAACACCGGTCTGCGCGCCATTGCCAGAGAGCGGCGCAATGCCGCCAGCCTGCCAGAACGGCTCATCGCCTTTCTGGATGCCATCCATGAAGCAGCGACACTTGGCATGAAGGAACATGACCGCCTGTTGAACGCCCGCAGCCGCATGGAGCGAAAGCTCGTCGGACGTCGCTCCAATTCGCGCCTGCCCGATCTTATCGCGCTCGTTCTGGCCCGCCCGGTCGTTTCCACCTCGATGATTGTCAAAGCGCTGGGCACTACGCCGCAGGGCGCGGTGGGTCTCGCCAACCAGCTCGAGTTGCGTGAGATGACGGGGCGCGGTCGTTTCCGCGCATGGGGCGTGCTCTGAGCCGCACCCAAAGCGCGCCCACCGCCCAGAATTGCAGCTTCATCATGCCTTCATCAAATTGAGCATCTGAGGGTTGAAGCGTTTCTAAATTATTGGTCATAAAGCAGAATTCGGGCTATCCGGCACACTCCCCGCTGAACCAAATGCCATGCCGCAGCGTTTATCGAGCGCTTTCACGGAGTGGCATGCATGAAAAAACCTTTGGTTCAATTGCGTGCCCTGTCAGGCACGGGCAAATGGGTTTCTCTTCTGGCTGGAATCGCGGCCTTCCTCCCCAACCCATCGCATGCCGATGACACCCCCGCAGTTCCCGTCACCGCCATAAAGGCAACCACTGAAACGCTCGACCGCGTCATCAACGGCATTGGAACGGTCGCGCCCTTGCAGTCCGTCAATGTGCGCCCGCGCATCGATGGTCAGGTTTTGGATATCGCCTTCACCGAAGGCCAATTCGTGGAAAAGGGAGCCGTGCTGCTGACGATCGATGACCGCGAACTGGTCTCGTCGCTCACCTCCGCCAAGGCCAAGAAGGCGCAGGACGAAGCGCAGCTCAACAGCGCACGCACGGATGCCCAGCGTTATGCAGCCCTTGCCGAAAAGGGTGTCGCCTCAGCCTCGACGCTGGAGCAGAAAAACGCAGCCAGCGAGCAATATGCGGCAGCGGTGCAGTATGACGATGCGCAGATCAAAAATGCCGAAACGCAACTCAGCTTCGCTACCGTCACCGCGCCGATTTCGGGCCGCACCGGCTTCAAGCAGACCGATGTCGGCAGCATCATCAGCGCCAATTCCACCGATGGCATCGTCACCATCACGCAGATGGACCCCATTGCAGTGTCCTTCGTCGCACCCGGCGACCGGTTCGGCGATATCCGCGAAGCGATGAAGCGCGGCATCGCGCAGGTGAAGCTGGTCAGCACGGACGGCAGCCAGACGCTGGCCACGGGCAACCTCACGACCATGGACAACGCAGTGGATGCCTCCACCGGCTCCATTCACCTGCGCGCTACCTTCGACAACAAGGACGGCAAATTGTGGCCCGGCCTTCCAGTGGCAACGATCCTGACCGTCGACAAAAAGGATGGCGTGGTCGTTCCCGACAAGGCGCTGGCGCGAGGCCGTGACGGGCTCTACGCCTATGTTGTCGACCCCAAGGGAAAGGTTGCGAAGAAAACCGTCAAGACGGCTTATGTCACGGACGCGCGCGCTCTGGTGACGGAGGGTATCGGCGATGGTGATCAGGTCGTCATGGATGGCCAATCGCGCATCGGTGATAGCGATCAGGTGACCGTCACCCCATGGACGGGATCGCCGACCGGCGAGCTAGCGGAACAGGCCAAGCCATGACCGAAACGCCGCAGCAAGCACCAGACAAGACCAAGGCAGGTTTCTTCGATTTCTTCATTTTGCATCCGATTGCCACCAGCCTGATCATGGCAGGTATTTTTCTGCTCGGGGCGATCTGCTACCCCTTCATGCCGGTATCGGCACTGCCGCAGATCGATTTTCCCACGGTGCAAATCGCTGCCAATCTTCCCGGCGCATCGCCCGACACCATGGCCTCCAGCGTTGCCCAGCCGATTGAAGAAGCGCTTTCGCGGGTCAGCGGCATCACGGAAATGACCTCTAACAGCTCGCTCGGCACCACCTCGATCACCGTGCAGTTCGGGCTGGATCAGGACATCCAGACGGCGGCAAGCGATGTTCAGACCGCCATTAGCGAAGCCGCTGGTCAGTTGCCCAAGGACATGACCTCGCTTCCGACCGTTCGCAAGGTCAACCCTGCCGATGCGCCCGTTATGCAGCTCTCTGCCAGTTCCGACACCCTGACCCTGCCGGAACTGGATGAATATATCGAACGCAATGTGGCCTCCAAGATAGGCCAGGTCTCCGGCGTTGCCTTCGTCAACATCGGTGGAAAGCAAAAGCCGGCAATCCGCATCGCGGTCGATCCGGGCCGGTTGGCGCAGGCCGATGTCACCATGGAAGACGTCAGAACCGCCATCGGCAATCTCAGTCTCAGTGCGCCCAAGGGCAACATAGACGACGCCACCCGCACCTTCCCGATCTACACCAACGACCAGATCGGCACCGCCGCCGAATGGAACGACGCCGTCATCGCCTATCGAAATGGCGGTCCGGTGCGCATTCGCGATATCGGGCAGGCGGTCAACGGTGCCGAAGACAACAAGATGGCCCACTGGACCAACGGTGAACGCGGCATAGCGCTCGACGTTTTCCGCCAACCCGGCGCAAACGTCATCGCGGTGGTCAACGCGGTCAAGGACCAACTGCCCGCCTTACAGGCATCGCTGCCCAAGTCCGTCAAACTCGAACTCGTCACAGACCGCACCTCGACGATCCGCGCATCTGTGGAGGACGTTCAGTTCACGCTGGTGCTGACCATCGGGCTCGTGGTCGTCGTCATCTTCCTATTCCTGCGCAATCTGCGCGCCACCATCATTCCCGTTCTCACCCTGCCCATCGCGCTGGTCGGTGCGCTCGCGCCCATGTGGCTGCTGGGTTTCAGCCTCGACAATCTGTCCCTGATGGCGCTCGTCGTTGCCGTCGGCTTCGTGGTGGACGATGCCATCGTCATGCTGGAAAACATCACCCGCCATATCGAAGACGGCATGGAACCGCTGGCCGCCGCGCGCCAGGGTGCGGGCGAAATCGGCTTTACCATTGTCTCCATCAGCCTGTCTTTGATCGCCGTGCTGATCCCCATTCTGTTGATGGGTGGCATTGTCGGACGTCTGTTCCGCGAATTTGCCGTGACGCTCACCCTCGCCATCATCATCTCCGCCGTCGTCTCGTTAACGTTGACGCCCATGCTTGCTTCGCGCTTCATCCGCCCCGTCGATGAGGGCAAGCGTGGCCGTTTCTACAAGGCCGGTGAAGCCTTTTTCGAGGGCCTCACTACGCTCTACATTCGCAGCCTGAAACCCGTGATACGCCATAGATACATCACGCTGACGGTGTTTCTCGCCACCATTGCGGCCACGGGCTATCTCTTCGTCATCGCGCCAAAGGGCTTCTTTCCCGAACAGGATACCGGCTTTATCGCCGGTCTCTCGCAGGCATCGCCCGACATTTCCTTCACCGAAATGGCGAAGTTGCAGGAACGCGTCAGCGCGATCATCATGAAGGACCCTGCGGTCTATAGCGTCTTCATGGATATTGGCGGCGGCAATGGCGGCAATGCGCTCAATCAGGGTCACGTCAACATCACCCTGAAACCGTTGGAAGAACGCGATGCCAGCGCCAAGCAGGTGATCGACCGGCTGAGTTCAGCGCTCAATGTGCAGCAGGGAATCAAGCTTTTCATGCAATCGGCGCAGGACATCAATATCGGTGCCCGCCCTGCCAAGACGCAATATCAATTCACCCTTCAGGACGCCAATATCGAGGAACTGGGTGACTGGGCCGGAAAGATCACCAGCCAGTTGCAGGGCCTGTCCCAGTTGCGCGATGTCGGCAGCGACCAGCAGGCCGAAGCGCCCAATCTGTCCATCAAGATCGACCGCGCAGCCGCCACGCTCTTCGGCGTGCTGCCATCTGCCATCGACGATACGCTCTACGACGCCTTCGGCCAGCGGCAGGTCGCATCCTACTCCACACAGACGGACACGTTCCGGGTCATCCTCGAAATCCTGCCCAGTCTGCAACGGGATATCGCCACCCTTGAACGGCTTTCCGTGCGCGCCAGCAATGGTACGCTGGTGCCGCTCTCCAATGTTGCGAAGTGGTCGACGGACGGCGTTTCGCCGGTGTCCATCTCGCATCAGGGCCAGTCACCTGCCGTTACCGTCTCGTTCAATCTGGCACCCGACGTCGCATTGGGCCAGGCCACGGCATCCATTGAAAACGCCGTTGCGCAGATGCAGCCACCAGCTTCACTGCAAACCAGTTTCTCCGGCAGCGCCAAGGCTTTCAAGGATTCGCTCGGCACGGTGCCTCTGCTCATCCTCGCGTCACTTGTTGTGGTCTACATCATCCTCGGCGTCCTCTACGAAAGCCTCATCCATCCACTCACCATTCTGTCCACCCTGCCCTCGGCTGGCCTCGGCGCGCTTCTTGCTCTCCAGATCGCAGGCTTCGATTTCGGGCTAGTTGCCATGATCGGGGTGATCCTGCTGATCGGCATCGTCAAGAAAAACGGTATCATGCTGGTGGACTTCGCCATTCAGGCAGAGCGTGAAGAGGGACTGAGCAGCGAAGACGCCATTATGAAAGCAGCCCATATGCGCTTTCGTCCCATTCTCATGACGACAATGGCCGCACTTCTCGGCGGGCTGCCGCTCGCTATCGGCCACGGCTCAGGCTCGGAACTGCGCCAGCCTCTCGGCTACGCCATCGTCGGCGGGCTCCTCGTCAGCCAGTTGCTGACGCTCTACACCACGCCGGTTATCTACCTTCTGCTCGACAAACTGCGCGGTGGAAACAAGGCTGAAAACATATCGAGCGCAGCAACACCCAGCGCAGCATGAGGACGTTCCTCACTCCTCTCGAAAGGCGCGGTTGATCTGGTCTGTCAACGGTTTGACCAGATAGGACAGCGCCGTTCGATCCTCCGTTTTGATCATCGCCTCGGCTGGCATGCCGGGAACGATCCTCAAGCCTTTCAACTTGTCCAGTTCAGCCTTCGTAACCATGAGCCGGACGGTGTAATAGCTAGCACCAGTCCTCTCGTTGGTCGCGAGATCGGCTGCGATGCGCGTCACATGCGCCGTCACCTGCGGCGTCGTTCGCTGGTTGAAAGCAGACAATCGCAACATTGCTTCATGTCCGAGGCTGATCTGATCTATATCCTTCGGCGCGATCTGCACCTCCAGCGTCAATTGATCATCTTCCGGCACGATGGACATGATGGCCTCCGCCGGACTGATGACCCCGCCCACGGTATGGACCGCAAGCTGATGGACGATGCCGGATTGCGGTGCGATGATATCGATGCGTTTTAGACTGTCTTGCGCAGAAATCCGCCGCTCGACATATTCGCCCATCTGCGCCTGCACGTCGCTCAGTTCGCGCCCGACCTCGGATTTCAGGTCCTGATCAACCTGTAGAATTTGCAGCCTCGTCTCGGAAATGCGCCCCGCCGCCTGCGCCTGATAGGCGATCTTTTCGCCCCGCTCGCCGCCAAATGTCGCCATCTGCGTCCTCAAGCCATTCAGACGTTGGTCGGAAACGATGCCCTGCTGCTTCAGATTGGTGAGCGAGTTGATCTCCGTATTCAAAACCGCGATGCCATCCGTATAGGCCACTTCCTGCGCCTTCAACCCGTCGATCTCGTGCTGAAACTGCGCCACACGCTCGAGCAATTGCGCCTTCTTGCCTTCACGAGACTGTCTGCGAAACTCGAACAGCCGCGTTTCGCTGTGAATGGCGGCGGCGACATCCGGGTCATCGCTCCGCTTTGCGAGCTCATCGGGAAAGTCGATCTGCGGCAGGTCGTCCCGCTCGGCTTCCAGCCGCGCCAGCCGCGCAGTCAGCTCATCCAGCCGCTTGGTGACGATGGCGAGGTTGGCGCGGGTCTGCGTCGCATCTAGCCGCATGACGACGTCCCCGGCCTTGACGATATCCCCATCCTTCACCAGAATTTCACCGACGACGCCGCCGGTCGGGTGCTGGACTTTCTTGACGTAGGAATCCACGACGAAATGGCCAGACGCAACGACGGCGCCGGATAGCGAAGTGCCCGCTGCCCATGCACCTGCCCCACCCACCAGTACGACACCAGCAAACGCACCGGCCAAAAGGTGACGGCGAATGGAGCGGCTGACGTCGTAACCCCTAGGATTTGGCATCGTCGCGCTCCCGTGTTTCGATGGTCTCTTGCGCTGTTGCGCGCAGCGGCTTGACGCCATAGGCCGTGACGGGAAACCCCTTCGGTGGCGTGGGTTCAGGTGGGCTTGCGCTTTTCAGCACCCTGGCAAGAACCTCGTCACGCGGTCCAAACGCTTTCTGCTGGCCGCCATCCATGACCAGTACCAGATCGACCACGCCAATCGCGCTGGGACGGTGGGCGATGACGACCGCGATGCCACCGCGATTGCGAACGGCACCGATAGCATTGACGACGGCGGCCTCACCCTCGGCATCCAGATTGGCATTGGGCTCATCCAGCACCACCAGAAACGGTAGCCGGTAGAGCGCGCGCGCAAGCCCGATGCGCTGGCGCTGCCCCGCCGAAAGTGACGATCCCGCCTCACCGATTTGGGTTTCATATCCCTTCTCGAAGCGCAGGATGAGATCATGGGCGCCAGCGGCCTTTGCGGCATCGACAATGGCTTTGTCTTCGGCATTGTCATCGAAACGAGCGATGTTTTCGGCAATCGTGCCATCGAACAATTCCACACCCTGCGGCAGATAGCCGATATGGCGACCCAGCATTTCCCGGTCCCACTGGTCGAGACTTGCGCCATCGATCCGCACTTTACCCGATGCCGGTGCCCAGGCATTGACGAGCGCGCGAGCGAGCGTGGATTTGCCCGAGCCGGAGGCACCGATGATGCCCAGCGCGCTGCCCGCCCGCAGCGAAAAATTCACGCCGATAACCGTTGCCCGCTTTTCGCCGGGCGCAACGATGGCAAGGTTTTCTGCGCGTAATTCCTTCACCGGCGGCGGCAGTGCCGTCAGGTCCGCGTCCTGCGGCACATTGGCCAGCAATTCCTGCAAACGGCTCCAGCTTTGCCGCGCCATCAGAAACGGACGCCAGTTGGCAATGGCCAGATCGACAGGCGCCAGCGCCCGCCCCATCATGATCGAACTGGCAATCATGATGCCGCCGGTCGCCTCCTGACCGATGACGAGATAGGCGCCCACCCCCAGAATGGCCGATTGCAGCATGACGCGCAGTGTCTTCGACACGCCCCCAAGCCCGTTGGAAATGTCCCCCGCCGCGCGATTGGCAGTCAGATAATCACCATTGGCCTTGCTCCAGCGCGCTGCGATGCGCCGTTCCATACCCATGGCCTGCACCACCTCGGCATTGCGGCGCGCCCCTTCCAGCAGGGCATTGCGGCGCATGTTGTGCGTCATGGTTTCCCGCACGGGCCGGTTGGAGAGCGCATTGGTCAGAAGCGTCAGCGCAACCAGAACCACGGCCCCGACCAGCGCCGTCATGCCGATCCAAAAGTGGAAGAGAAAGCAGATGCCGAGATAAAGTGGCATCCATGGCAGGTCGAAAAAGGCGTTGGGGCCTTGGCCGGACAGGAAGCTCCTGACATTGTCGAGGTCCCGCAGCGGCTGCAACCCGTCGCCCGGCATGCGTGTCAGCAATGGCAGGCGCACCACGGCACCATGGACACGGCCCGACAATCTGTTGTCGAACTGCTCGCCCACCCGCAGCAGCACGCGGGCACGGATGATTTCCAGCGCCGCTTGCACCGTGAACATCGCTGCGGCCAGCACCGCAAGTCCGACCAAAGTCGGCACGCTGCCGCTGGCCAGAACCCGATCATAGACCTGCAACATGAAGAGCGGCGATGTCAGCGCCAGAAGGTTGACGACGCCGCTGATCAGAGCAGTTGCCGTGATAACCCATTTGAGAGCAGGCGTTGCCGCGGCAGCTTCACGCTGCAACGGTGACCGCTTCGAAAATTCGACCAAGTTTAAATTCCGCAGGCCCAAGCAATATGTTCGACGATACCGGCAATCCACACAGCTCCGGTATCATCCGCGATCAGGATCGACCCGGGCCCAACCGGGAGGTATCATCGCGAGAGCGCACCGTGGATGTAACGATTTGGCAGGTCACGGATTTTTCAGCGCACAGTCAGGGTAGTCGCCGCCTGCCCGCGCTGTAAACCCTCATACCGTGCCATTGGAAATTGAGGTAGACAAGAAAACTTGCATTGTGGCGCTGAGTCGCTAACATACCAGACAGGTAACAGGCAGGTGAGGCACACAATGGACGCAGCAAGCACGACTGAGCGAGGGACTTCCCTCGCGTCCAAGATCAGCACCGCCTTACGGCGTGATCTGGTGGGCGGCGTGTTTCTGCCCGGCGACAGGCTGCCGAGCGAGAGTGCGCTGACACGGGAATATTCCGTCAGCCGAACCGTCGTGCGTGAAGCCATCGCCATCCTGCGTGCCGATGGTCTGGTCGAAGCGCGCAAGGGCGCTGGCGTGTTTGCCTTGCAGGTTCGCCAGGAAAAGGACGAGCCCTTCAAGGATTTGACCACCGAGCGCATCTCCTCCGTCATCGAGCTTCTGGAATTGCGGACCGTGTTTGAGGTCGAGTCAGCGGGTCTTGCCGCATCGCGCCGCTCCGCTACGCAGATCGAAGCCATTCTGGATGCGCATAACCGTATCGGCGACTGTCTTTCGCAGGGAAACCCGACACGCGACAGCGATTTCGACCTTCACTTCAAGATTGCCGAAGCCACGCAGAACCGACGTTTTCCAGAGTTTTTGCGCCTTATCCGGTCCGGCATCATCCCCCGTGGCGAATTGCAGGGTGCCGAGCCCGGCTCGCGCCCGAAAGACTATAATCTGCACTTGCAGGAAGAGCATGCCCGTATCGTGGACGCGATCATCGAAGGCGATGCGGAAGGCGCGCGCGAACAGATGCGCATCCATCTGCGTGGAAGTCTGGAACGCTACAAGGTTCTTCTGCGGTCCAAGACCGCCCATGTCGAAGACAAGACCTGACGCCAGTAACGCGCCTGAAAACGCTTCACCAACGCCCATGATGTCCGGTCGCTAACACACACAGGGCAACGCCGCGCGGCATCTTTCTTCTACCGGGAATGGAGAATACAAAGCCGCAATACCCTGCGCAGCAACGTCCTTCCAACCCATGTCGCAACCCTATGAGCCGCGCTTGACAGATAGGATGACATGTGACAGGTTTTGCGAAACTTGTCAGACATGAAGCGTTCGCTTCCGGAGGACTGGCAGAGGGAGGAACAATGACCATTCGGAGCCCGCGCCTTGCCGGCGCGGTCGGGCAAATCGGCACC
Organism: Agrobacterium vaccinii; assembly: GCF_021310995.1. Lineage (NCBI taxonomy): Bacteria > Pseudomonadati > Pseudomonadota > Alphaproteobacteria > Hyphomicrobiales > Rhizobiaceae > Agrobacterium > Agrobacterium vaccinii. Next base: position 1,273,185 of record NZ_CP054151.1, on the reverse strand, counting down.
ATTGCCATCACGTTGCTCGGCCTGCTTTTGCTCACCTTCTTCATCGGACGTCTGATGCCTGCGGACCCTGTCCGCGCCATCGTCGGTGAAGATGCGACCCGCGAAACCTATGAGCAGGTTTTCCGCTCGCTGGGTCTCGACAAGCCGATCTGGCAGCAATTCTTCTATTATCTCGGCGATGTCTTCACCGGTAATTTCGGCACATCCATCAGAACCGGCCAACCTGTCATTCAGGATATCCTGCATGTCATGCCCGCTACCATCGAGCTTGCCACCTTCGCCATCATGATCGGCGCAGGCCTTGGCGTGCCTATGGGCGTCTTTGCCGCCGTCAACAAGGATCGCTGGCCCGACCATCTGGTACGCGTCGTCAGCCTGTTCGGTCATTCCATGCCCATCTTCTGGACCGGCATGATCGCGCTGATCGTCTTTTACGCGAAGCTCGACCTTGTCGGCGGCAGCGGTCGCATGGACCAGTTCTACATCGGACTTGTCGATGAGCGTACAGGCTTCCTGCTGATCGACAGCCTTCTGGCGGGTGACATGGATGTCTTCTGGTCCGCCGTCAATCACCTCATCCTACCCGCCTCGCTACTGGGATATTCCTCTTCCGCCTACATCACGCGCATGACCCGCAGCTTCATGCTCGACCAGTTGGGCCAGGAATATGTAACGACGGCGCGGGTGAAGGGGCTTTCCAGCCGCCAAACCATTTGGCGGCATGCCTTTGCCAATATTCGCGTGCAACTCGTCACCATCGTGGCGCTTGCCTACGGCTCGCTTCTGGAAGGTGCAGTGCTGATCGAAACAGTGTTTGCGTGGCCGGGCTTTGGCCAGTACCTCACCAGCAACCTGATCACCGGTGACATGAATGCCGTGATGACCTGCGTTCTCATCGTCGGCGTCATCTTCATCGGCCTCAATCTCCTGTCCGATATTCTTTATCGCTTCTTCGACCCGAGGACACGCTGATGACCGCGCAAGCAGAAAAAATCAGGCTCCCCGCCTCCGTAAACGCGCTGAAGAACATTGTTCTCTTCCTGTTGCGCAGCCCTACCTCGACCTTCGGCCTCATCGTCCTTGCCATCCTGATCCTCGCCGCCATCTTCGCACCGCTGATCGCCACGCATGACCCTTACGTGCAGGACTTGACGAATGTGCTGAAAGCACCCGGCGATGGCCATCTGTTCGGTACGGACGAACTGGGCCGTGACATTTTCAGCCGCCTCATCTTCGGTGCGCGCATCACGCTCACCATCATCTTTCTCGTCTCCATCGTGGTCGGCCCCATCGGGCTCATCATCGGCACGGCGTCGGGCTATCTCGGCGGCAAGTTCGATACGGTCATGATGCGCATCACCGATATCTTCCTGTCGTTCCCCAGCCTGATCCTGTCCCTGGCCTTCGTTGCCGCACTGGGCCCAAGCCTTAACAACGCCATCATCGCGATTGCGCTGACCTCATGGCCGCCGATTGCCCGCCTTGCCCGCGCCGAAGCGATGACATTCCGCAACGCCGATTATATCGCCGCCGCAAGACTTCAAGGCGCATCGCCCATGCGCATCATCGTCAAGTCGATCATGCCCATGTGCCTACCGTCGGTCCTCATCCGCCTGACGCTCAACATGGCAACCGTCATCCTGACAGCCGCCGGTCTCGGCTTTCTCGGCCTTGGCGCACAGCCACCCTTGCCGGAATGGGGCGCGATGATCGCCACGGGCCGCCGTTACATGCTGGATAACTGGTGGCTGGTCACGTTCCCCGGCGTCTCGATCCTCTCTGTCAGCCTTGCCTTCAACCTTCTGGGCGATGGATTGCGTGATGCGCTCGATCCCAAGCAGATGAACCGGAGATAAGCCATGGAACGGACCATTCTGGACGTCGAAAATCTCCGCATTCGCTATGGCGGCTCCCCAACGGAAGCCGTGCGCGGCGTGTCCTTCACCTTGGGCCGGGAGAGACTGGGCATCGTCGGCGAAAGCGGCTCCGGCAAGTCCACCGTCGGACGCGCGCTCCTGCGCCTCCTGCCGGGTGCGACAATCACCGCCGATACGCTTCGTTTCGACAATGTCGATCTTTTGTCACTATCTGAAAAAGAGATGCTGAAAATCCGCGGCAGACGCATGTCGATGATCCTTCAGGACCCGAAGTTTTCGCTCAACCCAATCAGGCGCGTCGGTGATCAGGTGGCCGAAACCTATCTGCGGCATTTCAGATGCACGAAAGCAGAAGCCAAGATCAAGGCGCTGGTCATGCTGGAAGCGGTCAAAATTCGTGATCCCGAACGGGTCTATGCACAATATCCGCACGAGATTTCCGGCGGCATGGGCCAGCGTGTCATGATTGCGATGATGCTCTTGGCAGACCCCGATCTGGTGATCGCCGACGAACCGACCTCGGCGCTGGATGTCACGGTGCGTTTGCAGGTTCTCAATATTCTCGACGGGCTGGTTCGCGACCGCGGCATCGGCCTCATCATGATCAGCCACGATCTCAATCTGGTGCGCAATTTCTGTGACCGCGTTCTCATCATGTATGCCGGTCAGGTGGTCGAAACCCTGTCGGCCCGCGATCTCGATAGCGCGCAACATCCCTACACACGCGGCCTTCTGGCAGCTCAGCCCCGCATCGGCGGCAGCCGTTCGCCGCTTGCGGTGCTGGACCGTCGCCCGGAATGGCTGGAGGAAAAAGTCTGATGTCAGTGTCCGTCGAAATCAGAGATCTATCGATCACCTTCGGTGATGGCCCAGCCGCCGTCAAAGTCCTGCCCTCGGTGTCCTTTTCGGTCAAACCAGGCGAATGCTTCGGCTTGGTGGGTGAATCAGGCTCGGGCAAATCCACCGTGCTGCGTTGCGTCTCCATGCTCACGGATTTCTGGAAGGGCGAGGTCCTGATCGACGGAAAATCGGTCCGCGACATACCGCTGATAGACCGTTGTCGCACCCTGCAAATGGTGTTTCAGGACCCTTATGGCTCGCTGCACCCACGTCAGTCGGTGCACACCGTTCTGAACGAGCCCCTCACCATCCACAAGCTCGACAACAAGGAAGAGCGGATGCGCAAGGTCATCACCGATGTCGGCTTGCCGGTATCGTTTCTGGACCGCTTTCCGCATCAACTTTCCGGCGGTCAGCGCCAGCGTGTTGCCATTGCCCGCGCGCTTATCCTCGAACCATCGCTGCTGTTGCTGGACGAGCCGACGTCGGCGCTCGACGTCTCCGTGCAGGCGGAAATCCTCAACCTGCTCCAGCGCCTGCGAGAAGAGCGCGGCTTCACCTACATCATGGTAACCCATGATCTGGCGGTGGTGGACCATATGTGTGATCGTTTCGCGGTCATGCTGCGCGGCGAGGTCACCGAAATTTTGCCACGAAGCGCGATTGCCGGTAATGGCGCAACGCACCCTTACGCCCGCGAGCTCATCGGCGCATCGCTGGAATATGAGGGCGCGAACGCTTGAGAGACGAGCCTCAATCCACGTCGGGATCGTATTCTCTCGGCGTGTTGTCTTTCGAAAACAGCACACAGGGTCCGCGTGAGCCGCGCGGATCATAGGAATACCCCTTCAGCGCCAGCGCCTGTGTAATGTCGCGGATGCCTGCCAGATGGTAGAGGTGGTCGTGCAACTCCACGAAAATACGCTCCACGCCCTCCAGCTTGGCATTCTGCAACAGGTCGTGCTCGGCCCCTTCGATATCCATCACCAGCGCATTGATGCGATGTTGGGCAATGAACGCGTCGATATTCTCTGAGGGTATTTCGATCCGGTGCTCGTAAGGCCCCTGATTTTCATCCATGGATGACATCCACAGGTCCTTGCGCACGTAAAACGGATGCACATGTGGCGCGTGGGCCGTCAGCAGGCCCTGCGAAAACACCACATTGTCAGGGCAGTTGGCCTTGATGACCCGCTCGGCCAGCGCTGCGGTTCCCGGGTTGGCCTCGAAGGCCCAGACCGACACGTCCTCGATGCCGGCAATGATGGACGTGATGATGCCGATGCCGGAGCCCAGTTCCAACACGCGATCGCCCGGCTTGATGGCTTTGAGAATGCTGCGGGCTTCTTTCGCCTCGTAGCTGCCATCCTCCAGCGCTTTCCAGATGACGGGAGAAACCTCTGTTGTTGCCAGATCCAGTTTCACCCCATGCACGTCAAGCCGTTCCATTTTCAAAATTCCTTTTGGGCAGCGCCCTGATATAAGACTGTTATCGATGGTTCAAATCGCGCGGCGAAAGACATTCAGCCTGTCGGCAGGTGACGGTCTTCCAATCAGATAGCCCTGCATCTGGTCGCAGCCAAGACGGGTCATGCAATCGAATTGTTCCTGCGTCTCGATGCCTTCCGCAATCGTCGTCATGCGCAGGCTCTTGGCCATGCCGACGACAAACTCGACAATCGCCAGCGCATCCGTATCGGTCGCAACATCACGCATGAAGGACTGGTCGATCTTGATCTTGTCGAAGGGTACGCCGCGCAGATTGCCCAGCGACGAATAGCCGGTGCCGAAATCGTCCATGGCGATCTGGATGCCGACATCCTTCAGCTTCTGAAGCGTGTCGAGCGTCTGTTCACTCCTGTTCAGCAGCACGGATTCGGTGATTTCCAGTTCCAGCCTGCTGGCATCTAGCCCACTCTTGTCCAGAGCATCAACCACATTGTTGATCAGGCTCGTGCTGTGAAACTGAACCGGGGAGAGGTTGATCGCCACCTTCAGATCACCCTTCCAGGATTTGGCTTCTTGACAGGCCGTATCCATCGCCCACTTGCCCAGCGAATGAATAAGACCGGTCCGCTCAGCCACGGGAATGAAGGCGGATGGCGGCACGCTACCGCGCACGGGGTGCGTCCAGCGCAGCAGAGCCTCGAAGCCACATATTTCACGGCTGTTGGTCAGCATTTGCGGCTGGTAGTAAACTTCCATCTCGTTGTTCTGCACAGCCGTCTGCAAATCCGCCTCGAAAGAGCGTTTCTCGGTCAGTTGCTGCTGCATGTGGACTTTGAACACGCTGACGCGGCCAGGCCCCATCCGCTTGGACTCGTAAAGCGCGAGATCGGCGCGTTTGAACAGCTCATCGGCATTGGTCACATCGCTCGATACGGCAATGCCCACGCAGGTGCCGATCTTGATTTCAAGCTCGCCCAGATTATAGGGGTGACTGATCTGCGCTATCAGCGTGTCGGCAAAGCCAATCGCTTCATCTTCGTCTAGACCGCTGGTGATGACAGCGAACTCATCGCCACCCAGACGGCAGACCATATCCCCCTTGCCCAACAGCGACGACAACCGCGTGCCGACCGCCTGCAACAGTGCATCACCCACGTCGTGGCCCAACGTATCGTTGATGTCCTTGAAGCCATCGAGGTCCAGCAAAAGAATGGTGGCCGTGCGCTTGTCTGCCGATGCCAGCCTGTCGTTCAGTTCCTTGCGGAACAAGGATCGGTTGGGCAGTTCGGTCAGCGCGTCGTGATAGGCGTCGTGCTCCAGCCGCGCGTTGTTTTCCTTCAGCTCCAGCGTCGCTGCGCGCAGATCGTCTGTGAGGCCGCGCATGTCCTTGTGAGCGCGGTCGAGAAGATTGTTGTGACGGTTCAGCAGAAGAATGAGCGCGACACCGCAGACGATCAGACCGCCAGCCAGCCCGGTAAAAATCATGTGCAACGCGCGCACTTCGGAATGCGCGTTATCGACAACGGCGACATCATAGGCAACGGAGGAGGACGCAAGGGTCGTCAGCGGCCCATCCAGCTCCCGCATCGTTTCCAGTATCGGCTTGACGGCGGCGGGCTGTAGCGTGTCGATCTGGCCATCGAGATCATGCAGAACGGTGTTCAGCGACGCGACCAGTTCCTTCCACTCGGGGCGCTCGGCAATGAAAGCTCCCAGATTGCCCTGGTTGAGAAGCTCCAGCCTGCCCAGCATCAAATCCATGCGCAGACGCAGATTGTCACGCGTGACGAGATCCGAGTCCATAAGGAAGCCATAGAGATTGTTCTGGAGGCGCAGATATTCCGAAACGGTCTGGCTCACCGCCCATGAGTCATTATATCTGGCAAATTTCTGTAGCGCGGTTTGCCGCTGCGCAATGACATAGGCTATATAGCCCGTCGCCAGAACGAAGCAGCAAATGATAACCGCCAATACTTTGCGCAATCGGCACCTTTATTCGACTTTAAGCTTTGCAACCTGCCACGCGGAGCGGGTGTAATATGTTTGTGTTTGAAGCTCTGCAGAAGTATCATAGGGATATATCACGAAGAGTGGGCCTTTTTCACGGACCTCCATATAATTTCCGTCCCGCTTCATGGCCAATATGACCTTGAATTTGTCGATGTCGGACATGGGCAGCGTACTGACATAATCGTTGAGCGCAACTGCCGTCACTGTCGTACCCTTGGCACCCACGAACTCCAACAGTTTTTTCAACGGCACGCCTTCGAATCGCGTCAGCCCGTCATACCATGGCGAATGCGTTTCGACCGTGACAAGGCCGATCGCCTCCAGCATGTCGCGGTCGAATGTCGCGACACCCTTGCCGTTGGTGTTGGCGATGTTGCCGGAGATCGACAGAATGGGTTTGCCCGCTGGCTGTGGCAAACTGTCCGCATGAGCAGAAGACAGCCATGTGAGTGCCAACATGGCGCTGAGAATGAACCGCACGATAGGCATAGACTTGTTCCCTCGATAGAACCGCCCGGGCTGACTTCCGTCAAACATCGGATCCTGCTCAAACCTTATATCAGCAATTCACGATATGCGTGATGAGATTTTTTCCCAAAGTGCAGGCTGAAGAACCGGACGTCAGATCGAGCATTCAGCCGAGACCGCGACAGCACCAAAGCATGATAATGGATATCTAATGTTTGTGATCACGGTTAGCGAAATCGTAAAAAAATCTGAAAATGGTTGAGGAAAATTAAAGACATAGCCACCGGACGTGGCAGTCGCCACGCCCGGTGCTATCTACGGTTAAATCTGAGGGGGTATCGTGCCGCTGCCTTCCAGCAACGGCACACTCTGAGCGAATCGCTGTGATCAGCGCCGTATCAGACCAGATCGAAACGATCTGCGTTCATCACCTTGTTCCAGGCAACCACGAAGCCCTTGACGAACTTCTGCTTCGCATCCGAGGACGCATAGACTTCCGACAGGGCGCGAAGCTGGGAGTGCGAGCCGAAAATCAGATCGACGCGTGTGCCGGTCCACTTGGTTTCGCCGGTCTTGCGGCTGCGTGCCTGGTAAACGCCCGTCTGGCCAGCCACCGGCGACCATTCGAGGTCCATATCCAGCAGGTTGACGAAGAAGTCGTTGCTGAGCACGCCCACGCGGTCGGTGAACACGCCGCTGGCAGGCTCACCGATATCGAGCACACGCAGACCACCCACGAGAACAGCCATCTGCGGTCCCGTCAGCGTCAGAAGCTGGGCCCGGTCCACGAGTGCTTCTTCCGGCTTCATGAACTGATGGCGCGTTTTGCTGACATAATTGCGGAAACCATCCGCACGCGGCTCGAGCGCTGCGAAGGACGCAGCATCCGTCTGTTCCTGCGATGCATCGGTACGGCCCGGCGTGAACGGCACGGTGATGTCGTTTCCGCCTGCCTTGGCAGCCTTCTCGATACCGGCCGCACCGGCCAGAACGATCAGGTCGGCTAGCGAAATCTTCTTGCCGCCGGTCTGGGCCGCGTTGAAGTCGCGCTGGACGCCCTCCAGAACGCTGAGCACCTTTGCAAGCTGCTGAGGCTCGTTGACTTCCCAGTTCTTCTGCGGCTCCAGACGGATACGCGCACCGTTTGCACCGCCACGCTTGTCCGAACCACGGAACGACGAAGCGGAGGCCCAGGCCGTCGCAACCAGTTCCTTGACGCTGAGACCGGTCGCGAGAACCTTTGCCTTGAGATGCGCGATATCGGCATCGTCCACCAGCGGATGGTCGACAGCGGGAACGACGTCCTGCCAGATCAGGTCTTCCGATGGCACTTCCGGTCCGAGGTAGCGTGCCTTGGGGCCCATGTCGCGGTGGGTCAGCTTGAACCAGGCGCGGGCAAAGGCGTCAGCGAACTGATCCGGGTTTTCGAGGAAGCGGCGCGAAATCTTCTCGTAGGCCGGGTCAAAACGCAGAGCCAGATCGGACGTCAGCATTGTTGGAAGATGCTTGGTCGTTGGATCATAGGCATCAGGAATCGATGGCTCGGCATTCTTGGCTACCCATTGCTTTGCACCGGCGGGGCTCGTCGTCAGTTCCCATTCGAAAGCGAAGAGGTTTTCGAAGAAGAAGTTGCTCCACTGCGTCGGTGTCTGCGTCCACGTCACCTCAGGGCCACCGGTCGTGGTATCCTTGCCGATGCCGGTGCCGAAGGAGTTCTTCCAGCCCAGACCCTGCGCTTCCAGCTCACCGCCTTCCGGCTCCGCACCAATCAGCGACGGATCGCCCGCGCCGTGGGTCTTGCCGAAGGTATGGCCGCCTGCGATCAGGGCCACCGTTTCTTCATCGTCCATCGCCATGCGGGCAAAGGTCGAGCGAATGTCGCGGGCAGACGCCAGCGGGTCCGGGTTGCCGTTCGGTCCCTCGGGGTTAACGTAGATCAGACCCATCTGCACAGCGCCCAGCGGCTCTGCCAATTCACGCTCACCGCTGTAGCGCTCATCGCCCAGCCACGTGCCTTCCGGGCCCCAGAACAGTTCTTCCGGCTCCCACACATCGGCGCGACCACCCGCGAAACCGAAGGTCTTGAAGCCCATGGATTCAAGCGCGACGTTGCCGGTCAGGATCATCAGATCGGCCCAGGAAATGCTGTTGCCGTATTTCTGCTTGATCGGCCACAGAAGGCGGCGGGCCTTGTCGAGGTTGGCGTTGTCAGGCCAGCTGTTGAGCGGCGCAAAACGCTGCTGACCGGCACCGGCGCCACCGCGGCCGTCTGTAATGCGGTACGTGCCCGCGCTGTGCCATGCCATGCGGATGAAGAGACCGCCATAGTGACCGAAGTCTGCTGGCCACCACTCCTGGGAATCGGTCATGAGAGCATGCAGGTCGCGCTTCACCGCATCCAGATCGAGCTTCTTGAACGCTTCCGCGTAATCGAAATCCTTGCCCAGCGGGTCCGAAAGGGACGAGCCATTGTGCAGGATCTGAATGTTGAGCTGGTTCGGCCACCAGTCCCGGTTTGCACGAACGGCTTTGGGTGTCTGGCCGTGGGTTACGGGACATTGGCCCGCGCTATCGGTTTTCTGGTCCATAATGGTCTCCATGTCACTTTTGAGTGGGCGTTTGAAAAGGCTCTTGCTGTTAAAATTGCAGGATTTCAGTCGACCTCGATCGCGTTTCCACGATCTCAGCGAAAATGTAACCTCGCCTCAAGACCTTTTAACGACTGATGGCGATAAATTTAAGTTGGATTTACTGATCGATGCGATAATCTCAGCTTATGAAAAATCTGACACTGAAGCAGATGCGCTATTTCGAAGCGCTTGCGCGTCACCGCCGCTTTCGGCTGGCCGCCGATGCCTGCGCCATTTCCCAGCCCGCGCTTTCCATGCAGATCAAGGAGATGGAGGCGGACGTGGGTCACGAGCTGTTCGAGCGCAGCGCGCGGGACGTCAAGCTCACGGCATTCGGTGAGACGTTTGCTGTGCGTGTGCGTGAAATCCTGCGTGCCGTCGATGAATTGGCAGAACTGGCGCGTGCCTCCAAAAACGCCTTCCTGTCGCGCCTTCGCATCGGCGTCATCCCCACCGTAGCGCCCTACCTGTTGCCCACCATCATCAATGACCTCAACAGAACCTTCGAGGGCATCGAAATCCAGATACGCGAAACCCAGACGGCCCGGCTGCTGGAAGAGCTAAAGCAGGGCGATCTCGATCTCGCCATCGTCGCCCTGCCGATATCCGAACCGTCCTTGACCGAACTGAAATTGTTCGATGAGGAATTCGTCCTCGTCAGGGGCCGCGAAGATGAGGGCAAGCCCGTGCCGGAGCGGACCGCGCTGCCGAAGATGCGGCTTCTGCTTCTGGAAGAAGGCCATTGCTTCCGTGATCAAGCTCTGTCCTTTTGCCATGTCGGGTCCTCGCAGCCGCGCGAAGTCATGGAAGGCAGCTCACTCTCCACGCTTGTGCAGATGGTCAGCGCTGGTATCGGCATCACCCTGATCCCGGAAATGGCCGTGTCGATGGAAACCCGCTCCGCCCATGTTTCCGTCTCGCATTTCGACGCGCCTGCCCCGGTTCGCAGCATCGGCATGATCTGGCGAAACTCCACGCCTCTCAGCAGGCAATTGCGAGAAATCTCCGAGGTTATAAGGCGTTCGACCGAGCGCATGCGCGAAGCAAGGAGCGCAATGCAACCGGGGAAATTCGCCGCAACACACTGATCCAAATATACAAATTATCGTGATCTCTCTACGCTTGCTTAAAAACACGAACGTTCGTATTTAAAAATCACTTTAGGATTTAGGCATATGGCACGAACACGCAAAATCAGCGCAGACGATATTCTCGACGCCGCCGAAAGGGTCGTCGTGCGTGCTGGTGCGACCGGATTTTCCATCGATGCCGTGGCGCAGGAAGCGGGCGTCAGCAAATCGCGCGTGGTTTACGATCACAAGTCCAAATCCGCCCTGCTGGAAGCGCTGATCGAACGACGCCTTGCCGCCGAGGAAGAGCGCGTGCAGGCTGCCGTCAGCGGCAACAGCCACCTCGAACACCCGGAACTGTTCGCTCGCATCTCCGTGGCTGAAAAGGCACCTGACGATACCGACAAGGCCGTCTGCCTTGCCATCAGTGCCGCCATGTCCAGCGAAGACAAGATTCACAACAGAATGACCGACTGGACCCGCAAGGATCTGGTCGCAATGAACAAAGGCAAGAGGCCCACGGCAGCGTTGCTCGCCTATCTGGCGCTGACCGGCTTTTGCTGCACGGAATATTTCAATTTTCACCAATGGGAGCCAGAGGACAGACTGGCCATTCTCGATGGTATTCGCGCTATCTACACCACCTTTCCCGACGAAACATGACGATCGCCTGCGGGTGATATGACGAGGACCTGAGATGCACAGCAGAACCACGCTGCCGCGACTGCTAACCCTGATGACTGCCGCTTTCGTGCTGGCGTCAACGACGATTGTTCACGCGCAGGAAGGCGCGCAGATGCCACCGCCTGCGGTCGGTGTGCTGGAGCTGAAATCCAGATCGGTCCCGGTCGTTGCCGAACTCCCCGGTCGTATCGCTGCCACCCGTGTGGCCGAAGTGCGTGCCCGCGTTTCGGGCATTCTGCTGGAGCGTGTGTTCGAGCAGGGAACGCTGGTCAAGAAGGACGACGTCCTCTACCGCATCGATCCGCGCCTCTTCAAGGTTCGGGTGGAAAGCGCACAGGCATCGCTGCAGCGCGCCGTCGCCACCCAAAGCAACGCCCGCCAGCAGTTGGAGCGTCAGAAGAACCTGCGCGAGCGCAACGTATCGACCGGCATCGATTACGATACGGCAGCCGTCAATCTGGCGCAGGCCGATGCCGATGTCGCACTTCAGCAGGCTGCGCTCGATGAAGCCCGCATCAATCTTGAATACACCGAGGTTCGCGCACCCATCACCGGCATCATCGGCGGCGCTCTGGTCACAGAAGGTGCATTGGTCACAGCCGATGGTACGCAGAACCTTGCCTTGATCCAGCAGATCGACCCCAGCTACGCCGACTTTACACAGTCTGCGCAGGACATGATGGCGCTGCGGCGTGCCGTTGCCGATGGCAAGCTGGCAAGCTCCGCGCCCGATCAGGCCAATGTTCAGCTGGTCTTCGACGACGGCTCCGTCTACCCGGATGCCGGGCGTCTGCTGTTTGCCAGCGCCAGCGTCGATGCGACCACGGGACAGGTCACCCTGCGTGCGGAGTTCCCCAATGCCCGCCGCGATCTTCTGCCCGGCATGTATGTGCGCGTCAGGATCGAGCAGGCCGTGCGTGAAAACGCCATCACCGTGCCGCAGCGCTCCATCGTGCGCACTGCGGACGGCAAGCCGCTGGTCTACGTCGCCAAGGACGATACAGCGGAAGCCCGCCCGATCGAACTCGGTCAGGCGATGGGTTCGGAATGGGTGGTGGAGAGCGGCCTGAAGGCTGGCGAGAAAATCGTCGTTGATGGCGCCCAGAAGGTTCAGCCCGGCGGCAAGATCAAGCCGGAGCCATGGCAGCCGGAAAAAACAGCCGATACACCGGCGCAAGCACCCAAGCAGTAAGGTCCCTTCATGGCACAGCTCTTTATCAGACGGCCGATCCTCGCCTGGGTTTTCGCGCTGTTCATATCCATTGCGGGCGTCATCGCCCTGCCGTTTCTGCCGATTGCGCAGTATCCCAAGGTCGCGCCTCCGCAGCTGACGATTTCGACCACCTATCCCGGCGCTTCACCGCAGGACATCTATCAAGGTGTCACCCGGCTCATCGAAGACGAGTTGAACGGCGTTGAGGGGCTGATGTATTTCGAGTCCACCTCCGATACGTCGGGTCAGGTCTCGATCAACGCCACCTTCGAAGCAGGCACCAACATCAATCAGGCCTCCGTGGATGTGCAGAACGCCATCCGCCGCGTCGAAGCGCGCCTTCCCTCTGCCGTTGCTGCCCAGGGCGTGACGGTGGAAGAGGCTGCCTCCGGCTTCCTGATGTTTATTACGTTGACCTCCACCGATGGCACCATGGATGAGGTGGCGTTGGGCGATTACCTCAACCGCAACGTCCTGGGTGAGCTGCGGCGTATCGATGGTGTCGGTCGCGCCCAGCTCTTCTCGTCCCAGCGCGCCATGCGCGTCTGGATCGATGCAGACAAGCTGGTGGGCCTCAACCTTACGGCAGGCGATATCAACAGCGCGATTACCGCCCAGAACGCGCAGGTCGCGGCTGGCCAGATCGGTGCTGCCCCCAATCCCGTCAGTCAGGATTTGACGGCCACCGTGCTGGTCAAGGGACAACTGACCGACCCTGCGGAATTCGGTAACATCGTGCTGCGCGCCAACCCGGATGGCAGCAGCGTGCGCCTGAAAGACGTTGCCCGCATCGAACTCGGTGCCGAAACCTACAACTTCTCCAGCCGCCTGAACGGTCAGGCCAGTGCTGCCGTCGGCATTCAGCTGTCCTCCACCGGTAATGCCGTCGCAACGTCGAAAGCCGTCTCGGCAAAGCTCGAGGAACTGTCGCGCTTCTTCCCCACCGGCGTCGCCTATGCCGTGCCTTACGACACCAGCCCCTTCGTCTCCGCCTCCATCGAGAAGGTGCTGCACACGCTGATCGAAGCCATCGTTCTGGTCTTCGTCGTCATGTTCGTGTTCCTGCAAAACTTCCGCTACACGGTCATTCCCACGCTCGTCGTGCCCGTGGCGCTGCTCGGGACCTGCGCGGTCATGTATGCCACCGGGTTTTCCATCAACGTGCTGACAATGTTCGCCATGGTGCTCGCCATCGGCATTCTGGTGGATGACGCCATCGTCGTGGTGGAAAACGTCGAGCGCATCATGGCCGAGGAAGGCCTGTCGCCGAAAGCGGCGACGCAAAAAGCGATGAAGCAGATCACCGGTGCCATTCTCGGCATCACGCTGGTTCTGGCCTGCGTCTTCATTCCCATGGCGTTTTTCCCGGGATCGACCGGCATCATCTACCGTCAGTTCAGTCTGACGATGGTCGTGTCCATTCTGTTCTCGGCGTTCCTGGCTCTGTCGCTCACGCCTGCCCTGTGTGCCACCTTCCTGAAGCCCATCAAGCAGGGCCATCATGAAAAGCGCGGGCTCGGCGGCTGGTTCAACCGCAAATTCGATGGCATGACCAACGGCTATACCAAGGCCGCGACCGGGGGTGCCCGTCGTGCCGGACGCATGATGGTCATCTATCTCGCGCTCGTCGCCGGTCTCGGTTACCTCTTCGTCAGCCTTCCCAGCGCCTTCGTGCCGGATGAGGATCAGGGCTTCCTGATCGTCGATATTCAGGGCCCGCCGGAAGCCAGTGCAAACCGCACAGTGGCCTCTATCGAGCAGATCGAGAAAATCTTCGCGGAAGAACCTTCGGTCAAGGATGTCGTCGCCATTCAGGGCTTCAGCTTCTCCGGCAACGGGGCGAACGCGGCGCTCGCCTTCATCACCCTGAAGGATTGGAGCGAACGTGGAGCCGACAACTCGGCGCAGGATATAGCCAACCGTGCCAACATGAAGCTGTTCGGGCTGAAGGACGCGCAGACTTTCGCGCTGTCTCCACCGCCCATCGAAGGCTTCGGCACATCCGGCGGCTTCTCGTTCCGTCTTCAGGACCGCAACGGCATCGGCCAGGCAGCCCTTTCGGCTGCGGCTGGCGAGTTGATGCAAAAGGCGAGCAAAAGCCCCGTTCTGGCTGGCATGCGCATCGAAGGCCTGCCTGATGCTGCGCAGATCATGCTGGTGATCGACCGTGAAAAAGCCAATACATTCGGCATCACCTTCGCGGATATCAACAACACGATCACCGCCAATCTCGGATCGTCCTATATCAACGACTTCCCGAATGCGGGCCGCATGCAGCGCGTCGTCGTGCAGGCGCAGGATCGTGACCGCCTTCAGGTCGAAGACCTGCTGAAACTCAACGTGCGCAATGCCAGTGGCGGCATGGTGCCCTTGAGCTCCTTTGCCATTGCGCAGTGGCAGAAGGGCTCGCCGCAAGTCGTCGGTTACAACGGCTATCCGACCATCCGTATCTCCGGTGCCCCATCGCCCGGCAATTCTACAGGTGCTGCCATCACAGAAATGGAACGTCTGGCGTCCGAACTTCCCGGCGGCATCGGCTACGAGTGGACCGGGCAGGCACTGGAAGAAATCAAGTCCGGCTCGCAGGCACCGTTCCTGTTCGGAATGAGCATTCTCTTCGTGTTCCTGCTGCTAGCCGGTCTTTACGAAAGCTGGTCCATCCCGCTGGCGGTCATGCTGGTCGTGCCGCTCGGCATCTTCGGCTCGGTACTTGCAGTTCTGCTGCGGGATATGCCCAATGACATCTACTTCAAGGTGGGGTTGATCGCGATCATCGGACTATCGGCCAAGAACGCGATTCTCATCGTGGAATTTGCCAAGGACTACTACGCGGAGGGGAAATCCCTGCTGGAATCCGCCGTTCTTGCCGCAAAGGTCCGCTTTCGCCCGATCATCATGACGTCGCTGGCATTCACGCTCGGCGTGGTCCCACTTGCCATCGCCACCGGCCCCAGCGCCGCCAGCCAGAACGCCATCGGCACCGGCGTGCTGGGCGGCATGATCTCGGCCACCATCCTGGCCGTCTTCTTCGTCCCCGCCTTCTTCGTCTTCGTCCTCACCTTGATGCGAACGAAACGACCGGAGGTGGAGACGCCACCTGAAGAGCCGGCACCGGTCCAGTATTGATGAAAAAAGAAACGCCGCAGACATCGTCTGCGGCGTTTCTACATATGCTTTCCCTCATTCCCGCATCAAGCGCGGGATGACAAACTCAGCAATCCCGACCGTTGGAATATCCATCGACGATGCAGACAGAGCCGGGCATCGGCTGGGTCACGCTGCGACGAATGCTGTAGGACTTGTTGGACGGTTCGACGCGTTTGATCGAGCCGGTGCTGATCATATCGAAGCTATCAGGGGTCTGGGCGAAGCGTGCGGGCGGTGTTTTGCCTGCCAGCATCGGCGTGACGATCAGCGACAGGGCAATCGCCACCATGCCAAACAGCAGGGCAACATTCAGGACACCGATTCTGCGCGATTTCTCCGAATAGGACTGACGATCCTCGACTGTCTTCCAGAAATCCTCGTTCATAATCTCGGCCTCGCTACGCGCCATTTACCAATTGTTCAGCCTATGAATTTGGCAGAGGGTGCTAAACGAAAGGTTAATATTGACCCGTTTTGAGGCATTCGATGCGTTATGAACCCGCTAATTCACGGGAATGTTTACAAAAGGTCCTGAAGATAGGGAATGAGAGGTTCGTCAGCGGGCGGCATGGGGTATTCACGTAGTGCCTGCGGCTTTACCCACTTGATGGCTTGCCCTTCGGCACCATGCGGTATGCCTTCATAACGTCGGCAGACGTAAAGCGGCATCAGAAGATGAAATGTCTCATAGGTGTGGCTGGCAAAGGTCAGCGGCGCAAGGCAGGCGACCTTGGTCTTGATGCCAAGCTCTTCCTCGAGCTCGCGGATCAGGGTTTCCTCCGGCGTTTCGCCGCTTTCCACCTTACCGCCGGGAAACTCCCACAGCCCCGCCAGAGACTTTCCTTCCGGTCTTTGCGCCAGAAGAATGCGGCCATCCGTATCGACAAGCGCGCAGGCGGCCACCAGAAGAATTTTTCTGCCGGTTTCCACCATCAGGCTGCGTCCTTGCGCCAGTAACGATAGGTATAGGCCGTCGTGAAGCCGAATTTTTCGTAGAGTGCAATGGCAGGGCGATTGGTCGAGACCACCTGCAACCAAGCGGTCTTGGCACCGCTGATGCGGGCCCAACGCAGCGCCGAGGTCAAAATTTGCGTGGCCGTGCCCTGTCGGCGCAGTTCCTGCGCGACATCCAGCGACAAGATGCCCGCCAGATCGTTGTCCTGCACGCAGATCACGGTCGCCTGCGGCTCGCCTTCCACCTCTTCCTTGGTAAAGAGGCCGAGTGTCGGCTTGATGGAGCTGACGATCTCGGCAATCGCCGAGCGCAGAGCCGGGTCTTCGCCTGATATCTTCAGGCTGGCCTCTACGAAGCGGCCAATGTCGTGGCTTGGAATATGAGCAACGGTTTCCGGCAGCTCCGCGTCGGTGATATCCGCGGTCATCACCTCGACCTCTTCGAACACATTCCAGCCATCGCCGATAAGGTGTTCTTCCAGTTGCGGTGGCATCAGGGTCGTTTCCCGAACGATCAGCGGGCGCCCGAAATCCTCGAAGCGTTTGCGCGCCTTTTCCAGACGCAGATCGCACTGGCCGTAATCCGAGGGGTCGAGAGGGACCACACAGTTGATCCGCTTGGACGGGTGAGAACCCGTCAACCGCACCTGCCAGCTGCCATCATAGACGACCGAAGATGCAGGCCAAGCCCGGAAGCTGACCGCTTCCAGACGCCGCACGAGGGGAAGATTGACGGTGAGATTGCGCTTATTATCGAAAGAACTCACCGATCAGCTCCGGTAGTCGCCGTTGATCTCGACATACTCCTTGGTCAGGTCGCAGGTCCAGACCGTCGCCGTTCCCTCGCCCAGACCGATATCGACCTTCACGGGAATATCCTGCTGCTTCATCGCAGCGCTGGCATCGGCTTCCGAATAATCCGGGTCGCGCTCGCCATTGACGGCCACGCGCACGCCTCCGAACCAGATGGCCAGACGGTCACGGTCGGCCATTTCACCAGCCTTGCCCACGGCCATGACGACACGGCCCCAATTGGCGTCTTCGCCCGCAACAGCCGTCTTGACCAAAGGTGAGTTGGCAATGGAAAGGGCAATCTTCTTGGCGGCGGCATCGTTTTCAGCGCCGGTCACGGTGATTTCCACCATCTTGCGCGCACCTTCGCCATCGCGAACAACCTGCAACGCCAGATCCTTCAACAGCGCGTTCAGCGCGTCACGGAAGGAACCCAGTCTCGCATCGTCAGCGCTTTCCACGCGCGCCTGTCCGTCTGCACTGGCGGCACCGGTAGCAAACAGCATCAGCGTGTCGGAGGTGGAGGTATCGCTATCGACTGTTACAGAATTGAAGGTCGGGCCGACACCGGCAGACAGCAGTGCCTGCAAGGCTTGTGGCGAAATATCGGCGTCAGTCACGACGAAAGACAGCATCGTCGCCATGTCGGGTGCGATCATGCCCGCGCCCTTGGCAATACCGTTGATCGTGACTGTGACGCCATCGATTTCAGCGCTGCGCGTCGCGACCTTCGGATAGGTATCCGTGGTCATGATCGCCTTGGCCGCTTCCTGCCAGAAATTATCAGTGGCGTCGGTGTTCATCTGGCCCAGAACGCCTGCGAACTTTGTCGCGTCCAGCGGCTCGCCTATGACGCCGGTGGAGGCGAGGAAGACTTCGCTTGTCGCACAGCCCACAGCTTCGGCGGCAGACTTGCCGGTCAGCTCCGTCGCTGCCTTGCCCTTTTTCCCGGTAAACGCGTTGGCGTTGCCGGAATTGACGACGACTGCGCGCGCAACGCCGCCTGCAAGGTTGGCCCGGCAGAAATCAACCGGGGCGGATGGGCATTTCGACTTTGTGAAAACGCCTGCAACGCTTGCAGGCTTGTCGAACACCATCAAAAGAACGTCGGTGCGGTTCTTGTACTTGATGCCAGCGGCAGCCGTTGCCATTCGCACACCGCGAAGTGCGGGCATGTCTGGATATGATTTAGGAGCGAGCGGAGAAACGGCAGTGGACATTGGCGGAGAACCTGCATTTTTCGGAAAAGATAAAACGAAAACGGGGCGGCTTGGCGCCGCCCCGTAAATTGCGGAGAATTACTGCTGCGCAGGTGCAGGCGGCTCTGCTGCCTGCTGCTTGCTGGCTTCATCGTAAGCCTTGCGCATCGCCTCATCGGGAATGTCGATCTTCTGCTCGGCCTTGGCCTTCTCGATCAGCGCAACATACTTGTCGCGCATGACGAGCTGGCGAACCTGAGCTTCGACCTGGTCGAATGCCGGTGGCGGTGCAACGCGCTTGTCGTCGAGCTTGATGACGTGGAAGCCGAACTGCGACTTCACAGGCTCCTTGGTGTAGGCGCCCTTCTCAAGCTTGAAGGCAGCTTCTTCAAATTCAGGAACCATGCGGCCCTTGCCGAACCAACCCAGATCGCCGCCGTCATCCTTGTTGGAGTCGGTGGACTTTTCCTTGGCCAGCGCTGCGAAATCCTTGCCGGCATCCAGCTGCTTGATCACGTCCTTGGCTTCTTCTTCGGTGGCAACCAGAATGTGCGAAGCCTTGACTTCCTCTTCCTGCGGCAGGGCGGCGACTTCCTTTTCGTAACGCGCCTTGACTTCTGCGTCAGTCACAGCGTCAACCACATGCTTGCGGAAATAGGCGTTATGCAGTTCGCGGTCGGTGATGAAAGCGAGGCGCTTCTTGAAGTCCTCGGTCTTCTCAAGACCTTCGGCAGTCGCATCCTTCACCAGCAACTTGACGTCGATAGCGCCGGACAGGGCGGCAACTTTCTTCTGCTCATCGGGAAGCTGGGCCAGCTGCGGGTCGAGGTTGCTCATGGCCAGGTCGAGTTCGGACTGGCGGATTTCCAGATCGCCGACCTTGGCAACAACGGCATCTTCCTGCGCGAAAGCGGGAAACTGAAGACCAAGGGTGGCCACGATCACAGCAGCCGCAATTCTATTATAGCGCAACATATTAAACCTTTCGGAGACAATGCCGGCTCCAGACGTGGTTTTCCGGCTGAAAAAACTTCCAAACACCGGAATGTGGCCATTCTGTAACGGGCAGAACCGTTGACATCATTTGCCCCCCCTCTTATCTGTCGCGTAACCTCGCGTCCAGATACGTTTCAGGGTCAAGTCTGTCATTTGTGCTTTATTGCGATGGCAGACCCCGAAGACGTGGCAAACGGAATTTCAGAAAGGGCCACTAAGATGGTCAGTCTCGGCGGAATCGCCCGCAAGTTGTTCGGCTCGGCAAATGAGCGCCGTGTGCGCTCCTATCGTAGCAATATCAGTGCCATAGGCGCACTCGAAGAGGAGATGAAAGCACTCTCCGACGAGGCGCTGAAGGCAAAGACGGTGGAGTTCCGCCAGCAGCTTTCCGATGGCAAAACCTTGGACAGCCTTCTCGTTCCGGCATTCGCCGTTGCGCGTGAAGCGTCCCGCCGCGTGCTCGGCATGCGCCCCTTCGACGTTCAGTTGACAGGCGGCATGATTCTTCATTCTGGCGATATTTCCGAAATGAAGACGGGTGAAGGTAAGACGCTGGTGGCGACACTGGCGGTTTATCTCAACGCGCTCGAAGGCAAGGGCGTTCACGTCGTGACCGTCAACGACTATCTGGCCCAGCGCGACGCCGCCACCATGGCACGCCTTTACAGCTTCCTCGGCCTGACCACCGGCGTCATCATCCACGGTCTCGATGACGACCAACGCCGCGAGGCCTATGCCTGCGACATCACCTACGCCACCAACAACGAGCTGGGCTTCGATTATCTTCGCGATAACATGAAGTACGACAAGGCGCAGATGGTGCAGCGCAGCCACCACTATGCCATCGTCGACGAAGTCGACTCCATTCTGGTCGATGAAGCGCGCACGCCGCTTATCATCTCCGGCCCGCTGGATGATCGCTCCGATCTCTACAACACCATCGACGCCTTCATTCCGATGCTGTCACCGGAAGATTACGAGATCGATGAAAAGCAGCGTTCGGCCAACTTCTCCGAAGAAGGCACCGAAAAGCTCGAAAACCTGTTGCGCGACGCCGGTCTTCTCAAAGGCGAATCGCTCTACGACATCGAGAACGTCTCCATCGTTCACCACATCAACAATGCGCTGAAGGCCCACAAGCTGTTCCAGCGCGACAAGGACTACATCGTCCGTAACGATGAAATCGTCATCATCGACGAATTCACCGGTCGCATGATGCCGGGTCGTCGTTACTCGGAAGGTCAGCACCAGGCTCTCGAAGCCAAGGAAAAGGTGCAGATCCAGCCGGAAAACCAGACGCTGTCTTCCGTTACCTTCCAGAACTACTTCCGCATGTACAAGAAGCTGTCCGGCATGACCGGTACGGCCTCGACCGAAGCCGAAGAGTTCAACAACATCTACGGCCTCGACGTCATTGAAGTCCCGACGAACCTGCCGATCCAGCGTATCGACGAAGACGACGAAGTCTACCGGTCCGGCGAAGAGAAGTTCAAGGCGATCATCGAAGAGATCAAGGCGGCGCACGAGCGCAACCAGCCGGTTCTCGTCGGCACGACCTCGATCGAAAAGTCCGAACTTTTGGCCACCATGCTGCGCCAGACCGGCTTTGAGAATTTCCAGGTCCTGAACGCCCGCTATCACGAGCAAGAAGCCTATATCGTCTCGCAGGCCGGTGTTCCCGGCGCCGTCACCATCGCCACCAACATGGCCGGTCGCGGTACCGACATCCAGCTCGGCGGTAACGTCGACATGCGTCTGGAGCGCGAGCTTGAGGGCATCGAGTCCGAAGAAGAGCGCGCGGCGAAGGAAAAGTCCGTTCGCGAAGAAATCAAGGTTCTCAAGGAAAAGGCGCTCGCCGCCGGTGGCCTTTTCGTCATCGCGACAGAACGCCACGAAAGCCGCCGTATCGACAACCAGCTACGTGGTCGTTCCGGTCGTCAGGGTGACCCTGGCCGCTCCAAGTTCTACCTGTCGCTTCAGGATGACCTGATGCGCATCTTCGGTTCCGACCGCATGGATTCCATGCTGCAGAAGCTTGGCCTCAAGGAAGGCGAAGCGATTGTGCATCCATGGATCAACAAGGCGCTCGAGCGTGCCCAGAAGAAGGTTGAAGCCCGTAACTTCGAGACCCGTAAGAACCTTCTGAAATATGACGACGTCCTCAACGACCAGCGCAAGGTCATCTTCGACCAGCGTCTGGAACTGATGGAAGCCAGCAATATAGGCGAAACCGTTGCCGATATGCGCCACGAGGTCATCGAGGCGCTGGTTGCCAAGCACGTTCCTGAAAACGCCTATGCCGAACAGTGGGATATCGTCGGGCTTAAGGCTGCCATCGAGCAGTCGCTCAACCTCGATCTGCCCATCGACGAATGGGCCAAGGAAGAAGGCATCGCCGAAGACGACATTCTTCAGCGTGTCACCGAAGCGGCTGAAAAGGTCGTCGCCGACAAGGCCGAACGTTTTGGCCCCGAGGTCATGACCTATGTCGAGCGCTCGGTCATCCTCCAGACCATCGACCACCTGTGGCGCGAGCATATCGTCAACCTTGATCACCTGCGCTCCGTCGTCGGTTTCCGTGGTTATGCACAGCGCGATCCGTTGCAGGAATACAAGGCCGAAGCTTTCGAGCTCTTCCAGGCCCTGCTCGCCAACCTGCGCGAAGCCGTCACGGCGCAGCTGATGCGTGTCGAACTGGTGCGTGACCAGCCCGAGCCAGAACTTCCCGAAATGACCGCCCATCATATCGATCCGGTCACCGGCGAAGACGAGTTCGCCAACCATGAGGACGCCCCCGTAGCCTTCGTTCCACCGGAACAGCGCGATCCGAACAACCCCGCCACCTGGGGCAAAATCGGCCGCAACGAAGCCTGCCCCTGCGGCTCCGGCAAGAAATACAAGCATTGCCACGGCATTTTCGATCAGGCGTAAGTCTGGTCGAAAACCACTCTGACGATACCTTCAGCCACAGAGCCAAAGATGATTATTGCCTGCGCGACAGACCGAAATTACGCCGAGCTTGCAGGCGTACTGGTAAACTCCATTGTCATGAACGGCGACGTTCCAGAGGCAAAAATCATCATCTGTGACTTCGACCTTCGCGAGAAGGACCGGGAAAACATCCGCGCCTGCGCCATGGGCCGTGAGGTCGTTTTCATCAAGATCGAAGATGAGGTGAAGGGCAAGCTTTCCTCCTACCGCCGCACGGTCTCTTGGTCGCGCGCCATGTATTGCCGCCTGCTTCTGCCCGATCTGATCAGCGACACGGGCCGGATGGTTTACCTAGACAGCGACATGGTGGTGTTGCAAAGCCTTCGCCCGCTGTTCGACATGCCGATGAACGGCTCTGCCGTCGGTGCCGTGCCCGATGCCGGTCGGCCCGATAACATCAGACGCCGTAACCTGCGTCTGAACCGTGATGAAAACGCGCGCTATCTCAATTCCGGAACGTTGCTGATCGACCTCGAAAAATGGCGCAGCGACGAACTGGGCGCAAAATGCCTTGCCTATCTCGACCACACGTCGACCGGCTATCCCGATCAGGACGCGCTCAATGTTGCCCTGGGTGACAGCTGGGTCGAGATCGAGAAAAAGTGGAATTTCACCGAACTGGTGTCCACCGACTTTCCAAGAGAACATTATTTCCAGGCCGCGGTTCTGCATTATACATGGCGCAAACCTCACCTCGCCCATTGCGAACACCCTGCCCGTGATCTCTACATCACACAGAGGCAGAACACGCCTTGGAAGAACAAGCCTCTCGTCTCCAACACGAAGCGTCGCATGCGACGGGAGATCAAGAAGCTGGATGTGCTGTTCGAGAAGATCGTGAAGCGCGTCCGCGCTGCGTTTGCTCGCTAAGCGCTGACAGGGTCCTGTCGCATGCGTGCGGCTGACCCTTGTTGGGCTCTGCGGTCCACAATTCGTTTGACGCGGGATGCACTCTCTTCTAACCGTTCGCCTCGCATCTCCTTGTTGGACTTAAACACCATGAAACCCGCAGAACTGGCCGCCTATCTCTTCCTCGCAGTTGCGTGGGGGCTTTCGTTTCTGCTCGTTCTGCATGCCGTTGCGGCTTTTGGCTGGGTGGGCGCGGTCACACTGCGATGTTTCATTGCCAGCTTTACACTGCTCATCATCGCCCGTGCCACCGGGCGAAAGCTCGATTTCAGTGCCGGATGGCGTGCCTTTGCCGTGGTGGGTGCCACAACGGTCGCAGGGCAATTGATAGGCTTGTCCTACGCGACACCCATCATCGGCACCGCGATGGCCGCTATTCTGGTGGCCAGCATTCCGTTGTTTTCCATGTTGATCGGGCAGGTCTGGGGTCTGGAGAAAATATCGCCGCAAAGCCTGCTTGGCATGATCCTCGGTTTCGGCGGCATCGTCATTCTGGTGGGCTTTCCGGCGGTCCCCGTTACCACCGCCTTCATCATCGGCTGCGTGGCCTCATTAATGGGCTGCATCTGCGCGGCCTTCGGCAGCAATTACGCCAGCCGGAACCTCAAAGGCTCCGGCGCGTGGGAAATCACCATCGGCGCATTTTTGGCGGGCGGCATTCTGACATTGCCATTTCTTTTGGTCGTGCCTTTGCCCAAAACGCCCGGTCTGGTGGATGTCGCCTATCTCTTCGGTCTGGCGATCTTCATGAGTGCCTTGACCTACATCACCTATTTCCGGCTGGTCTCGCTGATCGGAGCGACGAAGACCATCAGCGTCGAATTCGTCGTCACCATCATCGCCGTCATCGTGGGTGCCGTGGTGCTGGATGAGCCGCTTTCTGCCCTTCAGCTTCTCGGCGCGGGCATCATCATCCTGGGTTGTGCATTGGTGCTGGGACTTTATCCAAAGCGTAAAAATACGCTAATATTGCCTTGAACCAAAGTGACGCTTAAACGGTTTATCGTACACGGTTAATTTACTGCATCGATGCTCTCAACATTGTTAATGTTTCGATGTATTATTGAAACGGTTTGAAATTTCACCGAAGAAAAAGTCTGGTGTTCATCGGTTGTCGTATAAATCGCCGTGCCTCTTCAACGGGCTGCTTTTGACAACTACATTGTCACGACATGGGTGACAGAGACGGTATAGGCAGGCATGGCAAGCGATCCGAATGATCCAGATATGCGAGACAGCCGTTTCGCGATGCTGCTCGCCAAGGCCGTGTCGGAACGTCCCGCCGCAGACAGCAGCATCCGCGTCGGTCGTGCCGGTCGCGAGTTCTGTATCTATCCGGCACAGTTAGGCTATGACCTTCAGGAAGAATTGGATTTCCTGTCAAACCGGGTCATGGAGCCGAACATCTTCTTCACGGGAAAACTTCTGGCCCCGGCCATGCCGCGCGTGGATGAGAAATCCGTTCGGTTTGCACTGATGCGCGATGAAAACGGCGCGCGCAGTCGCATGCGTTTCCTCATGCCGTTTACAGTTGAAAAGCCCGGTTTTTCCGTGGGGCCTTCCATTCTGCGGGCCTGGGCCAATCCTTTCGGACCGCTCGGCACGCCGCTGGTGGATTCGGAAGGCGCTGCCGAAACCATCGATAATCTGCTGGACGCCCTATCCCAGCCCGAACTTCGCCTGCCCGAGATTCTGGTGCTGCCGCAATTGCGGCTGGATGGCGCGTTCGTGCGCATGGTCAAAGCCATAGCGCTCAGCCGAAACCTGCCGCTTGCCACCGCAGAACCACACAGCCGCATGATGCTGGAAAGCGACGTGGATGCGAGCCTATATCTGCAAAGCACCATGTCTGCACAGCAGTTGCAGACCCTGCATGGTCATTGGCAACAGCTGGAGGCGATGGGCAACTTTTCGCATGACATCGCCAGACAACCGCAGGACATCAGGTTGCGCACGGAAGAATTTCTGGCGCTGGAAGCGAGTGGCTCGAAAGGCCGCCGCCGTTCGGCCCTCGTCAGCGACAGATACCGCGCCGCCTTTGCGCGCGAAGCCATCACCAATCTGGCCGAGATCGATGCCGTCCGTATTCACACGCTCAATCTCGATGGTGCCGCCGTCGCCTCGGCCGTTGTTTTCATGACCATGGGCGAGGCGTACGTCTGGAAGCTCGCCTTCAATGAAAATCACCAGCGCCACGCCATTGACCGTCTGCTGTTGCAGCGCCTGACCGAATGGCATCTGGATGACGCCAATATTCTGCGCACGGACAGTTGCGGCGCTGATGAAGATGGCGCTTTGGACGGGTTCTGGGGTGAAAAATCGGAGATGGGCACACTCGTCATCGGCCTTGCCCAGAACAACGACCGCGATGTGCGTCAGGTCGCAGCACAAGTCCACATGTATCGCAACACCCGCAATCTTGCCAAAGTGCTGCGCGAGCGCATCATGTCGCTGGGCCGCAAGAACGGCGGCTAGACGTAAGGCGTAGAGCAGAGATTCTTAGCGTAACGGTATCGTATATCGCTCACACAACCTAATATTGACAATGAAAGAGCTTCCGCGCACAATCGGTGCTAGGTAGATACAACCTGCTGCTTGCGCCCCGCAGGGTACGGTGAATGTATCGAGCCACTTATGGCTCTCTTTGCCCGAACGAACGGCTCAGCAACGCAAGCCCCTGATGCTCTCCGTTCGTTTATGCAAAGGATCATCTTATGCGCGATTTCCGCGATGCCAAAACTATGGCGAAAACGCTACGTGAAGCGCTTCACGCCAAATCAGTTACCTTCACCAACAGTGAGAGCCAGGAGCTCGTTGCTAAAATTCTTGGCTATCGAGACTGGAATGTATTGGCCGCAAGGATCCAAGCGACTCAGTCGTCCACGACCTCGGCCCAGGCCAACACGCCTTATCCAGCCAAGGCGGTGATTCCCGTTGTTCCTATGCGGGACATGGTCCTGTTTCCACACATGATCTCGCGGATTTTCGTGGCGCGCGACAAAACTCGTCAAGCGGTGGAATACGCTCTTGTCGGTGATCGACGCGTTGTCGTTGTCTCCCAGAGGCACAGCTCCGACGATCTTCCCACCACTCTTGATGCACTCCATCCGGTGGGCGTCATAGCAAACGTGGTCGATCGCCAGACACAGGTAGACGGAACTCTCAAGGTCACCGTCTGTGGGCTTGAGCGAACGGGCATCGCCCGCCTTATCGATGGCGAGTTCTTGGCGGCAGAGGTTAATCCGATTAAAGAATTGAGCGGCCAGTCGAAGGAGGCCGCCGCTCTTTCGAACGCAGTTCTCAATGCCTATAAGACTTACGCCAATGTCGATTTTTCTGCACTTCCGCCAGGATCAAAAGCCCGTTTTGGCCTGCCCTCGATCGGCGATGCAGGCCTGCTGGCTGATACAGTCGCACCTTTGCTGTCGACCAGTCTCGAAGAGAAGCAACAACTCTTGGAAACCCACGACGTGGTTACCCGCCTCGAAAAAATCATCGAGTTAATGTGCGCTGGTCGCTCAGAAGCTTTCGCATAAATAAAAATTTTTGCAAAAAATCGGGATCGCCACTTTTTCAAAAACTATTGTCGCAAAAGTCGACGTTTTGCGGCAGCGAGTATTCTACATTTCAGTTAGGGGTGGGCCTGAACCCACCCCTTTCCGTTGCTGCTTCCTATCAACGCGATGCCGTGTGGATCATCCGGCACAGCTGCGTCAGGGCCGCATCATAGCCACCGCCCAAAATGTCCACGCAGCGTTTGGCCAGTCTGACCTGCTGAGTGCGCGACATGTTGTTGTAGGAGATGATGGCATCCCTGACAGCACCGGGAGGTGTCGTGCCGGGGCTGATCGGTCCACCGGGAACCCCGGGGTTGCCGATACCGACACCGACATTCACGCCGACACCGGTGGTCGTACCCACACCCACCTTGGCATTGGCGTTGACCTTACCAGCGGATGCGTTGACATTGGCATTGATGCCGCTTTTGCCGCCGACACTGGCGCTGGTATTGGCGTTGACGCCACTTCTTCCGCCCACGGAGGCGTTGACATCGGCACCAAGCCCGCCACCGCTTCGTCCGCCGACATCCGCACCGGCATTGATACCACCGCTCCCTCCTACAGAGGCGCTGGCACTCACACCGCCGCGATCATTACCGCCAACACTGGCGCTGACCCCGCCCACGCTCACATCGAGTGAATGCGCCTGAAACGGCAGGGCAAGACAAGCTGTGACGAACAAAGAAGATGTTATTTTTCTCATTGGTTTCTCCTCCTCCTTGTGGGCTTGCTGGACATAAGCTCTCCTAACCCACTGGGACGAATAGTATATAAGCATCACCTTTAATTTAGAAGTCTAAACGTTAGAGTTCACTAATATTTGCTTTTCGCTAAATCCGCAGGTGTCCTGAAACGATAAACAGAAGCACTCCCGAGGAGCAGCTTCTCAAGGGCACTATCTGGTTGTGGGTACACAATTCCAAATGCATCAGATGCTTCGCAACAATGATCCCGCCACTGCTCTGCGGAGGTAAAATCATTGCTGTCACCGGCCTTAATTGTCGTGGACACTGGGCTTGCCGAGGCTTTACACTGCATCCTGTGGTGTTGCCTGCGCCTGTTCCATTTCTGGAGTTATCCATGCCGACCCTGTCGCTTTCCCGACGCTCCCTCATCAAGACCGCAGCCCTTCTGGCAGCCTCGACAACGCTTGTTCGCCCCGGCTTTGCGTGGGCAGCGGGCGGCAGCGGTCGCCTCGTCGTAGCGGCGGATTCGGAACCGAAAAATCTCAATCCGGCCATCGTTGCCTCCAACGGCGTCTTCTACATTTCCAGCAAGATCGTGGAGCCCCTGGCCGAAGCATCTTTCAAAGGCAAGGATGGGCTGGAGCCACGTCTGGCGACGGAATGGGAAGGCTCTGCCGATGGCCTCAGCGCCACGTTCAAACTGCGTGAAGGCGTGACGTGGCATGATGGCAAGCCATTCACCTCGGCAGATGTCGCGTTTTCGGCACTTTCTGTGTGGAAGCCGCTGCAAAACCTTGGACGTCTCGTCTTCGCCAATCTCGAAGCGGTCGATACGCCGGACGAACATACCGCCATCTTCCGTTTTTCCAAGCCGACACCGTTCCAGCTTCTGCGCAACGCCCTGCCGGTCGTCACCAGCGTCATTCCCAAGCACCTGTACGAAGGCACCGATATCGCCACCAACCCGGCCAATACAAAGCCCGTTGGCACGGGTCCATTCGTCTTTGCGGAATACAAGCCGGGCGAATATTACCGGCTGACGCGCAACGAGACCTATTGGGTCAAAGGCGCACCGAAGCTCGAAGAAATCATCTACCGCGTCCTGCCGGACCGGGCGGGTGCAGCGTCTGCGCTGGAAGCCGAAGAAATCCAGCTCGCAGCCTTTTCCGCTGTGCCCCTGTCGGACCTCGCGCGCATTGCCAAGGAGCCGGGTATCAAAGTCATCGCTGATGGTTACGAGGCGCTGACCTATCAGCTGGTGGTCGAGATCAACCATCGCCGAAAGGAACTGGCAGACCTGAAGGTCCGTCAGGCCATCGCCCATGCTATCGACAAGAAGCTCGTCGTTGACACCGTCTTTTTAGGCTATGCCACTGCTTCCACCGGCCCCGTGCCGAAAAACGCGCCGCAATTCTACACACCGGATGTCGAGACCTATGATTTCGATATCGCCAAGGCCAATGCGCTGCTGGATGAGGCGGGTTACAAGCGCGCCGCCAACGGCACCCGCTTCTCTCTGAAGCTTTTGCCCGCACCCTATTTCAACGAGACCAAGCAGTTCGGCGCCTATCTGCGTCAGGCTCTGGCAGAGATCGGCATCGACGCGGAACTGGTCAATAACGACGCCGCCGCTCACCAGAAGGCCGTCTATACCGACCACGCCTTCGATCTGGCCGTCGCACCGCCGGTCTTCAGAGGCGACCCGGCGATTTCCACCACCATTCTTGTCAAGTCTGGCACGCCTGCGGGTGTCGGCTTCTCTAACCAGGGTGGTTATGAAAACAAAGAGCTGGATGCACTGATCGACAAGGCCGCCGAAACCATCGATGAAAAAGCCCGCACGGAGCTTTACAAGCAGTTCCAGAAACAGGTGACGCAGGACCTGCCGCTCATCAATGTTGCGGAATGGGGCTTCATCACCGTTGCCCGCGATACCGTCAACAACGTTGCCAGCAATCCGCGCTGGGCCGTTTCCAACTGGGCGGACACGGCGTTGCAGGCATAGCGGTGAAGGGTGCGGGCAGGATCATAGGCCGTCGGTTGCTCAGCGCCATTCCGGTGCTGACAATCATTCTGCTGCTGACCTTCCTGCTGCTCGAAAACGCCTCGGGCGATGCTGTCGATGCCTATCTCGTCTCCATTGGCGGCGGCGATGCCGCTCTGCGTGAGACATTGCGCAGCCAATACAGCCTCGACCAATCCATGCTGGCCCGCCTGTGGCTTTACGTCTCGTCAGTGGCGCGGCTCGATCTGGGCTGGTCCGTCGCCTTCGACCGCCCGGTCCTGTCGCTGATCCTCGAGCGCCTACCCAACACTTTGCTGCTGATGGGAAGCGCCACGGCACTGTCCTTTGCGCTCGGCTCCACGCTCGGCATCATTGCGGGTGCAAAGCCCGGCAGCGTGCAGGATCGGGCGCTGTCCACGCTGTCGCTGGCGCTTTACGCCATGCCGGGTTTCTGGCTGGGGCTGGTGTTGGTCATCGCCTTTTCCGTCAAGCTGCGCTGGCTGCCAACATCGGGCATCGAAACCATCGCGTCCGGCGAACAGGGGCTGGAAAGAGCGCTGGATATCGCCCGGCATCTCGTCTTGCCCGTGGCCAGCCTCGGCTTCATTTATCTGGCGCTGTTTCTGCGGGTTATGCGAAGCGCCATGGCCGAGATTTGGCGGCTGGAATTCGTCGATTTCGCACGCTCCAAAGGCCTGTCGTACCGCCGCATCGTCCTGCGCCACGTCGCCCGAAACGCAGCGCTGTCGCTGGTTACGGTGCTTGGCCTTCAATCCGCAGCCATGCTGGGCGGCAGCGTCGTCATCGAAAGCGTCTTTGCCGTTCCGGGCTTCGGCAGGCTGGCGCAGGAAGCCGTCAGCGGGCGCGATACGCCGCTGTTGATGGGCATTATCCTGACCAGCGCCGTCTTCGTCATTCTGATCAATCTGGTGGTCGACCTCCTCTACGCCGTGCTCGATCCGCGCATCGGCGCGCAGGAGGGCACGGCATGAGCCTTCTGCGACAGATACCACGCAGCGCGGAAGGCCTGATTGGCCTCTTCATCCTGCTCCTCATCGCCAGCGCCGCCATCGCCGCGCCCTTTCTGTTTCCCAGGGACCCACTGTCCATCGTCGGCGCGCCGCTGATTGTACCCTTTGTCGATCCGGCGCTGCCGCTCGGCACCGATAGTCTGGGGCGCGACGTGCTGGCCGGGCTGTTTCACGGCGCGCGCATTTCGCTCACCGTCGGCATCAGCGCCGCTGCCGCAGCCCTCATCATCGGTGCTGTCGTCGGCACGCTTGCGGGCTTTGCCGGTGGGCTTGTGGATGAGGCGCTGATGCGGGTCACGGATGCATTTCAGATCGTGCCCAGCTTTCTGCTGGCACTGGCCTTCGTCAGCACCATCGGCGCGTCCACACCCATCGTCGTGCTGGCCATCGCACTCAGCGCATGGGCGGACCCAGCCCGGCTGACACGGGCGCAGGTGCTTTCCATCCGCGAGCGCGATTACGTGGCATCGGCACGCGCCATCGGCATGCATCCGCTGGAAATCGCCCTGCGGCAAATCCTGCCCAATGCGCTGGCCCCGGTACTGGCGCTCGCTGCCATCATCGTCGCCGCTGCCATTTTAACCGAGGCCGCGCTGTCCTTTCTCGGCCTTGGCGATCCCAACGTCGTCACCTGGGGCTCGATGATTGCGCAAGGCCGCAATGTGCTCCGCTCCGCCGCCTATCTCTCCATCATTCCCGGCCTTGGCCTGCTGGTCACGGTGCTCGGCGTCTATCTCTTTGCGGAAGGCATCAACAAGGCGCTCGCCAGACAGGTGCAGACGCCATGAACCAGAACCCGGTCTGCGATATCCATGATCTCAGCGTCACCTATGCGGGCGCAACCAGTCCTGCCCTACAGAATGTCTCGCTATCGATAGCCGTCAACCGCCGTCTGGCCATCATCGGCGAGAGCGGATCGGGCAAAAGCACGCTGGCCAGAACACTGGCGCATCTCCTGCCGCCGGGCGCTCAATCCTCGGGCGACGTCGTCTGGCATCTTGCAACCGGCACTCCGGTGCCATTAGCCGGACGCGATATCGGCTATGTGTTTCAGGACCCCGGCGCCAGTCTCAACCCCGTACTGACCATCGGCGAACAGGTGGCCGAAGGGGCCGTTCGGCATCTGGGCCTGTCGTGGAAACAGGGCCTTGCCCACGCCCGCGATCTGTTGAACGAGGTGCAGCTTCCCCATCCCTCATCCCTACTGGACGCCTATCCGCATCAGATGTCCGGCGGGCAGCGCCAGCGCGTGGCCATTGCCGCCGCCATCGCCGCCAGGCCTAAAATTCTGATTGCGGACGAAGCCACCAGTGCGCTCGATACCATCACGCAGGCTGCCATCGCCCGGTTGCTGGACAGGTTGGTGCAGCAAAACGGCATGACGCTGCTCTTCATCACCCATGACATCGCGCTGGCCTCGTCGCTTGCGGATGACATTGCCGTGCTGAAATCCGGTCGTCTGGTCGAGACGGGTAGAGCAGCAAGTATGCTCTCCACCCCGCAGCATGCCTACACGAAAAGCCTGCTCGCCGCGCATATCGACATCACCACGCCACCGCTGATCGAGAGTATGTGCTGATGGCTACTCTCCTGTCGGTTGACGGCATATGCAAAACCTACCGCGATCGCAAACGCGAAACCCATGCCGTGCGCGATGTGTCCTTCACGCTGGAGCAGGGCGAAACGCTGGGGCTTGCCGGGCCCTCGGGCTGTGGCAAATCCACGCTCGCACGCCTTATCATGCGCCTGATCGAACCGGATGCGGGCAGCGTAACGTTTCGCGGCGAGAACTGGCTCGCCCTATCCGGCAGCAGTTTGCGCCATGCAAGGCGGCATATGCAGATGGTGTTTCAGGACACCAACGCCGCCTTCAACCCTCGGTCCACGGTTGCCACCGTTATCGGAGAACCACTGCGCATCCACGAGATCGTTGCGGCAAAGGCGCGGGCGGCAGAGGTTGCACGGCTGCTGGAACGTGTCGGTCTGCCAGCCGATGTCGCGGCCCGGCCCGTGCTGGAGCTTTCCGGCGGGCAGCGGCAGCGTGTCGCCATCGCCCGTGCTCTCGCCACCCGCCCGTCGCTGATCGTTATGGATGAGGCGGTGTCGGCGCTCGATGTCTCGGTCCGGGCCCAAATCCTCTCGCTCCTCGTTTCCCTTCAGCGCGAAACCGGCCTTGCCTGCCTTTTCGTCTCCCACGACATTGCCGTTATCCGCGCCGTCTGCCACCGCGTCTTCATCATGGAGGCAGGGCAGATCGTGGAATATGGAGAGACGCAACGCATCGTTTCCAACCCGCAATCGCAGACTGCCCGCCGCCTCGTCGGCGCTGTTCCTGCCTTGCTGCTTGATAAGGACCTAAACCATGCCCAACCGTGACTGGAGCCATCTGCTCGACATTCCGCCCTTTCCCGCAGAACGCTACGCGATGCTGGCAGACCGATTGGCGCATGCGATGGGCACGAAAAACGATGTCCTGCTGATACAGGCAGAGGCGGTGGTCGCGCTGGAAGCGGTGGCAACCAGCCTTGCACGTCCCGGCCTTTCCGCCCTCAACATCGTCACGAGCCCATACGGCACGTGGTTCGGCCACTGGCTGCAACGCGGCGGTGCCGATGTCACCAATCTGTCTGCAGAGCCAGGTCACCAGATCAACGCGAAGGCAGTGCAAGCGCAACTGGACGCCAACCCCGACATAGCAGCACTTGCCCTCGTGCACGCCGAATCCGCGAGCGGCATTCTCAACCCGCTGGAAGAGATCGTTGCCCTCGCAAAGGACCGTGGCATCCTCACCATCGTCGATGCTGTGGCCTCCATCGGCGGACATCCGCTCGATGTCGACGGTCTGGGGATCGACATCGCCGTGATCGGCCCGCAGAAATCACTCTCGGGACCGGCAGGGCTTTCGGCAATCTCGGTTAGCTCCAAGGCATGGACCCTGTTGGACCACTCGACAGCCCCCCGAACCTCCATCCTGTCGCTGATGGATCAGAGGGAGCAATGGCTCGACACTGGCCGTGGCACCATTCCCGGCACCCCCGCCCCGCTCGAATTCTTCGCGCTCCAATCCGCCCTCGACCGGATCGAGGCTGAGGGCATGGACAACGTGCTGCGGAGACATGATCTGGCAAAGCGTGCCACACGCGCCGGGCTCGTAGCATTGGGGGCAGAACTCTGGGCACAGGAGCCATCCGCATCCGCCCTTGTCACAACAGCCGTTCTGCCGCCGGATATCGACCGCGAAACTTTCCTCTCACGCCGCACGATAGCCGGTGCGGATATCACCGCGGGCGTCGGTCCCGGCACGGAGCGGCTGGTTCGCCTCAACCACACCGGACAGCGCGCCAATGAGGAATCTGTGCTCGCCAATCTGACCGCTTTTTCCCGCGCGCTTGAAGCCGCAGGCCAAGCCGCCGATCTCGATCAGGCCCTGCGCGCCGCCGTTCAATCCTACCGCTCGTAATGGAGCTTTTGAGCGGCATTTCGCGAAGTCGGAATGAATCTTCGCATATTAGCGCTTTTCAAGAATGAAATCCTTCAACTCATCCACAGGAGTAACAGACTAATTCCATCGGCAATCTTGACGAAAACGTGGCAACGCGCAAAACTTTACCTCTCGTTAAACACTGTGACGAAGAGGGACAAAAATGGTTGCTGGCTTCAATATGCTATCCTTCGACCTGTTCGGACTTGGTCGCAAGGCCCAGGAAGACAAGCTCAACCGCGAGCGCGGCTTCACCACGGAAACGAAAACCAGGGACGAGTCGGAACAGCACGACAAGGATCAGGAACACGAGTTGTTCTTCTGGTCGCTTTATCCGGTGATCTAGGGCTTGCGTGAGATTTCGGGAGGGTGATGGTGCATCGCCTGACTAAGGTCCAAAACATCCACTACCTCCGCCATCCTCGGGCTTGTCCCGAGGATCTAATCACGCTTCTGCGGATACGACGTGGCAGATATCAGGGACGAGCCAGAGGCTGACGGCAGCTAATGTTGCTAGTCGGCGGACAGCAGGCATAACCCACAACCACCCCAACATCAGAGCCCGGCCATAACCGGGCTCCTCCTATCCCTCAACCAGCCTTGGCCATGTTCTTCGCTGCCATGCGGGCGCGGATCGAATCCACGTCGGCTTTAGGGGTGGCGGCGAACAGGGTGCGGGTGTAGGCGTGCTGGGGGTTGTTGAACACCTCTTCACGCGTGCCGTATTCCACGGCTTCGCCGAAATACATCACCATCACCTCATCGGCGAGATACTTCACCACCGACAGATCGTGGGAGATGAAGACGTAGGTCAGGCCGAACTCGTCCTGAAGGTCGGACAGCAGGTTGAGCACCTGCGCCTGAACCGAAAGGTCGAGCGCCGAGACAGGCTCGTCCAGCACTAGGAGCTTCGGGTTCAGCATCAACGCACGCGCAATGGCGATACGCTGGCGCTGGCCGCCAGAGAACATGTGCGGGTAGCGATTATAGTGTTCAGGCCCCAGACCCACGCGCACCAGCATCTCGTTTGCCTTCTCGCGACGCTCCGCAGCCGACATCTTGGTGTTGATGAGCAGCGGCTCGCCCAGCACGTCGCCGATCTTCTGGCGCGGGTTGAGAGAGCCGTAGGGGTTCTGGAACACGATCTGCACCTTCTGGCGCATTTCAGCCGTCAGATGGCCGGGACGGGTATCGACCTTCTGGCCGTCGATCAGCAACTCGCCGGAAGTCGGCTCATCGATGAAGGTCAACATGCGCGCCAGCGTGGACTTACCGCAGCCGCTTTCGCCGACGATGGCCAGCGTCTTGCCGGTTTCCAGCGCAAAGGACACGCCCTTGACGGCGTGAATGGTCTTGGAAGGCTTCATGAAGCCGCCTGCCATATGGTAATCCCGCTTCATATTGCGGATTTCGAGCATGGTGTTGTTGCCGGTCATGCTGTTTCTCCCGCAACTGATGGGGCCGGTGTCGGTGTGCCATCGAAGAACTGCGACACGGTGGTCAGGCGATCACCCGTCGCGTTTTCAGGCAGTGCTGCCAGAAGCGCCCTGGTGTAGTTGCTCTGCGGGTTCTCGAACAGCGAAAGCACGTCGGCTTCCTCCATCTTGCGACCCTTGTACTGCACCACCACGCGGTCTGCCGTTTCCGCCACCACACCCATGTCGTGGGTGATCATGATGAGGCCCATGCCGTTTTCGGCCTGAAGCT
The DNA here is from genome assembly GCF_021310995.1 of Agrobacterium vaccinii. NCBI lineage: Bacteria > Pseudomonadati > Pseudomonadota > Alphaproteobacteria > Hyphomicrobiales > Rhizobiaceae > Agrobacterium > Agrobacterium vaccinii. The sequence continues at coordinate 1,237,486 of NZ_CP054151.1, read as the reverse complement.
TCATCAAGAGATCGAGGATCTGCTTCTGGATCGTCACGTCGAGCGCGGTCGTGGGCTCGTCGGCAATCAGGAGCTTCGGATTGCAGGCGATGGCAATGGCGATCATCACGCGCTGGCACTGGCCACCGGACATCTGGTGCGGGAAGTGCTTGAGCCGTTCTTCCGGGTCGGGAAGACCGACCAGCTTGAAGAGTTCGATGGCGCGGGCGTGGCGGGTTTTCTTATCCATGCCCATGTGGATGCGCAGAACTTCTTCCAGCTGGAAACCGACCGTGAAGCACGGGTTTAGGCTCGCCACCGGTTCCTGGAAGATCATGGCGACATCCTTGCCGATGAGCTTGCGGCGTTCGGCAGCGGTCAGTGTCTGGATGTCGCGACCTTCGAACAGCATGCGGTCGGCAGTGATCTTCGCCGTCCAGGGCAGAAGCCCCATGACGGCCAGCATCGAGACCGATTTGCCGGAACCGGATTCACCGACGATGGCGAGAACTTCGCCCTTTTCGACGGAGACGGAGATGCCATCGACGGCGCGGAACCAGCCGGTGGCGGTTTCGAACTCGACGACGAGATTATCGATTTGCAGAAGTGCCATGTCAGGACCTCTTCAGTTTCGGGTCAAGCGCATCGCGCAGACCATCACCCACCAGATTGATGGCGAGAACGGTCACGAGGATGGCAATGCCGGGGAAAGTAACGACCCACCATGCGCGCAAAATGAACTCACGCGCTTCGGCAAGCATGGTGCCCCATTCCGGTGCAGGCGGCTGTGCGCCCATGCCGAGGAAGCCGAGTGCTGCGGCATCGAGAATGGCATTCGAAAACGACAGCGTTGCCTGCACGATGAGCGGTGCCGTGCAGTTGGGCAGAATGGTGCGGAACATTAGACGCAGCGGTCCGGCACCGGCCAGACGCGAAGCGGTCACGTAGTCCTTGGACTTTTCCGCCATCACGGCAGCACGGGTCAGGCGCACGAAATGCGGCTGAAGAACGAGCGCAATCGCGATCATGCCGTTGGTCAGTCCCGGGCCGAGGATCGCGACCAGAACGAGCGCGAGCAGCAGCGACGGGAAGGCCAGAATGATATCCATCAGGCGCATGATGACCGTATCGAGCCAGCCGCGATAATAACCGGCGAGAACGCCGATGATAACGCCGGTGGAGAGCGACAGTGTGGTGACGAAAACGCCGATGAACAGCGAATATTGCGCACCGTAGATCAGACGCGACAGAATATCGCGACCGACGGGATCGGTGCCCAGAAGGTAGGAAAGATTACCGCCTTCCATCCACGCGGGCGGCAGCAGAACGAAATCGCGGTACTGCTGGAACGGCGAATGCGGTGCGATGACGGGCGCCAGAATTGCGACGATCACAAGGGCGACGAAAACATAGAGGCCGATCACGGCGCCCTTGTTTTCGGAGAAATAGAACCAGAATTCCTTCAGCATCTGCTTGCGCATGGCGGAAGAGGAAACCGGCTCGGCTTTTTTGATGATGGCGGTATCGGCCATGAAACGATCCTCTTCTTTAATGCCGGATGCGCGGATTGATGAGGCCATACATGAGGTCAACGATGAGGTTGACGACCATGATGATGCCCGCAATCAGCAGGAGACCGCCCTGAATGACAGGGTAGTCACGGCGGAAGACGCTATCGACCATCCATTTGCCGATGCCGGGCCAGGAGAAGATCGTTTCGGTAAGAATCGCACCGGCCAGCATGACGCCGACCTGAAGGCCGATGGTGGTGATGACGGGGATCATGGCATTGCGCAGCGCGTGGATGCCAATCACTCTGAACGGTGAAAGACCCTTGGCGCGGGCGGTGCGCACATAGTCTTCCGACAGCACTTCCAGCATGGCAGAGCGCGTCTGACGGGCGATGACCGCCAGCGGAATCGTGGCCAGCACGATGGATGGCAGCGCCAGATGGCTGAGCGCCGACGCAAATGCGCCCTTCTGTCCAGACAGCAGCGAGTCGATCAGCATAAAGCCGGTGACAGGCGGGAAATAGAACATCAGCGAGATGCGTCCCGAGACCGGTGTCCATTGCAGGATACCGGAAAACAGGATGATCAGCAGCAGACCCCACCAGAAGATCGGCATGGAGTAGCCAACAAGTGCCACGCCCATGACGCCCTGATCGAAGATCGATCCGCGCTTGATGGCCGCGATGACGCCTGCCGGAATGCCGATGGCGATGGCGATGATCATGGCGCAGAAGGACAGTTCCACGGTGGCCGGGAACAGTGCCTTGAACTGCGTGAGAATAGGCGTCTTGGACACGATGGACGTGCCGAAATCACCCATCAGGATACCTTTGAGGTAATCCAGATACTGGATGATCATGGGACGGTCCATGCCGAGTGCCGCGCTGATCTGCGCATGACGCTCGGGCGACATGACACGTTCGCCCGACAGAAGTGCGACCGGATCGCCCGGCAAAAGCCGAATGAACAGAAACGCGATAATGGAAACCCCGATGAATGTCGGGATGAGCACGGCAATGCGCCGCACGAGAAAGCCAATCATGAGAAACCTTCGATCTGTTCCGGCCGGAACCTATGCGCGGGTAGCGACCTTTGCGGCCTGCTTCTTACTTTTGTTGTTCAAAACGCAAGTGCCGCGCGCCTTGAGACAAGACACGCGGCATTTTTCTATGCGTCGGGTTGTTACTCGGCAATATCCACGTTTTCGAACGTGAAGTCACCCAGCGGGCTCTGGACGAAACCAGTGACTTCCTTGCGCATCGGAACGACGGACAGGGAGTGGTCGATGGTGGCCCAAGGTGCCTGCTTCTTGAACACGACCTGAGCTTCTTCGTAGAGCTTGGTGCGTTCTGCCTGATCGGTAGTGATCTTGGCCTTCTTCACGAGAGCGTCGAAGTCCTTGTCGCACCACTGAGCACGGTTGTTGCCGCCAACGGCATCACAGCCGAGCAGCGTGTCGAGGAAGTTGTCCGGATCGCCATTGTCGCCGGTCCAGCCGAGGAACACGGCACCGTCACGGTCCTTTGCCTTCGAACGGTCGAGATATTCGGCCCATTCGTAGGAAACGATCTCGACCTTGACGCCGATCTTGGCGAAATCATCCTGGATGACTTCGGCAGCGCGGCGGGCGTTGAGCATGTACGGACGCGAAACCGGCATCGCCCAGACCTTCATGGACAGGTCCTTGACGCCTGCGTCTGTCAGCATCTTCTTGGCTGCTTCCAGATCGTAGGTGTCGTCTTCAACCTTGTCGTTGTAGGACCACATGGTTGGCGGCAGCGGGTTCTTGGCAGGCGTGGCCATGCCCTGGAACACGGCGTCAACGATGGCCTTCTTGTTGATGGCCTTGTTCAGCGCCTTGCGGACTTCCGGCTTATCGAAAGGAGCCTGCGTGGTGTTGTAGGCGAGATAGGCAACGTTGAGGCCTTCCTGCTCCATAACCGTCAGGGTCTTGTCTTCCTTCATGGACTTCACGTCGGCAGCGTTCGGGTAAGGCATCAGGTGGCATTCGCCAGCCTTCAGCTTCTGGAAACGAACGGCGGCATCTGTGGTGATGGCGAAAACCAGATCGTCGATCTTTGGCGCGCCGCCCCAATAGTCCTTGTTGGCCTTGAAGCGGATGACGGCATCCTGCTGGTAACCGACGAAAGCGAAGGGACCGGTGCCGACTGGCATCTGGTTCAACTGCGCCTGCTTGCCTTCAGCGGCCAGCTTGTCGGTGTATTCCTTCGACATGATCGAAGCGAACGGCATCGCGATGTTGGCGAGGAACGGTGCTTCCGGGCGGTTCAGGGTGAACTTGACCGTCATGTCGTCGACTTTTTCAACCGACTTGATCAGCTTGGGGAAGCCCATGCCTTCGGCATATTCCCAGGACGTGCCTGGAACATACTGGTGCCATGGGTTGTCGGTCTTGATCTGGCGCTCGATGGAGAACACGACGTCGTCAGCGTTGAGGTCACGCGTTGGCGTGAAGAATTCTGTGGTCTGGAACTTCACGCCCTTGCGGAGCTTGAAGGTGTAGACGGTGCCGTTTTCCGAAACTTCCCAGCTTTCAGCAAGGCCAGCAACAGGCTTGGTGGTGCCGGGTTCGAATTCCAGAAGGCGGCTGTAAACGGTGTGGGCCGAGGCATCGAATGTGGTGCCGGCGGTGTAGAGACCGGGGTCGAAACCTTCCGGCGAACCTTCAGAGCAATATACGAAGGTTTTTGCGCTTGCAGCGGCAGGTGCAAAGCACGTCGCCGAAAGCAAGGCTGCAGCGATTAGGCCAAGTTTGTATCTCATCAAAGAGCTCCCAATTTTTGTATCCGGCTCGCTTATTCTGCGACTACCGATGCAACTTGGTTATAAGAAACTTTGCACATACTCAAGCGGCCAACCGAAACGATTCAGGTGGTTTTTTGACCAAATGTTCAACTTCAGGCGATTTTGATACTAATTTAGGCGCAGGGATTAGAATCATATGTTTCCTGCAACAGTATTTAACCACTGCTTTTTGGTCGAAAACACTGTGTTTTCCCGGTCGGCGCGGGCGCGAAATCGGCAGAAAGGAAAAAGCGGCTGACGCCTCAAGTTTACGTCAGCGCCCCAGCGAAACCGGGGCGCTGTGCGCTATAGACGTTTTTCGAGGGTGTTACGCCTTAGCGATCTTGTCGCCCACGACCCGCCAGTTTACGAGGTTTTCCAGCACGACCTTGATGTGTTCTGGCTTGCGGTTTTCATAATCCACGTAATAGGCGTGTTCCCAGATATCGATGCCGAGATAAGCCGCGCGACCGACGGCAACCGGGTTGTTGGCATCCTCATAGCCCACAAGTGCCAGCTTGCCCTGATCATCGCGCGTCAGCCACACCCAGCCTGTGCCGAAGACTTCGTCTGACGTGGCGACGGCCTTGGCGATGAAGGCGTCGTAATCACCGAATGCCGCGCTGAGCTCCTCTGCGGCCTTGCCATCCGGTCTTTTCGGGCCCCCGGGCACGAATTGATCCCAATAGACCACATGGTTCCACGCTTGGGCGGCGTTGTTGAAAATCTTCTTGTCGGCAGTCTTGCCAGCGGAAGCCTTGACGATCTCTTCCAGCTCCATATCGGCGTATGGTGTGCCCTTGGCCAGCGTGTTGAGCTTGTCGAAATAGGCCTTGTGGTGCTTGCCGTAGTGCAGACCAACGGTTTTGGCCGAAATGTGCGGAGCAAGGGCATCTTCCGCAAATGGCAAGGCCGGTTGTTTCAATGGCAGGGCGGCGCGTGCGATGGACGGCGCGGAAAGGGCGGATGCTGCGGCAGTGGCTGCTGTGGCCGCCATGATGGCGCGTCTGGTCAGTAACATGTGTCGGTCTCCTCCGGTGGGTGTCTGGAACGCAAACATGCTCACTCTCTAAAAGTTGCTTTTAAACCTTGCTTCTTCGCCGTCTTCGCGATTTTGTTATCTAAGCAGATGCTGTTGAGAGTCGAGGAGAATGCAATGCAATCACAGGTGAAACCCGGCGAAGAACGCGCACTCGTTCTGGAGGAAATCGGCAAGCTTTCGCTGCGTCCGTTTCCGCTGGAAGAGCAGGTTGGGCCGCATGATGTGCGCATTGCCATCCATACCGTCGGTATCTGCGGCAGCGACGTGCACTATTATACCCACGGTGCCATCGGCAATTTCGTGGTGCGCGAGCCGATGATTCTGGGACATGAGGCCTCTGGTACCGTAACCGAGATTGGCTCCGCCGTAACCAACCTGTCGGTGGGGGACCGCGTGTGCATGGAGCCGGGCATTCCCGACCCGATCAGCCGCGCAAGCCGCATCGGCCATTACAATCTCGATCCTGCGGTGCGCTTCTGGGCAACGCCGCCCATCCACGGCGTGTTGCGCGCATCGGTCGTTCACCCGGCTGCCTATACGTTCAAACTGCCCGACAATGTCTCCTTTGCAGCGGGCGCGATGGTGGAGCCGCTGGCAGTCGGCGTACAGGCGGCTACTCAGGCCAAGGTCAAGCCGGGTGATATCGCCGTCGTCATCGGTACCGGTCCCATCGGTCTCGTTACCGTGTTGGCCGCCCTTGCTGCCGGTTGTGCACGCGTGATCGTGTCGGATGTCGATCCGGTGAAGCTGGATATGGCCCGTGGTCTAGGCCCGGTCGAAACCGTCAATGTCCGCGAGCATGATCTTGCCGAACAGGTGCTGAAATCCACCGGCGGCTGGGGTGCGGATGTCATTTTCGAATGCTCCGGTGCGGAAGCGGCCATTACCCGCGTGTTCGAGCCGCTGCGACCTGCCGGGATGGTGGTGTTCGTCGGCATGCCGACCAAGCTTGTGGCCTATGACGTGGTGGCAGCGCAAATTCGTGAAGCGCGGGTCGAGCATGTTTTCCGTTACGCCAACGTCTTTGGCCGCTGCGTCGATATGCTCGCATCCGGTGCCATCGACGTCTCCGCACTCATCACCCGCACCTTCGATTTCGAAGACAGCATCAAGGCCTTCGATCTCGCCGCATCTGCTCCCGCGGGCGAAGTGAAGATGCAAATTATCATGCCTGGCGGTTGATTGAGGGTTGCACGAAAATATTCAGCGGTTAGCTTGAGCGGCGGTGGTGAGTGGAGGCTCAAACCACTTATCTGTATCGATGCAGGAGGATCAATTCATGAAGACGATCAAGGGGCCGGGGCTTTTCCTCGGTCAGTTTGCGGGCGATGCTGCGCCGTTCAACACGTGGGACGGCATCACCAAATGGGCGGCTGATAAAGGGTATCTCGGTGTGCAGGTGCCCACATGGGCCGGACAGTTGATCGACCTGAAAAAAGCAGCCGAATCCAAGGACTACTGCGACGAGTTCGCCGGTGTGGCCCGGAGTAACGGCGTCGAGGTGACGGAGCTTTCCACTCACTTGCAAGGCCAGCTAGTGGCCGTGCATCCTGCTTACGATGAAGCCTTTGATGGTTTTGCAGCACCCGAAGTGCGCGGCAACCCCAAGGCGCGTCAGGAATGGGCCGTCGAGCAGGTCAAGCTGGCGCTGAAGGCATCGCGCAATCTCGGCATCGATGCCCATGCCACCTTCTCAGGTGCGCTGGCATGGCCCTTTATCTACCCATGGCCGCAGCGCCCTGCCGGTCTGGTGGAAGCCGCTTTCGATGAACTGGCCAAGCGCTGGACGCCGATCCTCGATTATGCCGATGAGCAGGGTGTCGACGTCTGCTACGAAATTCACCCCGGCGAAGACCTGCATGACGGCGTGACCTTCGAGATGTTCCTGGAGCGGGTGAAGAACCACAAACGCGCCAATATGCTCTACGATCCCTCGCATTACGTGCTGCAATGCCTTGATTATCTCGACAATATCGACATCTACAAAGACCGTATCAAGATGTTCCACGTCAAGGATGCGGAGTTCAACCCCACCGGTCGTCAGGGTGTTTATGGCGGCTATCAGGGCTGGGTCAACCGCGCTGGTCGCTTCCGGTCTCTGGGCGACGGGCAGGTGGATTTCGGCGCCGTGTTCTCGAAAATGGCCGCCAATGATTTTGATGGCTGGGCCGTGGTGGAGTGGGAATGCGCGCTGAAGCACCCGGAGGACGGCGCGGCTGAGGGCTCTGAATTCGTCAAGGCGCATATCATTCGCGTGACCGAAAAGGCCTTCGACGACTTCGCTTCAAGCGGCACGGACGATGCCGCCAACCGCCGCATGCTGGGCCTATAAATCATTTCGAGGACATTTCATGGCTATTGAAGGAAAGACGACCGACAAGGCGAGCAAACGCATTCGCCTTGGCATGGTGGGTGGCGGCGCAGGCGCCTTCATCGGCGGCGTGCACCGCATGGCGGCACGGCTGGACAACCGCTTTGAGTTGGTGGCAGGCGCTTTGTCATCCACCCCTGAAAAATCCAAGGCATCCGGTCTGGAACTGGGACTGGACGAGGACCGCTGCTACGGCTCCTTCGAGGAGATGGCCGAAAAGGAAGCAGGCCGCGAAGATGGCATCGAGGCCGTCGCCATCGTCACGCCAAACCATGTGCACTACCCGGCAGCAAAGGCGTTTCTGGAACGCGGCATCCATGTCATCTGCGACAAGCCGCTGACCTCCAATCTGGACGATGCGAAAAAGCTGAAAGCGGTGGCGGACACGTCCGATGCGCTGTTCGTGCTGACGCATAATTACACAGGCTATCCGATGGTGCGCCATGCGCGGGAACTGGTGGAAAGCGGCGCGCTGGGTGACATCAGGCTGGTGCAGATGGAATATCCGCAGGACTGGCTGGCGGAACCCGTTGAACAGACGGGTGCCAAGCAGGCGGTGTGGCGCACCGACCCGGCGCAATCCGGCGCAGGCGGCTCCACCGGCGATATCGGCACCCACGCTTACAATCTCGGCTGCTTCATCTCCGGCCTCGAAACCGAAGAACTCGCCGCAGACGTCCACACCTTCGTGGAAGGGCGTCGTCTTGATGATAACGCCCACGTCATGCTGCGCTTCAAGGCCAGCGATGGCAAAGCGCCTGCCAAGGGCTTGTTGTGGTGCAGCCAGGTTGCCGTAGGCAATGAAAACGGTCTAAAGGTCCGCATCTATGGCAGCAAGGCTGGCATCGAATGGACGCAGGCCGATCCGAACTACCTGTGGTTCACCAAACTTGGCGAGCCCAAGCAGCTGATCACCCGCGGTGGAGCAGGTGCCGGTGCATCTGCCGCCCGCGTCAGCCGCATCCCCTCCGGCCACCCGGAAGGCTACCTCGAAGCCTTTGCGACAATCTACACCGAAGCCGCAAACGCCATCGATGCACGGCGTAACGGCACGGCGCTGGACAAGGCGGTCACCTACCCCACCATCGACGACGGCGTCAAAGGCGTCGCCTTCGTAGAGGCCTGCATCGCCTCGTCAAAGCAGAATGGCGGCTGGGTGAAGCTGTAATTCTTTGATACGACCGGGGTGCGGTGCGCCCCGGTCGTCGGCTTGCAGAACCTGCGTGAGCTTTTGGTAAACCGCGGCTCCTTCTCCACGTCATCCATGAGTTTCACTCGAAAATCAAAAAAATAAATAAAATCAACGCATTGAAGAATCTTCGAGCCTTCCCGCGTTAGAAGCCGATAGATCAGGCGATGCCGTCTCTGACTGTTACTTGAAAAAAATCCATTCAAAATCAAAGATTTATCAAAAAAACGCAAAAAATCGACAAAAGCTTTCTCAATGGTCCCCGAAGCTGTGCCTACAATTGCCTCGCTTCCATCGTCAGGGTGTATCGCGAGACATCGTGGCGGCTGGAAGTGGTGTTTGGGGTTTGGCCGGAACGTGCGGTCGAAACCGAGACATCGGTGCCACGACCCCAGCCGACGGCCCCGGACCCATCGAGAGCTCCGGCAAGCCAAGATGTCTGGTTGCGTGGCGAGACGGATGGAGGGTTTGTATGGGAGCCATAACGCCTCAGCAAACCCTCCCCTCGGCTTATGCTGAGGAAACGGACGAACGGAACAACCAGTGGCCACGCAAATGCGGACACGAAGACCACCATACCAGAGACATCACCGCATTTGCGTGTGTCCTCCGGGTCTGAACGACTGCACATCACGGACGCTACGCGCCGCGTGAATGCTTCGGTGTGCTCAACGCTTGGAAAGCAGGACAGGCACCGGCAACCGCCGAAACCCTTTTTCCCGGTGAGAACCTCAGATCAGAATCGCTTACTCATCCTTGCGCGTGCCCCTCCATATCTGTCGCCATCGCCTTCCACATTGAAAAGCAGGCTAAAATCGAGGTTCCAATCGTCGGGAGTTGCCAATGATATTCCCGTCGACACCGTGCCAAAAGCACCGGACCCGTCAAGGCCAGCGAACCCGCCTGTGAGGCCAATCTTCGGGGTCAGCGTGGTATCATTGCTCAGCGTGAACTTTCGCGCCACTTCGGCGCCAAGGCTCACTCGCAGTTGCTCGGAAGTGAAGCCATCGAGGGTCAACTCATCGCCTGCGGCATTGGACACAGTGTAATCGTCGACTTGTTCGGAGAGATAGACAGCGCGTAACTTGGGCGTCAGCACAGTTACCTCATCCAAACGCCATTGCCCCTTGATCGCCGTATCAGCCATCCAGCGCTTGGTGTCGAAGGTCCCGTCCCAGAAGGCGGTGTCGATGTCGTTGGCCGAACCGCCGTAGAGAATACTGGTATCCCAATACACGCCCTTGCCAATCTCCAGTGAGCTATAGGGCCCTACCAGCCAGCCATTGCCCGTAAGTTTTGCATCCGCATCGGTCGGATCGGTCATTCTATCCAGGTGGAACGATAGACCGACGAGTGCCTTGTCGGTGATCAGGTAATCAGCGCCCGCCGAGAGCATGCCAAAACTACCCCACCTGCGATCGTCGTCATCATCGCGATTGTGCATCAGAAATGCACCGCTCAGCCAGACATTGAATGGCGACGACGATATTCCGCCGAGGGATTGCCCGGAAGCATCGCCAGCACCGTTTCGATAGGCCTCAATTTGGGCAAAGCTGGTTGAAAAGCCGATTGTCATACCATTGGAAGAGGGAGATATCCTCGTCGTCACCGGCTCGTTCGCGTTCTCTGCGTTCCGTCTTTCCAGAAGACCCGGCACGTTGATGGCTGATGAGATCATGCTTTGTCGCGATCTCACAAAATCCCTGACGAGGCCATCGATCTCGGTTGCGACCTCGGCTGGATTGTAACCAAGGTTATAGGTCACGGTTCCCGTGCTGCTGCCAAGGCCGCTCGTGAGGCTGAAGGTGATCACGACAGGCCCGGAAAAGCCCGGCGTCGGAGTAAACTTCAGATACCAGCCAACCGGAGAAACCGGACCGGATTGTGCATAGTCACCCATGGTGAGAACAGCCCTGCCCGCATTCGACGGCACGACGGAAACAAGCTCTCCACTATCGAAGGGACCGCCGGTCGCATTCTTGTCGAGACGCGTATCTGGGGGAGAGGAACCCGCCTCGACAGTGATCGTCTGGCTTACAACCTGAACGGATTGCTCCTTTACCGTCAGATTGTATCGAGCTTTTCCGATCATGTTTTGCGCGTCCCTGACCTGGACCTCGAAAACATAGTCGTTCTGCGTGTTGTCAGCCAATGTACCGGACAATAAGCCGGATGTGCTCAATGTGAGCCCATCCGGCAAGGTGCCCGAAATGACATTGAAGGCGAAAGGGGCGGTTCCGCCTGAGACCGTGATCTGTTGATTGTATGTTTCTCCAGCCATCGCATCCGTCAGATTACCTTCAGAGGGAGACAGAACGAGATCTTCTGCCGTAGCGATGACGACGCTCAGCGTATAGGCCGCAGAGTCTTGTGCAGTGTTTGCATCCTTTGCGGTAATGGTGAAGGTCGCGCTTTCAGCCACTGTCGGGGTGCCGGATATGACGCCGGTTGAGGAGTTGAGGTCGAGGCCTGCGGGAAGTTCACCTGATGTGACCTCGTATGTGTAGGACGCTGTACCGCCAGATGCCGCGATTGTCTCGTTATAGGCCGTGCCCACAGTGCCTGCTGTCAGGGCGCCCCGGGGTGGAGAGAAGGTGAACGAGGTCGGGGCCGACACGGTGATGGAGACGGTCGCCGGTGACGACGTGCCCGTCGCATTCGTCGCTGTGTAGGTGAAGCTGTCAGTACCGGAATAGCCTGCCGTCGGCGTGTAGGTGATGGTAGTGCCGGATGCCGTTGCCGTGCCGTGGCTGGCTTGCGTATCAACGGCGACCAAAGCGGCAGCACCACCTGTTATGTCGAGGGTGATGGTATTGGCGGACGAGTTGGCCGCCACCGTCTCTGAAACGGCGTTTGCCATAGGAGCTTGAACCCCAATCACCAGCGTGTAGACCGCCGGGCTTGTCGCGGCGTTTGCATCCTTTGCGGTGATGGTGAAGCTCGCGTTTTCAGCTGCTGTCGGGGTGCCGGAAATGACGCCGGTCGAGGAGTTGAGATCGAGGCCTGCTGGTAGCTCACCTAATGTGACCTCGTATGTGTAGGACGCCGTACCGCCCGAGGCCGCGATGGTCACGTTATAGGCCGTGCCCACAGTGCCTGCTGTCAGGGCGCCCCGGGGTGGAGAGAAGGTAAAGGAGGTCGGAGGAGATACTGTGATCGAGACGGTCGCCGGTGACGACGTGCCCGTCGCATTCGTCGCCGTGTAGGCAAAGCTGTCAGTGCCGGAATAGCCTGCCGTCGGCGTGTAGGTGATGGCGGTGCCGGATGCCGTTGCCGTGCCGTGGCTGGCTTGCGTATCGACGGTAACCGATGCGGCTGCGCCACCTGTTATGTTGAGGGTGATGGCGTTGGCCGATGAGTTGGCAGCCACCGTCTCTGAAACGGCGTTAGCCACAGGAGCTTGAACCCCAATCACCAGCGTATAGGCCGCCGAGTCTTGTGCAGTGTTTGCATCCTTTGCGGTGATGGTGAAGCTCGCGTTTTCAGCCGCTATCGGGGTGCCGGAAATGACGCCGGTCGAGGAGTTGAGGTCGAGGCCTGCTGGTAGCTCACCTAATGTGACCTCGTATGTGTAGGACGCTGTACCGCCAGATGCCGCGATGGTCACGTTATAGGCTGTGCCCACAGTGCCTGCTGTCAGGGCGCCCCGGGGTGGAGAGAAGGTGAACGAGGTCGGGGCCGACACGGTGATGGAGACGGTCGCCGGTGACGACGTGCCCGTCGCATTCGTCGCCGTGTAGGTAAAGCTGTCAGTGCCGGAATAGCCTGCCGTCGGCGTGTAGGTGATGGCGGTGCCGGATGCCGTTGCCGTGCCATGGCTGGCTTGCGTATCAACGGCGACCGAAGCGGCTGCGCCACCTGTTATGTTGAGAGTGATGGCATTGGCCGACGAGTTGGCAGCCACTGTTTTCGAGACGGCGTTCGCCACAGGAGCTTGAACCCCAATCACCAGCGTATAGGCCGCCAAGTCTTGTGCAGTGTTTGCATCCTTTGCGGTGATGGTGAAGCTCGCGTTTTCAGCTGTGGTCGGGGTGCCGGAAATGACGCCAGTTGAGGAGTTGAGGTCGAGGCCTGCGGGAAGTTCACCTGATGTGACCTCGTATGTGTAAGACGCTGTACCGCCCGATGCCGCGATGGTCACGTTATAGGCTGTGCCTACCGTGCCTCCGGTCAGAGCTCCTGCCGGTGGCGAGAAGGTGAACGAGGTCGGGGCGGACACGGTGATGGAGACGGTCGCCGGTGACGACGTGCCCGTCGCATTCGTCGCCGTGTAGGTGAAGCTGTCAGTGCCGGAATAGCCTGCCGTCGGCGTGTAGGTGATGGTAGTGCCGGATGCCGTTGCCGTGCCGTGGCTGGCTTGCGTATCGACGGCGACCAAAGCGGCTGCGCCACCTGTTATGTTGAGGGTGATGGCATTGGCCGACGAGTTGGCAGCCACCGTCTCTGAAACGGCGTTAGCCACAGGAGCTTGAACCCCAATCACCAGCGTGTAGACCGCCGGGCTTGTCGCGGCGTTTGCATCCTTTGCGGTAATGGTGAAGGTCGCGCTTTCAGCTGCTGTCGGGGTGCCGGAAATGACGCCGGTCGAGGAGTTGAGGTCGAGGCCTACGGGAAGTTCACCTGATGTGACCTCGTATGTGTAGGACGCCGTACCGCCCGAGGCCGCGATGGTCGCGTTATAGGCTGTTCCCACAGTACCTGCTGTCAGGGCTCCTGCGGGTGGCGAGAAGGTGAAAGTTGCGGCATTATACGTGAATCCGCTTGAGAGCGTCGCCGTGTTCATTCCATCCGACAGAACGACATCGACAGCACCAGACACATGAGCTGGCGTGGTTGCGCTGATGGATGTTGCGCTGTTGACGGTGAAATTTGTGGCAGCTTCCGTTCCGAATTTGACGCTATTGATGGTGGCGAGATTGGTGCCAGTGATCGAGACGGATGTTGCACCATTGGTGGAACCGCTGTCGGGAGATATGGATGACATAACGGGGCCCGCTTCGCGCGTAACCGTGACTGTGTAGGTTTTTGAACTGCCATATTCCGGCGTCACCACAACAGGGATTGCGTTGGTACCCACGTTGAGGGGGATGGAGGATGATGCGGCACCGGATGTGACCGCTACGCCCTTTACTGTTATGGTTGAGTTCCCATCATTGGCCGTTGGGGTGATGGCGATAGAGCTTACTGAATTGGCGACTGAGACCGTGTAGCTGGTTGTCGCAGACGAAAAGCCAGGATCTAAGCTGCCGTTGTCGAGCGCAAGTGCTGACAGTGTTGCGTCGGATGAAGCCGTTGCACACGTCAGTATGAGGGTAGCGCCAGTATTGACCGGTCCAGTCAGACTGACTTCGGCCCCCGAATCAGATGGTAATACGAAGCTTGAAGAGACAGTATCATTTCCAGATGCATTACTAGCATTTAGAACGATGCCGTAATCATACACATCAATTGCAGCGGCTGCATAGTTATTTTCCGAACCAGTCCCTGTAAACGTGACCGTCCAGCTTAATTTGTCACCAGCGTTAAATTCATATTCTGTATATATACTAGTAGAGCCATTCGCTACTGTTACGCCACTGCTCCAGTCCGAGTTCACATCCTGACAACTCAGAGCTTTCGCCTGGCCCGCGACACCAAAGACAATGGCCAAAGACAGAAGAAATTTAGCCGATTTTCGCGTCGGAAACGAAAGAGCAGACGCGACCTTATGAAACGCATCGTTAGACGTTTTCTTCTGCAAGAAACTTCCCCAAAATACACGCGGAACCGCAACCACGAGTCGTTATCCCACTGCCCCATATCTCAAAAATTACTATCACGTAATTTGCTGATTTCTAGTACAGGTGGTATTTTGGTTTCGAAAAAATTGCATTAGTTTTTTCTACTGTTGCATCTTCGATACAACCTGTGGGCGGGGTAACCATCGCATGTGGTAGTGTGGAGGTTCAGTGCCTGTTAGCTGAAAGCCAAGGCGTTCGTAGATGTGTCTGGCGCTTGTGCCAAACATGGGCGTGGAAAGAGTGATCGGAATGTCCATATTTTCAGCGGCGGCCTGAAGCCCTCGCACCACTTTGGTCCCAATGCCTTTACCTCGGGCTGCGGTCATGACTTGCAACTCCGACAGGCGCCAGTTGCTGTAGCCCAGCGAAACGACAAGTCTTCCAACGCGGTTGCAATTATCTTCAATAACCATGTCCATATGCTCAGGGTAGGCGTTGCCCAGCCCTTCGCGCAGAGTATCGAATTGTTGCTTGTGCAACATGCGTAAAAAATCCGGCTTGCCATCAACCCAGGACAGCCACGGCCTGGCCTCGATAAGCAATTGCAACAGAAATGGCTGATCCTGAGCCTGGACAAACCGCAAAGCCAGATTGCCGGGCAACGGAAATGAGCCGTTCAGTGCTGCCATGTTGGCTGCTCCATTGTTTTAGCCAAATACAACTTGAAACAGAGCCCTGGTCGGGGCTGTAGGGTTCAGGATACGCGAAACGTAAACCGGTCCAATGGCGGGAACATCGGGATGAAAAAACGAGAAGTCCCCCCATTGAAATGGCGGCACAGTTTCATCTTTAGCCTCGAACTCCAGTGAAAATGGCGTTCGAGGTGTACCCTGCATCTTTCCTTCGGGAAATTCACTGCATCGTTTCAACTGCACGGGGATGGCGAGATCGGTGGAATGCACCATCTGGAACAGTTCCCCGACATAGGGTTGAAGCAATGAAGCCCTTATCGTTGCAATGTCCAGCGTCATGGTCGATCCGGATAAATGCCGACCATAGCGATGACGAAGTTCATGGCGAGATACGGTTGCATCAGGGAAACCGACTCGCTCTGGCCCGCCGCAGCTATGGTCACGGCACCGCCTGTGAGAGCGTTGATTTTTACCGTAGCGCCGGGTGAACCTGCATCGCCGGTGACCTTCGTGTTGACGTTGCTCAACTTCACGAGATCGGCAGTCTTGGGGGAGGCGTACATTCTGTTGTTTGTACTGGCAACGCCGGACAACATATTGTTCGTGCTGCTTGGTAAATTTGCATCGCCGACAGCACCGTAAACATCCACATCAACGGCAACATTGAGAGTACTTGGAACGTCTGGAATTGTTACATTCTGCTCTGTTAAGACAGGAGCGAAGCTGGCTTGATGGCTGTGAACAGGCATTTGGGCCTGAGTAAGCGTATGCGCGGTTTCGCCCTGGGAACTTGCGAAGGGGAAAGTTCCAAGAGTAGGGCTCACGCCCGCCCCCAGCGGCACTCTGCCGCGCAAATCCGGCAGCATGAAATTACTGTTGACAAGACTACCACCATAAGTTTCCCCAATAAGCGAATAGAGCCCCTGATACTGCATGACCTGGACAGTCTGCCCCTGGCAGACGCTATAACCGTTCGGGGCCCATGAAAACGGGAGCAAGTAAATCATTCCGAGCATGGGATCCATATCAATACCCTCAAAGGTTGTTGTTTTATTTTCTGTAACCATTGAGGGTGCTCGCGTCAAGTGACACATCAGAAAATTAGTAGCAAAGAATATTACAGCCTTGCATGCTTCATCGATATCCCGTCAACTCCGGATATTAAGACGATATTCAAACTGTGTTGGAGAAATCGGCGGACGGCACAGGTAGCGTATGCAGTCCATTACGATGCCGAGCATCGAGTAGATGCATTACCGCACGCTCCGATGGATATTTGAATCATGGACCGCATTTCCGTATTCGCAATCTCTAACAGACGAGCTACTTAAAAGACCGGCAGCGGTGACAGGAGGCGGATTTGGATTTTATGAAACTTCTGAAGTCGCTTGAAGAGCTGCTTTACGAGCTGGTCACATGGCTGCTGTTTTACCCGCTCACCATGTGGCGATCTGTCGTCAGGCCGCTGAGCATGATGCGCTATGCTGATACGGAGCTCGCCGACCGGCTTGAAGATCAGTACGACGATACCTTGAGCCCTCCCCTGTTTCTGCTGATCACACTGCTCCTGTCACAGGGCATCTCATCCGCTTTTCCCTCTGCCTATGATACAGCCGCTGCCGCCAAGGAACTGGGGTCTGGTTCCAACCTGCTCATCGCCCGCGGCGTGGTGTTCGGGATTTTTCCGCTTTGCATGTCTGTTACCGCGCTGCGACAGCGGTCGGCGAGAATCACCCGGAATTCACTGCGGCCACCCTTTTTCAGTCAGTGTTATGTCGCGGCACCCTTTGCATTTGTCGTGGGCCTGGGATTTGACTTCATGTTCATGCCCCACGCACAGGGGATGATGATTGGTGCGATGACGCTGACGATTGCCATAGCGTGGTACGCGCAGGCGCAGATACGATGGTTTATCAGGGATATGCACATGGGCGCGGTCAGGGCGACGGGCGCTTTCATTCTGGCGTTCATCACCGCAAGTGTCGTCGCGCTGATGCTGGCAATTACGATTGGTGTGGAGGCAAAGACGATGGCAGCCGGCTGATCTTTGAACCGCAATCAGGGCTCGACAAATGTTGTGCCGAGCGGGCTATGCGATGTAGTGTGGTGGGATCGTATACAACTGCTGATAGGATCGAGATGAAGCTGTCTAGAGTCGGTTTAGTTATGATGCTGGCGCTCGCCTTACCATTTACTGCAGATATTTCAGCGACTTCCGCGGAAGCGCCGTCCGCACCGCTGCCGCAAAACGCGACTGAGTGGAACAGATATGTGAGTACGCGACTGAGACGCGCTTCGATTCCAATCGCGAATGCAGCTCGCAAGCGCGGAATTGTGGGGGACTACGCCTTAAAAATTGACTTTACCATCAAGTCCAACGGGTCGGTCTCCGATGTGCGTCTTATGGAGGGGTCCGGGGATGACGCCCTTGACGCGGCTGCATTGGAGATTCCCGCCAAGGCCGTACCCTTTCTTCCCTTCACCAAGGACATGCCGCAAACGCCGAGGCGTATCAGTGCGCCCCTGGTTTTCAAGCTGGTTCCGGAGCCCCCGAAGCCACCAGCACCCTAGTGTGGCCTCCGCTCTCACCCTATTTACCCTCCAATCGCACGTTCATTACGCAATGTTATGCTCAGTATGTGACGATACACTTGCCAAAAGCCCCAATCGCAGGGTATGGACTGTGCATAATTGCCAGAATGTTACCCAGGAGCTAAAGCTTGCAAGTCCTCGTCCGTGATAACAATGTCGATCAGGCGCTACGCGTACTGAAGAAGCGCCTTCAACAGGAAGGCGTGTTCCGTGAAATGCGTCTCCGTGAAAGCTATGAGAAGCCATCAGTCAAGCGCGCCCGCGAAAAGGCTGAAGGCATCCGCAGAGTCCGTAAACTCGCTCAGAAGAAGCTGAACCGCGAGCTGGGCATCGTAGCACCGAAGAAGCAGCGGCCTGCTCCACAGGCCAAGCCTGCTTCTACGACCTAAGCACTCGATCAGCACTTCGTCATGACCGCACGCGCCCCTTGGCAAGTGCGAGAAGACCGTCGAATCACAAGTGGGATTCAGATTTGAATCCTGCTTGTAATTGTGCGTCATTAATTCCGTCGGCCTTGGCCTCGCAATGAGTGCCGAGCCGATGGCGTTTGCGTTGTGGTGTTGGAGATACCAACTCCGTCAGAACCCGCGCCGCGTGTTGTTTCATCAACGTCAGCGCGACTCATCCTACGGTGACAGACTAGGTGAACGGGCCAGCTCCGGTCTCATTGCAGAATCGCGTCTGCCAGAGGCGAGTCACGGGGTTCTGAATGATCGCCATATAGGGCTGGTGATCGATTGCGCTATTGTGCTCAAGTGCCCTAGCGCGGCAGACGTTGGTCGTCTGTGCACACACCTTCTCACAAATGCCCCTCCAAATAACTGCATCGCGCGCCATTCAGCACCATACCGGCGTTGTGCCGTCGTGGCACGGATTGCGTCTCATTGGCGAAAACCATAGGCCTGGCGGAAAGATAAGGTGGAACCTATTCGAGGTCGGATCTTTAATGTCCGATAAAGGACATTAAAGTGGTGTACACCACCATTCGTGAATTGCCTCCTACCGAAGCGAGACCTTCGTGCCCCAGGACCGGATTGCCGTACTCGTCGTTGAGAACGAGGCACTCATTCGATCTGCTATCGTTGCGGATTTGGAAGCAGAGGGCTTCGAGGTCTTTGAGGCTGCAAACGCAACGGAAGCGATCGTCGTGTTGGCAATCAACCCTGCCATTAGCGTCCTGTTTACCGACATCGATATTCCCGGTGATGTAGACGGCCTGAAACTTGCAGCGTTTGTGAGGGATCGATGGCCACCGATCAAGATCATCATGACATCCCGTCATCACCATTTGCGCGACCAGACGCTCGGTATCGGAGAACATTTCATCCCTAAACCGTATCAGCCAGACCATGTCATTGCTTCGCTGCGTAAGCTTGTGTCGCTAGACTGACGACCGCGCCAAGGGCATGTCGCTTATGGCTCGCACAATGTCCGATATCGGACATATATGTGATTACTTGTATTGCATACGAGCTCGGAAGGTGACACTCTTCGTTTCACCGCTGGATAAGCGGTCACATGCGAAAGCGAAGTGATTCGCATGCGCACTGGTTCTCGTATCGCTTCTTTTCAATTTGAACGACGTCCTCCCGTGACGGGAATTGCCTATGAAAACTACGTTCTCCGATGACCGTGCGGTACTGGATTCTGCGGGCATTTTGGCAGCGATGGCCAATGCAAAGCGCCTGCATATTCTCGATATTATAAGCCAGCGGGAGGTGCCCGTCGGTCAGCTGGCCGAGATGGTGAACCTCAGCCAGTCTGCCTTGTCACAGCATCTGGGAAAACTTCGTGATGCCAATCTCGTCAGTACACGGCGAGATGCGCAGACGATTTATTACTCCTGCAATTCCTCGGCAGCTATTCATCTCCTCGCGACGCTCTACGATATTTTCGGGATACCGCAGCATCCGTTGGCAACTGAGTCGTCTGCCTGACGTAACGGTGTTCACGTACCACAGTTGAGCAATGCTCGCATGGGTTTCAAACACCCAGCCTTTTGTGTTCGTCCGATTTCGGACTGAGTATCAGCGTCTGCCGTTGCGTAAGGTGCGGTTTTCATTGCAACGTAGCAGGCGCAAGTATTTAATTAGTTATTTCTAATGTTTTGCGGCCGATAAGAGAATACAACGGGAACGAGCCGGAAACAGTATATCCACAACACAGTTTTTGAGACTTAAGGTTACTAAAAATTGCCGTGGCTATAACTTCACAGATCGAAGTTGTAATCTGTGATATCAAGCGATTTCTATTAAAAGTCATGCCGAATTGTCCCATTTCGGACATGGAGTCTGGAGGCCTTGCATAGTGATCTCCAAGGCCGCCATACATCCGCCACGCCAATGGCTTAAAGCGACTCATCGTTCGCAACTTCATGGCGCGAACGGCTAGGAGATGATCATTGCTCTTGCCCTCACTGAGGTTAAGAATATGAGCAATCTTCAACAATCGACGGTTCATAATAAACTCCTCTCGGCGTTGGACCCGGTCGATTTCTCCCGTCTTGCCCCCCATCTGGAAGCGCTGGAACTGCCGAGGCTGTATGAGCTCTCGTCATCCGGCAAGATTGCCAACTACTGTTATTTTCTCGACCGAGGAATAGCGTCCGTCGTTGCGCAAGTCAGCGGAGGTCGGAAGGCAGAGATCGGCATTTTTGGTTCGGAAGGCATGTTTCCGACCTCGCTCATCATGCACGATCCGACCGCGCCCTATTCGACATTCATGCAGGTTGCCGGATACGGCTACAGAATCCAGAGCATCCATGTGTCCCATGCCATGGAGCAGAGCTTCAATCTTCGATCCCTGCTGTTAAGATTTGCTCAGGTGATGTCCGTTCAGACGGCGTTTACAGCGCTTTCCAACGCCACTGACAACATCGAGCAGCGCCTCGCTCGCTGGCTGCTGATGTGCCATGACAGATCGAATGGCGAGGCCATCGGCCTCACACACGCGTTCATTTCAGAAGTGCTGGCCGTGCGGCGCCAAAGCGTCACCACCGCACTCCATGTTCTGGAGGGTCAACATCTGATTTCGGCGGAACGAAATCAGATCAAGATACTGGAGCGACAGGGTCTGGAGAGCTTTGCGAGCGGCACCTATGGCCCTGCCGAAGCAGAATACCGACGCCTGGTCGGCCCGTTCTAGACGAACGGCCACCGGCGCGGCACAAGAGCGACCAGCTTATCCCCTCGGGTCATACTCCCCCAGTGACCCCGCATATTTGGCTAGACTTTCTTCAGGCAAAAATCGCTTTTCGATGTCCAGAACCGCCGGGAAGCCGGTGAGGTCGAGATAGGAGAAGGTGCCGAGTTTCGAAGATTTTTGGGTTTCCATGAAGTCGTTGAAAGCGTCGGCGCTTCTCTCTTTGCAATCGCGCAAAAATGCTTCCATCATCAATTGGGAAACTTTCGAGATGGAAATATTGTAGACAGCGGCACCGCTTGCCTCATACTCGGCTGCCGACAGCGCAGGCTTGATGGAGCTTGCATTGATGTAAAGGTCCGCCTCTGGGAAGGCTTCCAGCACGCGCTGCATTTCTTCGCGGCTCTGAAGCGCCATCACCATCAGCATATCGACGCCACAAGTCAGATAGGCCTCGCAGCGACGCAGGACCTCATCGACGCTGCCGCCAACGGCTGCGCGCGAATCGGTTCTGGCGATGACGACAACGTCAGGGTCCAGTTCATCGCGCTTGGCACAAGCGGCGCGATATTTGGCGCTGGCCTCCGAGATCGACACAACCTCGACACCCTTGGTGAAGCCGCAACGCTTGGGAAAAGTCTGATCCTCAAGGAAAAAACCCGCCACACCAGCAGTGATGAATTCGTGCACGGCGCGTGTTGTGTTGACCGCATTACCAAAGCCCGTTTCGCAATCGGTTATGACAGGAATGGTAATGGACTGGCAGATACGGCGGATATTATCGACCGCTTCTGTCAACGTCATCAGGCCCGCATCCGGCATGCCCATGATGTGGGCCGCTGCCTGTGAGCCGGACTGGAAGAACAGGCGAAAGCCTGCCGCTTCCGTCAGTTGTGCATGATGCGGCGTTGCGCCTGAGATGCCGACCAGCGGCTTGCGGTCTTCCCGCAGCTGACGTCGCAGCTCCGAACTCATACGACCGGATATGACGGTTGGGCGAAGATGCATGTGAAACCTCCCTGAAACACTGCCGCATGTTTTCCACAGCATGGATTTTATGTCAACATTCTATCGGTATTAGCGCATTTATTCATCGTTAATCGGATTTTATTGCAAATAGTGTTGACAGATTTATAAGTCTTGGGCTTAAGTGAGATGACATTAATATGACGGCATGGGAGGAGCTATGACTGTCAGAAACTGGCCACTGGCCACATTCGGCATCACCATATTCGCAATAGGGATTGCGGTGTTTCTTAATGCCCGCGGCATTCAGGGCGGGTTTGGCTATGACGCCGTCGGCCCCGCTGTCTTCCCGATGATCATCGGTGGAGGCTTCATGGTCTCTGCCATTTTGATGTGCCTCGAAAGCCTCAGCGTCGATGCCGACGCGACTAATAGCGAAGAGAAAACAAACGTCTGGCCGGTCATCGTCATTTCGGCAGCCGTGCTGATCGAGGCGCTGCTGATCAAAAAGGCCGGTTGGGTGCCCATGGCAACGCTTGTCTTCATGGCTGGCGCCTGGGCTTTCGGTGATCGCAGGCTGCTTCTGAATGCTGTTTTCGGCCTCGTGCTGTCCGGCATCATTCTCTTCGCCTTCAACTGGGGGCTCGGCCTCGATCTTCCGCTCGGCATTCTCGCGCCGATCCTTCCTGCCAACCAGTAGGTCCGGCTCAAATGGATACTTTTTTTGATCTCATGAACGGCTTTGCCGTTGCTCTCACACCCGCCAATATCGGTTGGTCGCTTCTGGGCGTCACACTGGGAACCGCCATCGGCGTGCTGCCCGGCATCGGCCCTGCGACCACAGTGGCGCTTCTGATGCCGCTGACACTTGGGCTTGATCCCATCTCGGCCTTCATCATGTTTGCGGGCATCTATTACGGCGCTCAGTACGGCGGCTCGACAGCCTCCATTCTGCTCAACACGCCCGGTGAAGCAGGCGCGATGATGACGGCGCTCGATGGTAACGCCATGGCCCGAAAGGGGCGCGGTGCGCAAGCGCTGGCCACCGCTGCCATCGGCTCGTTCATTGCCGGAACGATTGCGACCATCGGCCTGACATTCGCAGCGCCACTGCTGGTCAATGTCGCCCTGCTTTTGACGGCGCCCGATTATTTCGCACTGATGATCCTGTCGCTGGCGACGGTGACGACCGTCATCGGGCGGTCCATCGGCAAAGGTATCGCGGCACTCTGCTTCGGCCTGTTCCTCGGCTGTATCGGCCTCGATCCGCAGACCGGACAGGAACGCTTTACCTTCGGCATCATCGAACTCCTCGATGGCATCGACACCGTGGTGGTGGCAGTCGGTCTGTTCGCTGTCGGCGAAACGCTGTTCGTGGCGGCGCGTGAAGGCGGCGTGGCCGACAAGATCCATGCGCTGAAAGGCTCTATCTGGATGAGCCGCGAGGACTGGTCTCGGTCCTGGAAACCATGGCTGCGCGGCACGCTCATCGGTTTCCCGATCGGTGCCATTCCCGCAGGCGGAAGCGAATTGCCGACAATTCTCTCTTACACGCTGGAAAAGAAGCTGTCCCGCAACCCCGAAGAATTCGGTAAGGGTGCCATCGAAGGTGTTGCCGGGCCGGAAGCTGCCAACAATGCCTCGGCGGCTGGTGCCTTGTCTCCGTTGCTGGCGCTCGGGCTTCCGACCTCCACGACAGCCGCAGTTCTGCTCGCCGCCTTCCAGCAATATGGCCTGCGTCCCGGCCCGTTGCTGTTTGAAAGCAACAGCGATCTGGTCTGGGGTCTAATTGCCAGCCTTTACATCGGCAATGTGCTGCTGCTCATCCTCAACCTGCCCATGGTCGGCATCTGGGTGAAGCTGCTGTCGATCCCCAAGCCCTGGCTCTATGGCGGCATTCTGGTGCTGGCATCACTCGGCACCTATAGCATCAACGGCAATGCAATCGATATCTTCCTGCTTTGGATCATCGGCATCATCGGCTTCTTCTGCCGGGTTCTGGATGTGCCCATCGTGCCCTGCATTCTCGGTCTCATTCTGGGCCCGATGATCGAACAGCAGATGCGCCGTTCGCTGGCCATCAGCCAGGGTGACTGGACGGTGTTTCTGACCCACCCGGCCTCGGCACTCATGCTGGCACTGGCGGCCTCCATCATCTTTATTCCAGCCCTTATGCGTCTTCGCCGGTCCAACGACCCGGCTCCCGGCAATGCCGAAGCGCCCTGAAAGAACGGAAATGACCATGTCGCTGAGAGCCGAATATCGAAAACTCATCCTTGAGCGCGCAGGCCACGTCATGCCCGGCGTTTACGATGCCCTGTCTGCCAGAATTGCAGAACGTGCAGGCTTCAAGCTGATCGGTGGCGGTGGCTTTGCCGCCATCGGCACCATGCTGGGCGGCGCCGATATGGGGCAATCCAACATGCGCGATTATGCCGACCACTACGGTCGCATCTGCGCGGCGGTCAATGTGCCCGTATCAGTGGATGCCGACACAGGGTTCGGCGATGTGCACAATGTGACACAGATGGTTCGCAGTTTCGAAACGGCGGGCGTGTCCGGTATCATGATCGGCGACCAGAGCTTTCCCAACCGCTGTGGATATCTGCCGGGCAAGGACGTGATCTCCGTGGAGGAAATGATCGCCAAGATACGCGCCGCCGTCGCCGCCCGCCGCGATCCCGATCTGGTCATCATTGCGCGCACTGACAGCCGCAGCGATTTCGGGCTGGATGAAGCGATCATGCGCTGTAAGCTCTATCTTGAAGCGGGTGCAGACCTCGCTAAGCCGCAAGGTGTCGACAGGCCGGAGGAAATTGCCCGCTGCATGGAAGAAATCCCCTGCGAATTTGCGGCGACCCTGTCTCAGGCCGCCAAGCAGCGTTTTACCGATATCACGGAGTTGAAGGCACAGGGCGTGGCCACCATCAGCATGCCATCCATTTCTCTGTTTGCCGCCGCCCACGCGGTCGATGCAACCTTGCGATCGCTTGCCACGGCAGGCTCGCTGTCTTCAGTCGAAACGGGGCTGATGCGGCTTGATGACTACAATGAACTCGTCAATCTCAATGGCATGATGGCCAATGAAATCGAGTTTCGGGAGGAGGCAACACGCCTCGTCCAGCGCCAAAATGCGCGCTCCACCACACAATCTTCAGAAACCATCGACATGGGAGGAAACGTTCGATGATATCACGCAGACTGTTACTGGCAGCTTTTGCCACCACGCTTGCCCTACCGGCACTACCCGTCGCGGCACAAAACATCCGAACCCTGGACGTCACCGTGCCGGGCGGACCGGGCAGCGGGCTGGACCAGGTGGCACGCGCCATCGAAGATACGGTGCGCCATGAAAAGCTGGCGCCATCCGTCAAGGTCACCAACATTCCCGGCGGCGGCGGCTTTGTCGCCATCTCGCAATTCGTGACCAGCAAGGAAGGCAATGGCAACGCCGTTGTCGTGCAGGGGGCAGGCACGGTGTTCTTCCCGCTGACCAACAAGACCCCGGTGACATTGGCGGATGTGCGTCCGCTGGCGCGTTTGGCGGGTGAATACGAGGTCATCGCAACCCGCGCCGATTCCGAGCTCACCTCCTTCAAGGACCTGATGGACAAGTTCACGGCCAATCCGGGCAGCGTTGCCTGGGGCGGCGGATCGCCGGGATCGACCGAAAACATCTTCTTCGCACGCTTGGCGAAGCAGGCCGGTCTTCAGCCGAAACAGGTGAACTTCATTCCGCACCCAAACACCGGTGAGGTCGTCGTTTCGGCGCTGAACGGTCAGGCGACCGTTGTCGGCGGCGGCTTGCAGGACTTCCTCACACAGGTGCAGGCCGGGAAGATGAAAATTCTGGCCGTTGCCGCGCCGGAGCGCCTGCCGGGCGTCGATGCGCCGACCCTGCGGGAACTGGGCGTTGACGTCGTGTTCGCCAACTGGCGCGGCATTTCTGTGCACAAGAGCCTTGATGATACCCAGGCCAAGACGCTTGCCGCTTTCGTAGAAAAAATGAAGGATACACCACGCTGGAAGCAAATCCTAAAAGATCGCGGCTGGCTGGATATGTATATGAATGAGGCCGATTATCAGGCCTTCATAAAGAAAGAGACCGACAGCGCCAAGGAAATCCTCGGCGAACTGGGGCTTGCTGCGAACTGATGCCTCCCAGGGTAAAAATCCTCACTGTCGGGCTGGTGCTGGCAGCTGGGGTAGCAGGCGGAATTCTGTTCCGCCTGCTCCATCTTCCCCTGCCGTGGACGCTGGGGGCGATGTTCGGTGCGGCCCTTCTGTCTTTTTACGACCGCAGCCGGGTTCTGCCCTCCATCTTTCGCGATGGCGCGCGCCCGGTGATCGGCGTTATGGCCGGAAGCGCCTTTACGCCGCTGGTCGTCCAGACCATCACCGGCTGGTGGATGCTGGTGCCGATACTGATCCTGTTTTTTCTGCTGGTTACGACCTGCGGCTTCTACTTCTTTCGCTTGCTCGGCTACGACCGCTCGACAGCCATATTCGCTTCGATGCCCGGTGGGCTGGGAGAAATGACATTGCTGGGCGCGCAGTTCGGCGCCGACATCCGCAAGCTGGTGCTTGTGCATTCCGTGCGCATCATCATCGTCGTCTCAGCCGTGCCGTTTCTTTTGACGCTGATGACCGATGTCAATCTGGTAAAAGGTGCTGCACCTATCGGTGATCACGCCATTGCCGGCGCGATCGACTGGCTGATTTTGCTGTTATGCGCGTGCCTCGGATATCTGGCCGGAAGACCGCTGCGATCATTCGGCGGCATCATGATCATGCCGCTTCTATTCAGCGCCATCGCCCACGGCACCGGCCTCACCGCCATTGCACCGCCCGCGTGGCTGGTGGCGGGCATGCAGGTCGTCATCGGCTGCATCACCGGCGCGCGGTTTGCCGGCATCAAGTTCCACGAGGCACGACTTGCACTGATGCAGGGCGTTTTCTGGACCTCGATCCTCATCGCTCTGGCGCTTGGGGCAGCAGAGATCACCAGCATCCTCATCGACCAACCCTTTGCCGCGCTGTTCCTGGCGTTTGCGCCCGGTGGCTTTGCCGAGATGAGCATCATCGCCTTTGCAGCCAACATCGAGGTGGCCTTCGTCGTGACCTGCCACGTCTTCCGCACCATTTACGTCGTTCTCGCGGGGCCTTCCATTCATCGACTTCTTGCAGGGAAAAATGATCGGTCATGACACTCTAAGTCATTGAATCGACGCATCCGCCTTCGAAAATCCATTCCGGTCTTCGGGCCGATGCGCTAGTATCGCGCGAGATAAACGAGGTTGGCATTGAGCATGGATCGCATCAACACGCTGGGCGCAGGCATTCAGGACCGCGCTATGGAAGTGGAAGGAACACTGGCGGAACGGCTTTTCCATCAATTGACCGAGGCCATTCTTATGGGCGAAATTCCACTCGGTTCGAAAATCAGCGAGCCCGCACTGGCCCAACGTTTCGGCGTCAGCCGTGGCCCTCTTCGCGAAGCAATGCACCGCCTGCAGGAGCGCCGCCTAATTACACGCACCGCCAACCAGGGCGCGCGCGTCACGGAAGCGACACCGGAAAGATTATCTTCGCTGTTTTCCGTTCGAGAAATGCTGGAAGGCCTTGCCGCGCGGGAAGCAGCCTTCAAGATGACATCAGAGGATTTCCTCAAGCTGCGCGAAACCATCGAGCATCACGAAGCAGGCCTTGCTGGATTGGAGCCCGGCCAGCACAACGCGCTGGGCACGGTCGATAGGGACTTTCATTTTCAGATAGCGCAATCCAGCCAGAATGATCTGCTGATAAAGCTGCTCTGCGAAGAGCTTTACCCGCTGCTGCGCCTCTACCGCAGCCGCAACGACAGTCTCGTTCTGCGTCAACGTGCCGTGGTCGAACACAAGCGCATCTACGACGCCATCACCGACCGCGACGCCGACCTCGCCGAAATCATGATGCGCCGCCACATCGGCAGCGCCAAAATACGGCGGGTCGAGGCAATGCAGCGCGATATGCCGTTTGAGGAAGCCGCGCCATTATCTGCAGGTAAACGAAAGGCCAAACCAAGAACGTCCTGAAGCTTCGATCAAGCGCTTGCCAATGGGGCGATGGCGTTCGACTGTGCCACCTTCAACCAGATCGGGATTGGCAAAATGGAAGCGGCCAACAAATTTTCCAAGGAACCATAACATGCCCTAACCCGTTGTTTTACCAATCGGGCAATACAGCTCATATAAGGAGAACGACGATGGGTAGCACCATGGACAAGGTTAAAGGCAAGGCCAACGAAATCGCCGGCGAAGCTCGCCAGGCAGTAGGCGACGCAACCGACAACCACGAGATGGAAGCTAAGGGCGCAGCCCAAGAAGCCAAGGGTCATGCACAGCAGGCCAAGGGCGACGCGAAGGAAAAAGTCAAAGACGTGATTGATCGGGCATAATGGCCTCGATCATAAAAAGGGCTCCGAACTCAGTTCGGGGCCTTTTTTGATTCCGTTGTTTCGCGATTGGGTTGGTGCATCTAGAGCGTTTCCACGTCTTTCTAAATCGGGTTTGATTCCCAAATCAGTTCTGATGTGATTCACTGATGTTGGCTGGATGGAGGCCAGCATCTGATGACCGCACCGATATCAAATGATCTTCGTGAACGTGTTGTCGCAGCCGTGTCGAGCGGCGAAAGCGTCCGTGCCGTTGCAGCGCGCTTTGATGTGGCCGCGTCTTCGGTGGTGAAATGGTCTCAGCGCCATCGTGCGACCGGATCGGTTCGTCCAGGCAAGATGGGTGGTTACCGCAAGCGCATCCTGGAGCCACATCGCAGCTTCATTGCCGAACGGCTCGCTCAGAATCCACACCTGACACTGCATGGACTGAAGGCCGAACTTGCCTTGCGAGGCATCGCCGTCTCCCACAATACGATTTGGAAATTCATCCGCAGCGAGGGGCTGCGCTTTAAAAAAAACGCTGTTCGCCCTTGAACAGGCGCGTGCCGATGTCGCCCGTAGAAGAGAGCGATGGAAGACCTTACAGCATCACCTCGATCCTGAACGGCTGGTCTTCATTGATGAGACCTGGATCAAGACCAACATGACACCCATCAGGGGCTGGGGACCCAAAGGCAAGCGACTGCGTGCGTTTGCGCCGCATGGGCACTGGCGTACGCTGACATTCCTCGGTGCATTGAGAAAGGATCGGTTGGCAGCACCTTGTGTCTTCGACGGACCGATCAACGGTCAGTGCTTTCGTGCCTATGTCGAACAGCAGTTGGTTCCGGTTCTCAAGCCAGGCGACATCGTCGTCATGGACAATCTTGGCAGCCACAAATCCGCGGCAGTCCGTCAGGCGATCACGGCTGCCGGTGCTCGGCTATGGTTCCTGCCACCCTACTCGCCGGACCTCAATCCAATCGAACAGGCCTTCTCGAAGATAAAGCACTGGATGCGCCACGCACAGAAGCGCAGCATCGAAAATACCTGGCGGCATATTGGCGGGCTGGTCGAAACGATCCTACCCGACGAATGCGCAAACTACATCAGAAATGCAGGATATGGTTCCGTCAAAAGGTGAAACGCTATAGCAGCGAAATCCATACCCTTATGCCGTGGAGCTACAGGGCTTGAACGGCCTCAGCTTGCCGCTTACGTTGTCTTGGGGCGGATTGCGCGCTCAACGATGTTGGAGCCGATCTCGATGCAACCTTCGTCCAAAAAGCGCTCAAGAGATTGGCGGCGGTTTATTGCGTAGCGGATTGCTTCTGCGGTCTTGGACTTGCCGGACACCTTCGCCAGTCCCCTCTCGCAGAGTTAAAAAGGTCGGCGACAACGGCTATCGATTTTTGCTGTCGCACCAGCGCACGGGTTTCAGCATTTTCCCCGCGGATCTCGTCCTCGACTTGCCATAGCTTGGCCATTGCTTTTACTGACGCGGTCGCGGTCTGATTGATACCACCGTCATGCAATTCGTAAAATTTGCGTTGGACATGCGCCCAGTATCCAGCTGGTGTGATGGTCTCGTGGCTGCCAGCCTTGACCTGCTCCTTCATCAGGCTTGTGTAGGCCGCCTGTCCGTCGACCTGAAGAATGCGGTTAAAGCCGCTCAGGTAGCAGGCAACACTGCGTGTCCCGCGACCGTCCTCAAATTTATAGGCGACCATGGGCGGCCCAAATGGCCTATCATCACGTGCGTGGGAAACGCTCTAAAGGGTTGACCGGTCGGAGACCCTGTCGCCACTTTCTAGTATTTTTAAGTAAGGAATCGCAGTAACGAAGCGCCCACCCCAGTCACTTATATATTTACAGGATTCAACGATCTCCGTTGTCAGGTTCCACGGCAGTATCACAACGAAATCAGGTCTGGCAATCCGCAGTTCACTGACCGGATAGACAGGTATGTGAGTACCCGGCAAAAACTTGCCTTGCTTCAAGTCACTTCGGTCCACTACAAACGCGATGTCATCGCGAGTCACGTCACACACGTTCAAAAAAGTATTACCTTTCGCTGCTGCGCCATAGGCAGCGACGACTTTCCCGTCTTTCCGAGCTTTATGAAGGAAATCCCGGAATTGATCGCAAACTGACGCCACTTTCTTCCCGAATTCACTGTAGGTTTTCATTTCCATCAAACCGAAATGCTTTTCCTTGTCACGCATCTCAAATAGGCGGGCGGTCGGATCGCGCTTACCATCTTCTCGTTCAGCAAACACACGTAACGAGCCACCATGTGTTGGAAGCTCCTCGACATCGAAAACCTTTATGCCGCAAGCCTTAAAAATCTGCTCTGCAGCGAGTAGCGAGATATACGAGTAGTGCTCGTGATAAATGGTATCAAACTGCACACCTTCTATCATCCGCAAAAGATGTGGAAATTCAAAGGTTGCGACACCTTCTGGCTTGAGGATGGTTTGGAAACCATGCACGAAGTCGGCAATATCAGGAACATGCGCGAGGACGTTGTTGGCCGCAGTGACGTCCGCAGCTATACCGCTTTCAAGAAGTGCGTCGGCCGTCTCTTTACCAAAAAAAGCGACTTTTGTTCGGATCCCCCGGCTCTCAGCGATCCGGGCTGCATTTGCGGCTGGTTCCACGCCGAGTACCTTGATGCCGAGGTCACGAAAATACTGCAGCAGATATCCATCGTTGGAAGCCACCTCAATAACCGTCGATTGACTATCTAAATTAAAACGGTCCGTCATCATTTGGGCAAAACGTTTCGCGTGCTCAAGCCAACTGGTCGAAAACGAAGAGAGATAGGCATAGTCAGCGTTAAAAATATTACTCGGCGAAACGGTCTCGGTTGTCTGCACAAGGAAACATTCGGAGCACACCATAACTTTGAGCGGAAACGAGCGTTCGGACGAAATATCAATTTCATCGCATAAAAAAGAATTTGACCAAGGCGTTGCGCCTAGATCGGCAACAATTGTTGTCAATGGTGTCGAGCAAAAGCGGCAGGTATTAATCATGATATCATTCGTCTTTCGTAAAATCATAAATTTGGCCTTTGATCAGAGCAGGTGCATCGCCGCCTTTACGCCATTGATCATACCAAAACGAAGTCCATTCGATTGCCGCAGTCTGGCTGAGCCTTGATTGCCACGAAAGGTGTTTCAGCGCCTCTCCTGGATCCAGTCCGAGAGTTTGCATCTCTCGTGGCTTACCACTAGCAGACGCGTCACGCCAGTTTTGCTCCGCTCCCATCGCCTTCTGAACAGCAGAGGCGACTCGTCCTACTGAGATTTGTGCTTCTTGAGGTGAAGGACCAAAATTCAAAGAATTTGGAAGCTGTTTGGCGTCAAAAAGATCTTCGCAGAATAGAAAGTAGCCGTTTAGACAATCAAGAACGTGCTGCCAGGGACGAGTAGCAAGGGGACTGCGGATGTCCATAGGCTTGCCAGTCAGAATCGCTCGAACGATATCCGGCACCAGCCTGTCGTCAGAAAAATCACCACCTCCCAAGACGTTTCCGCCCCTTGCAGTTGCAACGGCTACACCTTTCGATAGATAGAATGAATCGCGGTAAGTGGCGGTGAGGATTTCGGCTGCAGCTTTAGATCCCGAATAAGGATCATGCCCACCTAAACGATCAGTTTCAACGAAGTGACGGCCGCTTTCGTCGTTACTATAGACTTTGTCTGTCGTGACAACGAGGATTGCTTTAAGTTCCTCAAGAGCACGCGCGGCTTCTAATAAACGAGCGGTGCCCATGAAATTGACGTCAAATGTCTCAATTGGCTCGACATAGCTAATGCGAACGAGCGGCTGAGCCGCCATATGCAAAATAATATCCGGCTTACTATTTTGAAGCGCTGCACTCATGCGATCCGTATCACGCAAGTCTGCGATTGTTTCGTGGGCAAGCCCTGCCCCCCCAAGAAGCGCGTGGAGAGACGGAGAGGTGGAGGGCGCTAATGCATATCCAAAAACCTGAGCCCCAAGTTGGGTAAGCCAAATCCTAGCCCAGCTTCCCTTAAACCCAGAATGTCCCGTCAAGAAAACGCGTTTTCCCTGCCAAAAGTGTGTGTCTGGCAGTCGATTCATGACCAAACTTTCCACGGGGCTTTACCACTTTGCCATAACTCTTCGAGTTGATTTTTATCACGGAGAGTATCCATTGGCCGCCAGAAGCCATCATGGTTGAAAGCCATAAGTTGACCATCTCTTGCCAGCCCTTCGAGTGGTGCGCCCTCAAATGATGTGTAATCATCAACGATTCTATCCAAAACAGATCGATTCAAGACAAAGAAGCCACCGTTGATCCGCGCATTATCACCTGCTGGTTTTTCAGTAAAGCTTTCGACCTGACCGTTGTTGGTTAGCAATGCCCCATACCTGCCAGGCGGCACAACACTAGTCACCGTAGCATCGCGCCCATGCTTGGCATGAAAGTCTGTGAGCGCTTGAATATCAATGTCAGCAACACCATCGCCATAAGTAAGACAAAACGTGTTTCCAAGGTGGTCAGCCACACGCTTGAGACGCCCGCCTGTCATTGACCCTTCCCCGGTTTCTACAAGTGTTACGCGCCAGGGCTCAGCTTTGCGAGCATGATATGTCGTCTCACCCTTTTGCATATCAAATGTTACATCCGCCGAGTGGAGAATGTAGTTGGCGAAATATTCCTTAATCATGTATCCGCGATATCCGAGGCATATAACAAAGTCATTAAAGCCGAAATGGCTATATACCTTCATAATATGCCACAGGATGGGTCGTCCGCCGATCTCGATCATCGGCTTTGGCCGCAGATGGCTTTCTTCAGAAATACGAGTTCCATAGCCTCCGGCGAGGATAACAATTTTCATAATCGTGCGGTTCTACCGTAGAAGCCTAATCCATCAGGCGTGTTATCGATGTCAGGTTCTTCAAGCATTTCGTCCGAGAATGCAAGATGAGTCAGAATTGGCACTCGATTTCGGCTTATGGTTCCAGGGGTAAAACAGTTGACACGTCATCGCATTTTCGGTGATGACGCTTGCGGTCTCTCCGCGTGGAAACGAATTCAGGTGAAGGCTTAAACTTGGGAAGGAGTACCCAAATGGTTAACCTCGAGGCAGTTTCAAAGGCTATTGCCACGCCGGAAGCACAGCCGTTCTTTTCGGTAATCATCCCGACGCGAAATCGTCCTGATTACGTTGTTGACACGGTTGAAAGCATTCTTGCTCAAACATTCGAGAATTTTGAGCTAATCATTTCGGACAACTCGGATGATGCTAATGCCGCAATCAATCAAAGTGTTCTTGAAAACTATCTCAAGGATCCGCGCTGCCGTTATGTCAGGCCGAACAAAGAACTTCCTATGGTGGATCACTGGGAGTGGGCGCTGGCTCAGGCCCAAGGAAAATTCATCGGATTTGTCACAGATCGCATGGCCTTGCGGCTTTACGCTCTTGAGCTGACGTTCAACGCTATAACAGAGAAAAATGCTGATGCGGTCTGCTTCTTGAATGAAGGAGCGATGGAGTTTCCAAACTATAGAAGTATTCGGAAACAACGCCGGAAACCGACAGTAAGGAAAGTGATGTCGCTTGATAAGGCGACCCAATTTTCCAAGGGAATGCTGCAAAAAGACTCTCCGAGAATGTTGAATTCTTTCGTTTCTTTACTGGTTATCGAAAAAATACGACAGCGGTTCGGAACGGTGTTTTCCAGCATATCGCCGGACTATGTTTTCAGCTTTCGCCTTATGGATGAGCTGGATAGCTACTTCGTGTTGGATTATCCGCTGCTAATCGTTCAAGGGGAATCCCGCAGCAACGGCCGCGCTTTTAAACTTGGAAAAATGAATTCCGAGAGCACCAATTTTCTAAAAAATATAGATGATACTCAACGAGAGTTTTTTAAATTTGGGCCGATATCGGGTGATATGTTCGTTATGCCCAACGTCATATTGAGAGAATATGCTTTTGTCCTCTCTCAGTCAGACACCGGCAAACTTCCGCCTATCGATAAAAGAGAATTTTATATCAATGCCATGAAATATTACTCGGGTCTCTCCAAAGACGGCCTTGTCAGCGAGAGAGCAATGGCTGCGCTGGAGCAATATAGGATTGCGCATGGTTTTGAACGGATAATCTTACCAGCCAAAAGGTCAACTCTGTTTCTTTTATGGAGGAGATTCATTCGCGGTGAGTTGGGTGGAGCGTGGGTCGCTTCCACCATAGGTAACACACGGCTTCTTTACGAGAAATTTCTCGCTTGTTTCCAGTATTCACGTCGTCACAGTGCGAGAACGATGATCGAGGTATTGAAAAAAGACGCTGGCTAGACTTCGCCACCGATGGTTTTCAACAGCGACTCGCTGTATGTGAACGCATCTGGGTCTTTGAAAAGGTACGCTCGCTTCGATAACTCGGAATCGGGCCACAGCCACCACTGACTGGCCAAGATTTTCTCTTGAGCCGTTTCATCCAGGCGATAGCGAATAATCTTGGCAGGAACGCCTGCGACGATTGCAAATGCCGGAACATTTTTGGTGACGACAGCACCTGCGGCAACGACCGCTCCGATGCCGATAGTCACGCCAGTCAGAATTGTGACGTCACGTCCAATCCAGACGTCGTGCTCGATAATGATCCTTTGCTGGTACTGGCTTGAATCGAGCCACTCAGTCTCAACAATGCCAAACCGCGGCTGGTAAAAGGCGGGGCTGGTAGAAGGCAAACCGATAGGATGATTGCCAGCCGAAATGCCGACATTCGGAGCGATTGAACAGAAGGACCCTATTTGTGCGACCGTTGATTTGCCGTTGCACAATGGTTCATAGCCATATGTATATTTCCCCACTGTTATTCCAAATTGGCGATAAAGATAAAGTCGATAGAGGTCATCGCGAAAGCCATGTTTCTTGATCGATCTTCTACGAAGCCATTTTAATGTCCGACCTTTACGTTTCTTCGAGGCAAGCCAGTCATCGAATTTCGAGACAACATTAACGTCGTCAGGCGCATATTCTAGTTCGCCCGGATCATTGTCACTCACCTAGAAACTCCCTCCAGTGAATAGCCTGAGAAGAGATAAAGTGACTGCCATCCGTTCCGCAATTGGCGACCAGATCCAGAGCGGTAACGAAGGGAGTGAACTCTCCGTGATGTTGAGGGTAGGGTGTTTTCTTGTAATCCATGTAGCGCACAGAAATGCCATTACGTTCAAAGAGATCATGGTCTAGGTAGTTTCGGGCGCCATGGCCGGTAATATATTCTGTCCCGTTCAGGTGTTTGACAATATCGAAGACACGCTTGGAGCTTTCACCACCTATGCCGAAATCACGGGCATCCAAAAAGGCGCATTGCTTATCCAAGCCAAAATATCTCGCGAGCTCTATAATCGAGAGGCGTGATACCGTGCTTATATTGTCCGCAGATTGGTCCCAGACGCGGCACGCCAACTCGATTGCATCCTCAGCATGCGGGCAGCCCTTGAAACTTTCTTGAACAACATATTTGTGTTTTGGTACCCAAGCAGCAGCAGGGAGTATTTTCACCTCTTCAATCTTCTGTCCCAAGCGAAGATTTTCGGTGGGTACAGACATCCATGCCGTACCATTCGGTCTCTTCACTTGGACTCTATTGACGAATGAACCCTTTGAATATTGTACATCGTCATAGTGCACGAAAACGTCGGCAAGCCGAATTTGCTCGAGCAGACCCACCCAGGGAAAGTACATTGATTGGGAAATCACCACGCGCATCAGCGATCATCCGGCAATGGAGTTAGGTTCAAAAGCCCTTGGTAGGCCGCAATCAGGTCGGGATTTGTTAGTCCGGGGCTGCTCAACATGAATTGGCCCTGCCAAATACATGTTTGGGCAGTTGCATTTGCTTTGCCAGCCAACATTTCATACCAGATCAGAAAGAGCAGGACTTTGTGGAGGTAGCTTAGTCGGTTTATCGTTTTGATCGATAAATCTGGTGAGCGTGCGCTGGCGATTTGCGCGATAATCTTGCCCGTATCAAGTTGGTCATCAACTTCATGGAGCGTTCCGCCGAAGATTGTGACACCGCCGGATATGGCGTCCTTTACGCCATGCAGTCCTCGAAATGATGGCAGTAGTGCTGGATGTATATTCCAGACGCCAAGATCAGAAATCAGGGGGTATCCAACTTTGCGCGTGTAAAACAGCAGAACCTTTGAGCAGTCATGTTCTTCAAAGAACGATTTCGCCTCTTGAGAAAAGGTGTCTATATCGCGGTAGTCGATCCTTTTGGAAACGTGTCGGTTGGAGTGAGCCCATGTCTCAAGTCCGCATTCGCGATCCGTCAAAACAAACAGTTCCAATGGAAGGCCTGCATCTTGAACACATTTGGTTGCGACAGTGAGAGCCGCGCCGCCGCTGCTTCCGATAATCCCTAGTTTCATCTTCCCACCATCTTCTGCTCGGCAGCACCTTCATGTACGCCACGAATGACACCTACAACGCGGCTGATATCCTCATCCGTCATGTCATGGTAACTGGGCAGATTGATCGCCCTTCCCGGCAAATCATAGGCCATCGTATTGTAGGGCGCTTCCGAGAAAGATGGCGTTGAACTCAGGGGCCAGAAGAACACGCGGGCGTCGATGTTCTCGGCCGCGAAAGCGGCCTGCAGGCTTTCGCGGGTAATGCCAGAGCCTTCTGCGAATACGACTGTTGGCATCCAGAAGCCGTTGCGGGTGCCTTCAGGCTCAGGGTTCATGGATATGGCGTTCAGGCCGCACAGGGCATCGCGGTAAGCGTAAAAGATTGCCCGCTTGCGCTCCACCAGCTCATCAATCCGCTCTATTTGGGCTAAGCCGATCGCTGCCTGAAGATTGGACATCTTGTATTTGAAGCCGACTTCGTCGGGCCAGAACTGTTTCTGCTGTCCGCGTGCACGCCCGTGATTGGAGAGGGTGAGGACCCTGTCGTAGAGTGCCGTGTCGTTGGTAACGAACATGCCGCCTTCGCCGGTGGTCATCGTCTTTGTGCCGTGAAACGAAAACGCACCGAATGCGCCGATGGAGCCTGCGGGCGTGCCATGAAAGACAGATCCAAGTGCCTCGGCGGAATCCTCCACAACGGGAATTCCGTGGCGGCGTCCAATGTCCATGAGTGTGCCCATGTCGCAAAGATTGCCATAGATATGGACGGCAAGAATGGCTTTTGTCTTCGGTGTTAGGGCGGCTTCAACTTTAGCCGGGTCCAGACACCAGCTTTCCGAAAGAACATCCACAAAAACAGGCTTTGCGCCTAGATGCATGATAGGGGCGGCTGATGCGATCCAGTTTGTATCTGCCAGTATCACGTCATCGCCCGGACCAACACCGAGAGCTGCCAGCCCCATGTGGAGTGCACCCGTGCAGCTAGATGTCGATATGGCGTGTCTGACGTTGACATGCGCAGCAAAGGCTGCCTCGAATTTTTCGATATAGTCATAGCAGCGTTCGCCCCAGCCGTTTGCCGCAGCGTCCGTTGCATAGGCAACCTCGCGTTCGGTGATGGATGGTTTGGTGTAAAGAATGCGCTGCTTCATAACCGGCCTCATGACAGTTGCGATATGTCCTGAACTCAATTTCGCCATCAGGTCAAGTCGAATTACGTCTTGCCTTTGACAACACCGTACGGCAGAAACGAGCTCCATTCTGGAGCACGAGAACCCATGTCCCGCTTCACACGCATCCCCACGCCGCTCACCGAGCTTGTCGTCATAGAGCGCCAGCACCTTGGCGACGAACGTGGATTTTTCTCGCGTTTCTTCTGTATGGAGGAAATCTCTGATTTCGGGGTCGGCAGTATCGCGCAAATAAACCACACGATGACGCAGGCAAAGGCGACGATCCGAGGCATGCATTTTCAGCGCGCTCCGCATGATGAAGCGAAGTTCGTTTCGTGCCTACAAGGGAAAATATTTGACGTCGCCATTGATCTTCGGCCTGCCTCTCCCACCTATCTCAAATGGCACGGAGAAATTCTCTCGAAAGAAAATGCGCGCTCGCTTTTAATTCCGTCAGGCTTTGCCCATGGCTTTCAGACATTGACCGAAAACTGCGAGTTGATTTATCTGCACGATAAACCTCATGCGCCCAACGCGGAGGCAGGTATCCATCCACTAGATCCCGCGATTAGTGTCTCGTGGCCGTTACCGGTCACTCAGATGTCGGTTCGGGATAGGACCTTCGAACTTCTGTAAAGAGAATCCGTTGAGGCTTTAATTTTGGAGGTTCTAGAAGCTCGGCAGGATATTTCCTGACAAAACCATATTCAGCAGAATAATGCTGCTGGATGTGCAGTGGGTTCTAATTGGTTCCTGAACTGCCCCCCATTTTGACCGGACAGTCGGCATAAGCAGAAAGGCTCAAGCACAGGCTTGGGTATAGGCTTATGTCTAACGACTATCGACACGTTGAATTGCTGACGGGTGATGTTCGCCGCAGGCGGTGGACAACCGAGCAAAAGCTGACAATCATTGAGCAGAGTTTTGAACCCGGCGAGACGGTATCTTCGACCGCTCGCCATCATGGCGTCGCGCCCAATTTGCTTTATCGGTGGCGCAGGCTTTTGAGCGAGGGGGGTGCTGCAGCCGTGGATTCTGACGAGCCGGTTGTCGGGAATTCGGAAGTGAAGAAACTGGAGGATCGCGTCCGGGAGCTGGAGCGCATGCTCGGCCGTAAGACAATGGAGGTCGAAATCCTCCGCGAAGCCCTTTCCAAAGCGGACTCAAAAAAACGGATATCGCGGCCGATTTTGTTGCCGAAGGACGGTTCGCGATGAAGGCCGTCGCAGACACGCTGGGCGTCTCCCGTTCCAACCTCATCGAGCGGCTGAAAGGCAAATCAAAGCC
Organism: Agrobacterium vaccinii; assembly: GCF_021310995.1. Taxonomy (NCBI): domain Bacteria; kingdom Pseudomonadati; phylum Pseudomonadota; class Alphaproteobacteria; order Hyphomicrobiales; family Rhizobiaceae; genus Agrobacterium; species Agrobacterium vaccinii. Next base: position 1,198,192 of record NZ_CP054151.1, on the reverse strand, counting down.
GCGTGGGCCATACCACAAGGTCGAGGATGCAGACCTTCTGCCCGCCATTCGCAGGCTGGTGGATCAAAGGCCAACCTATGGCTATCGGCGGATCGCTGCGCTCCTCAATCGCGAAAGGCGAGCCGCCGATAAGCCTGTCTTCAACGCCAAACGGGTTCATCGCATCATGGGCAACCACGCCATGCTGCGGGAGAAGCATACGGCTGTTCGCAAGGGCCGCATCCATGACGGCAAGGTCATGGTCATGCGCTCCAATCTGCGCTGGTGCTCAGACGGTCTGGAGTTCGCCTGCTGGAATGGCGAGGTTATTCGTCTCGCCTTCATTATCGACGCCTTCGACCGCGAGATCATCGCCTGGACGGCGGTTGCCAATGCAGGCATCTCCGGCTCAGACGTACGCGACATGATGTTGGAGGCGGTCGAGAAACGCTTCCATGCAACCCGAGCCCCGCATGCTATCGAGCATCTCTCTGACAATGGCTCGGCTTATACCGCGCGGGACACGAGGCTGTTTGCGCAAGCACTCAATCTGACGCCCTGCTTCACGCCGGTCGCCAGCCCGCAGTCGAACGGCATGTCGGAAGCCTTCGTCAAAACGTTGAAGCGGGACTATATTCGGATATCAGCTCTACCGGACGCCCAAACAGCGCTCCGGCTCATCGACGGATGGATCGAGGACTACAACGAAATCCATCCCCATTCCGCGCTCAAGAGGGCTTCCCCTCGGCAGTTCATCAGGGCTAAATCAATCTAGCCGACTTGTCCGGTGAAATGGGGTGCACTCCAGTGTGGCTGCAATCAAGCCAAAACCCAAAAAATTGAAACACAAGATCAAATCTTGGCTATTATACCCGGTTAGGCTATTTCAATGATTATAGAGACCATTGGGCAGAACTGACCTGCCACTGAAGTTTCATCCGGTTGCGATTGGAGCCTCGGCGGTCTTTGATACGCCAAATGGCGCGATGGGAGCAACCGGGGGAAACGCGAAGCTTCCACATTGCGCAGCGTTGGAGCCAGTTGCGGCGAAGATCCCGGCATAGTCGCCAGCGTCTAGTATCCGAGCGATGAGTGCGGCCGAAAATTGTTGTAGTCGTCGGCTCATTCCGCAATGGCGCTTCGGGCATGATCGAGACCAAAAAACAAACTTCCATTGAGCGTTCATCGCGCACGCGGCCGTTATACCAACCTTCAGTGACCATGACTCTCCCGGGGGCTTCCCAGGAGAGTCATGGTCACTGAAGGTTGGTATAATCCGCCTAAAATATGATATTAATAATCGGATAATTTCTGATCATTTTGATAAAATCCTCTCCACTGATCGATTGCGCTTGGAACAGTTTTTCAATCAGCGCATCAAGGCGGCCTTTGTTCTGCTGCAGGATTTCTTGCGCTTTGGCGAGCGCCGTCTCCAACCTTGCATGGACCCGCGCCGCAAGATCCGGATGCCCGTCGAGAACGGATGCCTGGTCGCTGTCATGATGATACAACGACGGTTGAAATGTAGCAAAACCGGCGTCCGCTCCAAGGCAAGCGCGAGTTTGGTAGCCCCAGCGAGATCGCTGTCATCACTGCCACCCGACCCCGACGACGATCTGCTCGGCGGCAGCCCGGCCATCAACATAGTAAGCATATCTTCAAGATAACCGAGCGTATCGCTGCCGGAAGCAGTGAAGCCAAGCTGGCTGTAACCCCCGTTTGCCGTATCGATGTTAATGCCATGGATCGGTCCAAGCTTCAGAATATGATGAATGATGGCATGGCCTGCCTCGTGAACAGCAAAACGCCAGCGCAGATCGTATGGGACGGCAGGGCGATCCATCCGGATCCCAAGCCTCCAGATCCGCGAACCGCAGCGGGCGCTTTTCACGGCGGGCTTTGAGGCGTGCCTGGCAAACGATGCGCTCGATGTCGGCGCCCGTCAGCCCCATCGCCCGAGTAGCCAGACGTTTCAGTATGGGATTGCTGGCACTGTTGGTGTTCGTTTCCATATTGGTCAAACTCCCTCGGCTAGCTGGTCTGGATCTGCATAGTCGATCTGTTCAGGCCGGTTGGTGGCACCGACGATGATCAGACCCTCGCTTTTCACAGCACCATCCAGCAATTCCAACGCCTTGTTGACGACCGCATTCCAGTAGTCAGCATACTCCCGTTCGGCTGGTTGACGTTTCCCGATGCCGTCAATCTCATCAATGAACAGGATGGACGGCGCTAACGCACGGGCCTCGGCAAAGGTCTTTGCCATCTTGTCGATGACGTCATTGAGATGCCCGCCCTGCAGCCACTGCTGTCCGGTTTAAACCTCCGTCCATTGGAGCATCAACTGGTCATTGTGGCATCTGCTGCTGTTGGGTGGTTTGAGAAGACTGTCTGTTCTTTTTCGATGCATGGGGTTGGCCCGCACGAGGCGGGCGAAGATCCAGGGGCTTTTGATGGTCTTCTGGTCTGCCTGCGCCATGCGCAGAAGCAGGAAAGCGATGAGGGCCACGGTGATCTGAATGCGCACGGCGTTTTCTGAGACACCCAGGAAATGCTTGATCTTCAAGGTCTGCTTGACCCATTTGAAGAACAGTTCGATAGCCCAGCGGCGCTTGTAGAGATCGGCGATCTCTTGCGCAGTGGCATCGAGATCGTTCGACAGGATCCGCAGGACCTTGCCGGTATCGCTTTGCACCGTGATCTCGCGAACCGGGTCGCTGAACGGGTTCTTGCGGTTGCCGGCCTGACGGGCAGGCAGCAGACCAATGCGATCCGACAGGATGCGACCACCGTTTGCATCCGCGTCCCCCAGCGGCTGCTCATGCAACACCGTCAGGGTGTATGGGACTTGAAGCGGGTGACGATGCGGCATCCGGCCTGATCCATTCTGGCCCACCATGAGAAATCATAATAGCCCAGATCAAAGACGTAGGTCGCGCCCGGTTCGATCGGCATGGCCTTGGCGGCGGTGATGTCATTGACATTGGCGGGTGTGACGGCGGCATAGATCGGTCGCTCTGCGCCCGCATCATAGACGATGTGGACCTTGGCTCCGCAAGCCTGATGGGAGAACCGCGCCCATTGCGATCCTGCACCGGAAAGGCGAAGGCTCGTGGCATCAATCAGATAGGTCGCCTCGCCGACGGACCGTCGCAACCCGCGCCCGGCTCGTGCGACCAGCTCGGCAAACAGACCGGTAAAGACCGCACTTGAGCGTTTGGCATTGGCATCAGCCAGTGTCGAACGTGAGGCCGGGCGTGCGCCGAGATGATAAAGGCGTGTCGAATGGCTTTCCAGACCACCTTCGATCTCGCGCAAGCTGACAGCACCGGCGAGTTGCCCATACAGCAGGGCGATCAACTGGCTCTTGGTGGACAATCGCCGGGTATGCTTGTCGGTGCCATGCTCATCCACAAGCCGCTCGAAGGTCGACCAGGAAATGCGCTTCAAAAGATCATGAAAAACGCTATTGTGATGCCGCACGGTGTTGCCCCTCTTTCGTGTCCAAATCGTCGCCAAACGCTTGAATACGAATAGAATCAACACCGTGCGCCGTGTCTACAAATTTAAACCGGACAGCAGTGCCCTGCAGCCATGTGGAAACGGACGTGACGACCAACGGGACCTGCAGGGAATTACACAGAGCCTTTGCAAAGGTCGTTTTGCCGGTGCCGGGCGGTCCTGACAGCAGCAGCTTGGCACTCATATCAGACCAGGCGAGCGTGCTTGCCAGATAGTCGGCAAGATCGGCCTTGAGATCCAGCGCCCAGGTACTGGCCTTGCCGTATCCGGACAGCGTCTCGACAGCGAGCGCCGGTCGATCGCCTTCGCATGACCCCCGTGGCTGCGGCTGGATAACCTTAGCACCCGACGGCTTGTCACGCTTCCACTTGCCACCGTTTTCATTGGCCTTGTCCGAACCGGTGGAGTCCTTCGACTTCGACGCCTTCTTTGCATCCTCTGAAGACGTCTCATCATCGTCGTCATCGCCGTCCCGGGCAGCGATGCGATTGCGTTCTGTCAGTGAAACCAGTACAGCAATCGCCTCACCTGCGCTGCGCCCCGGCCGGAAGGCAAGCACGACATCATCGATCGTCAGATAATGCGCGTCAGATGCCTTCACCCACTGCTGCAGTGCCTCAAGCCCACTGGCACCATGTACCGTTTCGATCATGGCGCTGATGAAGGGGTAGTCGAGCCAGCCTGCGACAAGATCGATGTCGGCGGCAATATTGATGTCGGTCGGGATCTGGTCGGCACGTTCTGCAATTGCGACAACCGGATAATCCCGTGTCAACGCGTTATTCAGGCGTCGCTGCAACATCGCTCCGGTGAGGCGATGGACGCTTTTACCAATGAACTGGATATAAGCCCGGCCCGGTTGCGCGTTCCCGTCGAATACGCTGTCATCCAAAACATAGTCTCCGTCGATGCCGTTGAGCGCACCACCTTGAATAAAGCCCTGTGTCTCGATCAGGCGCCGCATCGCCTGTTCAAAGCCTGCGATCGGCGCTTGCAGCCATACGACCGGGGCTGTCATGAAGGCAGCACGCGCAATCCTGGAAAACGGCACGCGACTGTTTTTGATCGCACGTGACAGCACGAGGGCTGCAACGATATTACTGACCAGCGGTGGCCTGCCCGCACGTCCGACGAGACCGACCGCATAGGCACGGCGTGCATATCCAACGCTGGCTGGTAGCTGGCCGCCTGCTTTCGTGGCAGCAGAAACGGCAGGATCGATGCCAGCGGCTTGGTTTCGGTGACGACAATGTCGGACGCGGGCGGAGGCGGCATGAGATAGCCGCCAAAATTCCGGCGCAGCCATGCAAGGTCTCTTTCCGGATCACCGGAAAGGCGCGTGGTATCAAAGGCCGGTGCGTAGCGACGCAGCACATGCCCGCCGATTTCAATGATCTTCACATTAAGCAGTCCATTGATATGCGCATTGCGGCGAGCCTCACGCCGGGCAATGCGTTCAAGGCGACGAACGAACAGACGTGACAGCTTATTCATCGGATCCACCTTCCCTCAGTGCGGCAATAATTGCCGTTTGGGGAACCAATGACCCGTCCCTCGACGGCTTACGGCGTTTCGGCCTACCTGGCCCTGCATGGCGGCGCTCACTCATCAGATGGCGCTCAGGCCAGACCTCGCTAGAATTCGCGTTGTCGGCATTTCGCCCGTGCGAGTCTGCAACATCGCCGTTGCGTCGCACGAGCCAGTCCACCAGCAGGCAGCAGGTAGGATCACCGTGCGCGGCATGTTCATGCAATCGGCTCATGATCGTATCCGGCAGGGTGCCAGCCATCCCGCCCTGCTGCCGCAGATGGCACAGTGCCAGTCCGATGAGCAGAGCCGGATCATCTGCAAGCATCTCGGCACGAGCGGGTTCGGGATGACTAAGGATGATGCGGTAGGCATGACGGCTCCTTGGCCAGACAGCAATCGGTCCGGCGCCAGTGACAGGTGAAGGAATGGTAGGAACTCACGGCTTCCCGGCCGTGACGACCTTGCCCGCTGCCCGACGACAACCGTCAGGGAGCGGCTGACGATGTCAGGGGATCAGTGCGCCACAGGACGGTGCGCAAAGCCAATCCGGATGTAGGTCGGTTTCGATCCGCCTTCGTGATCATCATCCTGATCGCCATGGAGCGGGTCGATGGTATCGTGGCCATCATCGTCAGAACCGTGATCCTCATTCTGCAAGAGCACAGCCTGATCTTCTCTTTGGGACCCAGTCGAACCGCTGCGATCGATGCGAGAACGGATGGCCGGAAACGAAGAGGCCACCCTGGTTGGCATGACAGATACGGGCTGGTCGTGAAGACCAATCGCCTTGCGTGCCTCCGCCTAAAGAAGTTGCTGGACCTTGCGACCGAAGCGTAGATGCAACTGTGCCATGCAGGCGGCGACACCGTCGATTTCCAGCAGGTCGTCGATCTCGGACAAAGCCCATACCCCATTGGCATGGTTGCTTGGGCGGCTGGCACCATCGACGATCGCCACTTCGACGGTGTCGACCATCAGACGCTTGTGATGCTTGTAGAGCCAGTCGGGTAGAACCATTGCCGACGCCATCATCTTCATCTTCAACTCTTCGAGACGGCTAGTGTCGCCGTAAGAGGCGAGCGATCTCTTGAGGTCGAGAATGTAGGCGGTGTGCCGGATGCGGTTCACAATGATAAGGTCCGGCATGTATGTTCCCTTGGCCGGTGCCTCGCAATCAAGCTTGATGCCGTCGAGTGAAGACAAGTCATTGCCGGACACAGCTTCCATGGCGGCCTTGACGAGCGGCAGTTTCAGGGACTGGGTCAGAACGGTGATGTTGGGATTGGTCTTGGCCAGGCGCTCGACGGCCTGTTCCAGAAGCTTGCCCTCCCGGAACGATACGGCGCGAACGAGCGAGGCGATGTGAACGTAGTGGCCGAGGATCTCGTCCTCGACAGGTTCGCCATCAGCGATCGCCGCGATGGCGCGATCAATCAGCAGATCGAGGTCATCAGCGACATCGGCAAAGCGAACCAGGTGCGGATGGCGGCGCAGCACGGCAGGTTCGGGAGCGGCATGCATGGTGGCAATAGAGTCCCGGCCATAGCCGTGGGGCCGCTGACGCGATCCGGTGGATGGGGCAGTCTCGCTGTTGTTGATCATAGAACGAAGAACTTCCCCAAAGGGGACAGAAACGGTATTCGTGCTCATAGCCCGATTCCTTCTAACCAAGGTTGACGGTCAGGCCCTTGTCGATGTTAGCGCATCGGCTTGGGTCGTTTTGTCCCAGTCATCTGGAACGCCCTTAACCTGGCAGGACCGGCGCTCGGGCTCAAGGTCCCAAAACAACAAAAAAGAACAAAGCCGGTACAAGGTTAACAGCGGGCTCACGATTGACAATCGCGCCTTCGCCACGTCGATCTGCAAATCCGCCTGTGAGGAGTTTCGCGGTCGCCGCGCCAAATCAATTCAGCCGCTAGATGCGGGCAAAAAGAAAGGGCCGACAAGCGGCCCTCTCGAATGTCGTCTGGAAGCCGGAAGCCGCCGCCATCAATGGTGGAGTTCATGCCATCACAGCAGTTGGCGGATCCACGTCTTCTGATACGTTCACATCAATGACCTCGCTTGCATCGATCTCGATCTCGACGGCGAGTGGCGGCACGACATTGACCTGCGCACGGGTCGCCGTTGGTTCGGTACCCTCGGCCACCCCGTCCGGAGCGCCCTCGCTAAGATCAGAGATCTCCGCACGTTCGGTCGCAACTGCAGCCGTCGGTCTTTCCAGCGGCCACTTCGGTTTGCGTTCCTTGGAGACCACCCAGAGCAAGACCGGCACGACTTCAAGCTGCAACCAGTCCCGCATACCGCCCGACTTCGGCCACTGCTCAACACCTCCCAGTTTATAGAGGATGTCATGGACCTGCGCCCATTCGCTCGACTTCGGAAACGTCATGGCGCGTGCGTTGCAACGCAACTCAGTTTCCGTCTCGACAAACAGCGCCAGGTTAGTCAGTTCGAGCCGGGCAACACGGGAAAGGTCCTGAACCTCCTTGGCAAGCGCCTCCTTGATGACGCGTTTTTGCGACAGGGCCTCTTCGATTGCCCGGCAGATTGCCATGATATCGTCGATGAACACTTTCAGACCCTCGCGGCTCTTGAGCGCGATCAGAGCCTTCAGCCCGGTCAAGCCGCCAACCGAGAACAGATCATTCCGTTTCCCGTCGTCTTCGTCCTCGTGGGTACCGGCCATGATCGTCTTCACATCGGCAACCTTTAGGCGGCCGGCCTCATTTGCGAAAGCGATCGCCTCGACGATCTGATCCTCAGTCGCTGATGACAGGTGGAACAGCACGGTCGATCCAACCGAAAGATCAACCAGTTCATCACGGCAGAACCCGAGGTTGCGGAACACCGCCATGTAATTGCGGGCGCTGCGTGCTTTCAGGTTACAGCGGATGTCGACCCACCTGTTGAACGTACCCTCAGGCAGGATCGCGGCCACCTGCGCCAGGTGATCGCCAAGCTGGAAGGTCTGTTCCGTCGTGCGGCGGCCAAGCTCATGGATGCGGGACGCCGTGTCCTCCAGCTTTGCATATACCGTGGCCGGGATGTCCATATCCGCATAAAAAGCGGCAGAAGAAGCGGCGGCAGTCTTGATTTCCTGAGTTGAGGTCATTTTATGTCTCCAGTTGTTGCTACGGGCATCCGATCAGTCTAAATGACCGGATACACATATTTTACTGCAGAAATTGGAAACAACAAAACGCAAGTATTTCCGAATCAATGTATTAAATGAATTTAATAAATGATTATAACGGAATTAATGCATTAATAATTGTTTATATATTTGAATTTAATTCAATATAATTATTTTCTTGCTACAATTCAAAATTATTTTCAGGATTTTAATATATCTTTCCCTGTGTAAATCCAATATAAACTTGGTGCACAATCCTCAAACATTCAAACATCGGAGCATTTTAGGCCGCTCCTACGTATAGTCCGGAAGCTGTCAGCCTTATTGAAGTAACGTCCTCTTCTCTTTTGAGGCACCGCAATCCACCTCCTCTGAGCACCCAATCTGGAGCAAGAAACGCAAACGACCAATCGCGACGAACGTTTGGAAGATCATCTTACGGTTATGGTCGGAGCAATGCTGAACAGTGGCCCCATCGCAGACAACATCGATGCGGCGTGATTTCCATCACTAACTCGCAAGTCTGATCAGATCGCGATCCATCGATCCAGGTTACCCGCACGTCATTGACCCGGCCAAGGCAGAGATTTTGCGCTGAATCTTCAAGCAATATGCCGATGGCGTGTCGCCGGCCGACATCGCACAGAAACTCAATGACCAGGGAGTTCCAGGGGCACGCACCAAATATTGGCGTGATACCACAATCCGTGGCAGCGTCACCGATGGGACCGGAATCCTGAACAATGTTCTTTACGTCAGCAGGATGATCTGGAACAAGCAGAACTACCGCAAGAACCCGACAACTGAACGGCGCACCTCACGCGCAAATGATAGGGAACAGTGGGTGTATCATGAACGCCCTGATCTACGGATCATTTCGGACGAGCTGTGGGACAGGGTCAAAAAGCTCCAGGCCAAGGCGCGTGAAGACTACGATACGTCTTCCTCCAACCGGCTGAACGCGACGCATCGTCCAGAGTATCTCCTGAGCCGCATGCTGGAATGTGCGGAATGCGGCGGACCCTATGCGATCAGCGGAAAGGACCGCTATAGCTGTACCAACCGCAAGAAGCGTCTACCGATCGACGAGCTTGGCGGCGAATGCTGTAGGAACAGCAAAACCATCACGCGCCAAGAACTCGAAGAGCGCGTCCTCAATTGCATTCCGGTCGCATTCTATTCCATCGATATCTTCGACCGGATTTCGCAGAAGATGATCGCTCATGAGGTCACTAAGCTGAAGAGCTTCCCCTCCCGCAAAGATCAGATTGCTACAGAACTTGCAAAAATCAAATCGACACAGGCAGGTCTGATGCAACAGATCCAGGACCGGCATGCCGAGGGCCGACCGCGCCTTGCCATCCTCGACGACCAACTGGATGGACTGGAAGTCACGCGTGAGCAACTTGCCTTGGAGCTTGCCGCTACCGAAGCGCCGACGGAGGATTTTCAGGGGAAGATCAGCAAGCTGAAGCAGCAGTTTAATCCTGATAATGTCGAGGTCGCAATCCGCAAGCTGCTGTTCCTTGCCCGTACCAATGCCGACGAAGACGCCAAACAGCGCCTCATGCCGATCGTGCGGGATCTCATTCAGACTGTCGTAATCGGCAAGACACCGGGCCACCAGCGAGCGAGCCTGCAGGTGCATGGCGACATCGCCACCATCATGGCATCCATGGAGGTTCTCGATCTGATGGAGCAACAGTTCCTTGCCGCAGCAGGCAACGATTTGATGGCGCGAATCGGGTCTGGCGAGATTGACACTGAGGCCAAACGCAAAAAGCTCCTCGACCAGTATGGTGAGGAGCTTGAGCGCAAATATTTGGAATGGGAGAATTTACAAATTTCAGTGGTTGCGGGGGCAGGATTTGAACCTGCGGCCTTCAGGTTATGAGCCTGACGAGCTACCGGGCTGCTCCACCCCGCGCCAAGCGTAAATCCCTATTGGATTTATCGCGACTGCGTCACAGCTTGGCTGTGATGCATACTGCCGGAGCAAATCCGTTAGGATTTGTCTCCTGTAAGGGGCGCACCATAGTGTGGTACGCCGATATTGTCTTTGCGTTTTATAACACAAAAGGCCGCGTAGTGAGCGGCCTTTGACTGGCCTTTTGGCCGTTTGTTTTTGCGTTGAGAAGATGTTTTGTGTTGCGTTTTGCAGACCTGGCAGCGACCTACTCTCCCGCGTCTTAAGACGGAGTACCATTGGCGCTGGGGCGTTTCACGGCCGTGTTCGGAATGGGAACGGGTGCAGCCGCCCCGCAATAACCACCAGGTCGGCAAAACGCAACATATGATCCATGCTTTGCATGGATCATATGATTGCTTGTTGATTGGTGTACCTTGTCCTGTTCGCTTGACGCTCACAGGGGACACCAATTGGCCATACGGCACCCTCGAGATGAGGATGTGTTGGGCCAAAACAATCACAGATCCATGATTTCACATGGAAACTGTTGTTTCGAGAAGCTGGAGAGCTGAAGGCTCTATTTAATTTACACGTCTTTCTGTGACTTGTCCGTCCGCAGCGCCTTTGGCGCGTGAGGACAGAAGTATCATCTTCATCTTCGATGAAGATGAACATAATCAATGGGAACGAAGAAGTCGCTCGAGCTATTAGTAACGGTAAGCTTCATGCATTGCTGCACTTCCACACCCGTCCTATCAACGTGGTCGTCTTCCACGGCTCTGATAGGGAACACTCGTTTTCAGGTTGGTTTCCCGCTTAGATGCCTTCAGCGGTTATCCATTCCGTATATAGCTACTCTGCTATGCCCTTGGCAGGACAACAGATCCACCAGAGATACGTCCATCCCGGTCCTCTCGTACTAGGGACAGATCCTGTCAATATTCCTACACCCACGGCAGATAGGGACCGAACTGTCTCACGACGTTCTGAACCCAACTCACGTACCGCTTTAAATGGCGAACAGCCATACCCTTGGGACCTGCTCCAGCCCCAGGATGCGATGAGTCGACATCGAGGTGCCAAACAACCCCGTCGATATGGACTCTTGGGGGTCATCAGCCTGTTATCCCCGGCGTACCTTTTATCCGTTGAGCGATGGCCCTTCCACACGGGACCACCGGATCACTATGACCGACTTTCGTCTCTGCTCGACTTGTCAGTCTCGCAGTCAGGCTAGCTTATGCCATTGCACTCGACGACCGATTTCCGACCGGTCTGAGCTAACCATCGCGCGCCTCCGTTACTCTTTCGGAGGCGACCGCCCCAGTCAAACTACCCACCATACACTGTCCCGGATCCGGATAACGGACCGCGGTTAGACATCCACGAAGATAAGGGTGGTATTTCAAGGATGGCTCCACGAGAACTGGCGTCCCCGCTTCAAAGCCTACCACCTATCCTACACATGCCTTGGCGAATGCCAGTGTAAAGCTATAGTAAAGGTGCACGGGGTCTTTCCGTCTGACCGCAGGAACCCCGCATCTTCACGGGGAATTCAATTTCACTGAGTCTATGTTGGAGACAGCGGGGAAGTCGTTACGCCATTCGTGCAGGTCGGAACTTACCCGACAAGGAATTTCGCTACCTTAGGACCGTTATAGTTACGGCCGCCGTTTACTGGGGCTTCAGTTCAGAGCTTGCACCCCTCCCTTTAACCTTCCAGCACCGGGCAGGCGTCAGACCCTATACGTCGTATTGCTACTTCGCAGAGCCCTGTGTTTTTGATAAACAGTCGCTACCCCCTGGTCTGTGCCACCCCATCATACTTGCGTACCATGGGGTCACGCTTCTTCCGAAGTTACGCGTGCAATTTGCCGAGTTCCTTCAACATAGTTCTCTCAAGCGCCTTGGTATACTCTACCTGACCACCTGTGTCGGTTTCGGGTACGGTCTATACGGTGGAGCTATTTCCTGGAACCTCTTCGCCGCACATTCAATCCAATAAGAATGTACAACACACGAGATCCGTCACTACCACCAGGCCCACGAATATTAACGTGGTTCCCATCGACTACGCGTGTCCGCCTCGTCTTAGGGGCCGGCTAACCCTGCTCAGATTAACTTTAAGCAGGAACCCTTGGTCTTTCGGCGAGGGAGTCTCTCACTCCCTTTATCGTTACTCATGTCAACATTCGCACTTCCGATATCTCCAGCAGCCCTCACGGGTCCGCCTTCACAGACTTACGGAACGCTCCGCTACCACAAAACAGCCACTACGACTGTCTTATCCTCAGCTTCGGTGCATGGCTTTAGCCCCGTTACATTTTCGGCGCAAAGACCCTTATTTAGACCAGTGAGCTGTTACGCTTTCTTTAAATGATGGCTGCTTCTAAGCCAACATCCTGGTTGTTTTGGGATCCTCACATCCTTTCCCACTTAGCCATGACTTGGGGACCTTAGCTGGAGGTCAGGGTTGTTGCCCTCTTCACGACGGACGTTAGCACCCGCCGTGTGTCTGCCGATTAGTACTCCTCGGTATTCGGAGTTTGGTTAGGATCAGTAAGACGGTGAGTCCCCATAGCCCATCCAGTGCTCTACCCCCGAGGGTATTCGATCGACGCACTACCTAAATAGTTTTCGCGGAGAACCAGCTATTTCCGAGTTTGATTGGCCTTTCACCCCTAGCCACAAGTCATCCCAATCTATTGCAACAGATATGGGTTCGGCCCTCCAGTTGGTGTTACCCAACCTTCAGCCTGCTCATGGCTAGATCACTCGGTTTCGGGTCTAATGCAACAAACTAAACGCCCTATTCAGACTCGCTTTCGCTACGCCTACACCTACCGGCTTAAGCTTGCTTGCTACACTAAGTCGTTGACCCATTATACAAAAGGTACGCCGTCACTCTTTCGAGCTCCGACTGCTTGTAGGCATCCGGTTTCAGGTTCTATTTCACTCCCCTCGTCGGGGTGCTTTTCACCTTTCCCTCACGGTACTTGTTCGCTATCGGTCATGCACGAGTACTTAGGCTTGGAGAGTGGTCTCCCCATGTTCAGACAGGATTTCACGTGTCCCGCCCTACTCAAGGACAATGCCTGTTCTACGTCTACGGGGCT